>JAAVCU010000018.1 GCA_014802175.1 Bacteroides sp.
CTCGAACTCTCACAAACGGAACCAGAATCCGGTGTGCTACCATTACACCACAAGGCAATCTAAAAATTTAATTTTGTCAAATTTGTTGCCTTGGAAAGACTCGAACTCTCACAAACGGAACCAGAATCCGGTGTGCTACCATTACACCACAAGGCAATATTTATTTTTAGCATGAGAACCTCTGTTCCCTTTTTGACGATGCAAAATTAGTCAATATTTCTGAGCTGACCAAATATTTTCGTGAGAATTTTGTAAAAAATTACTCCAAACTGGCTTTATTCAGTAATGATTCTGCGCGCGCCGATGTATCGTCCGAGATAATATCCTTCAAAGTCACTGACTTTTACACCTTTTATGCTGGCGTGAATGAATTTGAAATTTCCGGTGGCGTTGTCTGCACTTACAACGATTCCAACATGACCAACATTCTTGCCGCTGTTTCTGCTCGTAAAGAATACGAGGTCGCCGGTGCGAAGATCGTTACGGCTGACATTTACTCCTTCCGTGTATTGTGCTCTTGATGATGGACTGATCGAATAACCGAACTGACGATAGATATAGCTTGTGAATCCTGAGCAGTCGAATGCTGAAGGACCTTTTGCACCGTGACGATAAGGTCTGCCAATGTATTTGTGAGCCTCCCCCATCAGGTCTTTTATCATCGCTTCTGATTCTTTGGTAAGCTCCATCTTCTGGGATTCTTTGCTTACCAAATCTCCTTTAACCATATTGGCGATCACGGTTTTGTCCATACCAATCTTTGCGTTAGCAAGCTGCTCGCTATGTGCCTGCTGGTGAGCCTTGCGGGCCTTTGATGCCGCGTCTGCTGTTTGGGTTAATGATATACCTGAGATTGCTAATATTAAAAGAAGAACGCGAAGTTTCATGTGAATCAGTTTTAGGAAGTTCCGAGGGAACCTTTTATTTGTTGAAGAAGTAAAGTTGTTTATTGTTTTGCAAATTTATAAAAAAAATAAATATAATCCAAATCTTAAGATGTTGAATTTCAATTTTTAAACAATATTAATATATAGCACAGATTTAACTTTTGTGTGCAAAATTGGTAAATTATTTAGCGAAGTGTGAAACCGAAATCCCTATTTTATTGTTTATCTTATACGAAGAGTAAATGTTGAAGAATTCATTGAAACGTTATGACTTTTTGGGGCTATATTATGCTTCAAAACTTAAATAAATACTTTAAATACTATAGTATAATGACCTTAAAACTAACATTATTATGCTCCGGAGTATTGTTGGTGACAATGCCCGGATTTTCAAAGGACCGCATCACCGTAAATCCCGATGCAACTAACACGGAGACTATCATGCATGTATGGAGCTGGAATTTTCCTACGATCGCTTCTAATATGAAAGATATCGCTGATGCCGGCTTTACTATGATTCAGACCTCCCCCGTTCAGCATTGCTATGAGCCGGAAGGAAGTGGAAAGAAGATTTTCGATACCGATGTCACAGAAGGTAACTGGTATTACTACTATCAGCCCACGGATTGGAAGATCGGAAATAATATACTTGGCACTCGCGAGCAGATGAAAGAGATGATGGATTCCGCCGCCAAGTATAATATTAAGGTGTTGGTTGACGTATTGCCGAATCATACGGCGGTTGATATAGATGCTGTCAGTGATGATTTCTATAAGGCTGTTGGAGGACGCGACAAGATGTTTCATACAAATGGACTTAAGCATATCACGGATTATTCAGACAGAGAACAGTGTACTCTCTGGGCAATGGGTGGTCTGCCTGACGTAAATACGGAAAATAAAGATTTCCAGAAATATTATATGGAGTTCGTAAATGACCTGCTTAATATGGGAGTTAGAGGTTTTCGTTACGATACGGCCAAGCATATTGGAGTGCATTCTGACCCCGTTGACACTGAATCGGGAGCAACTGAAAATGATTTCTGGGACGTGGCAACCGGAAGAAAGAGTGTAAAAGGTGTGAAGTTGGCTTTACCTTACGATTCTCTGTTTGTGTATGGAGAAGTATTGCAGGATAAGGGAGTTCCTGAAGTGGAGTATGCCGATTATATGGGTCAGACAGCTTCAGGCTACGGCCATGTGTTGCGTGAAATGCTCGATAAACATTCAGCAAAGGGTCTTGATGTGCTGAATTTTCATCATGCCGCATCGCCTGAATATCTCACAACCTGGGTGGAAAGCCATGACACTTATGCAAATGAACACGAATCTGCTCACCTTACGGATGATCAGATCCGTCAAGGATGGGTTTTCCTGACTGCCCGCCAGTATGGCACTCCCCTATTTTTCAGCCGCCCGTCCGGATCTACCAGAAAAAACTACTGGGGAGATAATGTGTTGGGAGCTAAAGGAAACGACGAGTTTAAACACCCCGAGGTGGTAGCTGTCAATAAATTCCGAAAGGCAATGAGTGGTGAAAAAGAGAAAGTGGAAATTTCGGACAATGGACAGGTCTTGGTTGTAAATCGAGGCAAGAAAGGCGCAGCCGTAATCAATGTGGCGAAATCTGCCGACAAACTTGATCTTCCTACGTCCCTTCCTGATGGCAGATATAAGGACGTAGTATATGGAAAGGAGTTTAAGGTGAAGAAAGGCAGACTGACAGGTGTGGTTGCACCCGAAAGATCATATATACTCCTATCTAAATAAGATTTCAAAATTTCTTAAAATTTAGAACCCGATAATCGTTGCAAGCGTTATAGTGTCGATTACCAGGGGTTGATAATGCAAATTGGCACGGTATTTGTTTTATCAACATGTAGAATTTGAAATAAACATATAAAAAACATAGAAAAGTTATGAATATCAGACCGTTGGCAGATCGTGTTCTCGTAGAACCAACTGCAGCAGAAGAAGTTACAATGTCAGGAATCATCATTCCCGATTCAGCAAAAGAGAAACCCCTTAAAGGTAAAGTGCTTGCTGTTGGCAATGGCACAAAAGATGAGCCGATGCAGCTTAAAGCCGGTGACAACGTTCTTTATGGCAAATATGCCGGAACTGAGATCGAACTTGAGGGAACAAAGTATCTTATGATGCGTCAGAGTGATGTTCTCGCGATCATTGACTAAAATTTCAAAAGTATCTTAAATCTATTTGGCTAAGAAATTAGCAAAAAAGAACACATAAATATCATGGCAAAAGATATTAAATTTAACATACAGGCTCGTGAAGAGCTGAAGAAAGGTGTCGATGCTTTGGCTGATGCCGTTAAAGTGACACTTGGTCCTAAAGGACGTAATGTTATTATCGAGAAAAAATTCGGTGCGCCCCACATTACAAAAGATGGTGTTTCTGTAGCTCGCGAAATCGAGCTTGAAGATCCCTTCCAGAATATGGGTGCTCAGCTTGTGAAAGAGGTAGCATCCAAGACAGGAGATCAGGCCGGTGACGGAACCACTACGGCGACCGTACTTGCTCAATCAATCGTAAATGTCGGTCTTAAGAATGTAACTGCCGGTGCAAATCCGATGGATCTTAAGCGCGGCATCGACAAGGCTGTTTCTTGTGTTGTTGAAGGAATCAAGGCTCAGAGTCAGGAGGTTGGAGATGACATCTCAAAAATTGAGAATATCGCACGTATCTCGGCAAACAACGACGAGCAGATTGGCAAACTTATCGCAGAGGCGATGTCCAAAGTTAAAAAAGAGGGTGTCATCACAGTTGAGGAGGCTAAAGGCACTGAGACAACCGTTGATATTGTAGAAGGAATGCAGTTCGATCGCGGTTACATTTCACCCTATTTCGTAACCAATAGCGAGAAGATGGAATGTGAAATGGACTCACCTTATATCCTTCTCTACGATAAGAAGATATCCAATCTTAAAGATATGCTTCCGATTCTTGAGGCTGTAGCTCAGTCCGGTCGTCCACTTCTTGTCATTGCTGAAGATGTCGACAACGAGGCTCTCGCAACATTGGTTGTGAACCGTCTTCGTGGATCACTTAAAATTTGCGCAGTTAAGGCTCCCGGCTTCGGCGACCGCAGAAAAGAGATGCTCGAGGATATCGCGATCCTTACAGGCGGTACAGTTGTAAGTGAGGTTAAAGGTATGCAGCTCGCTCAGGCAACTGTTAATGATCTTGGCACTGCTGAGAAAGTGACTGTTAACAAGGATAACACCATCATCGTAAATGGAGCCGGTTCCAAAGATGCTATTGCAAACCGTGTTAATCAGATAAAGGCTCAGATTGAGTCGACCACTTCAAACTACGACAAAGAGAAATTGCAGGAGCGTCTTGCAAAACTCGCAGGTGGTGTTGCTGTTCTTTACATCGGAGCCCCCTCTGAGGTAGAGATGAAGGAGAAGAAAGATCGCGTTGACGATGCTCTTTCTGCAACAAGAGCAGCAATCGCCGAGGGTATAGTTCCCGGAGGTGGTGTAGCTTACATACGTTGTCTTGATGCTCTTGATCAGCTCAAAGGTGCGAATGATGATGAGAATACAGGTATTGCCATCATTCGTCGTGCCATTGAAGAGCCGATGCGTCAGATCATGTACAACGCCGGAGTCGAAGGTGCCGTAATACTTCAGAAAGTGAAAGATGGTAAGGGAGACTTTGGTTACAATGCCCGTACAGATACATTCGAGAACTTCTTCGAGACCGGAGTTATTGATCCTGCAAAGGTGACCCGTGTGGCATTGGAGAATGCTTCCAGCATCGCAGGTATGTTCTTGACAACAGAATGCGTGATTGCAGACAAGAAAGAGGATACACCTGCTGCCCCGATGGGCGCTCCCGGCATGGGTGGCATGGGCGGAATGATGTAATCTCATCCGAATTGAACATATAATGTAATATAAAATCACCTCGTAAGGGGTGATTTTTATTTTTGGCATATTTTATGTAATTTTGTAAGATATGCGGCATCGAGCCTTTATGATAGGTGTCGAGCTATAAACCTTTGAGAGTAAGTTATGATATCAATCAACAATTTAGGTGTAGAGTTTTCTGCAAAACCATTATTCACAGATATAAGTTTCGTCATAAATAAAACCGACAAGATCGCACTTGTAGGAAAGAACGGTGCAGGAAAATCAACACTGTTAAAGATATTGGCAGGATTGCAAAGTCCTACATCAGGCAATGTGTCAAAACCTAATGAGGTAACAATCGGTTATCTTCCTCAGCAGATGAAACTTGCCGACTCCACAACGCTGATTGAGGAAACACGCAAAGCGTTTTCTGATCTGATTGATATTCATAAGGAGATTGACTTAATCAATGCCCAATTGCTTGAAAGAGAAGATTATGAATCCGAGGAATATGCAAATCTACTGTTAAGGCAAGAATATCTGAATGAAAGGATTGCCATAGAGGGATCAGGCAGTATGGATGCAGAGATAGAAAGGACACTGACCGGTCTTGGTTTTGTCAAGTCCGACTTTCATCGTCCTACATCGGAGTTTTCCGGAGGATGGCGAATGCGAATAGAGCTTGCAAAGATATTGCTTAAGCGTCCGGATGTTTTGCTCCTTGATGAGCCAACAAACCACCTTGATATAGAGTCGATCCAATGGCTTGAGCAGTTCATGCAGACTAAAGCCAAGGCAGTGGTGCTCGTGAGTCACGACCGTGCTTTTCTCGACAATGTCACCAAAAGAACAATCGAGATCTCCTGCGGCAGATCATACGATTACAAGGTAAACTACTCAAAATTCGTAGAGTTGCGCAAAGAGCGTGTGGAGCAGCAGATGCGTGCTTACGAGAATCAGCAGAAGCAGATTGCCGATATCAAAGATTTCATAGAGCGATTCCGTTATAAAGCTACTAAGGCAGTGCAAGTGCAAAGCCGTATAAAACAGCTCGAAAAGATTGTGCCTATCGAGGTTGATGAAGTCGACAATTCCCATTTGCGTCTTAAATTCCCTCCAGCGATGCGTTCCGGCGATTATCCTCTGATTGTTGAAAATCTCGGTAAGGCGTATGGCGATCATCAGGTATTTGATCATGCGGAGTTTACTATAAAGCGCGGAGAGAAAGTGGCTTTTGTCGGCAAGAATGGCGAAGGTAAATCCACGCTTGTAAAATGTATTATGGGTGAGATTCCTTTTACCGGCACACTGAAGATTGGGCATAATATTCAGATCGGATATTTTGCCCAAAATCAAGCACAGATGCTTGATGAGAATCTTACCGTATTCGAGACAATAGACAATGTTGCAACCGGCGACATGCGAACAAAAGTTCGAGATATTCTCGGCGCCTTTATGTTTGGTGGTGAAGATATAGAAAAGAAGGTCAAGGTGTTGTCGGGTGGTGAGAAAACACGACTTGCCATGATCAAACTGCTTCTCGAGCCTGTGAACTTCTTGATTCTTGATGAGCCTACAAACCACCTCGATATGAAGACCAAGGATATATTGAAGGAGGCGATCAGAGATTTTGACGGCACTGTAATAATTGTGAGCCACGACCGCTATTTTCTTGATGGTCTTGTAGATAAAGTCTATGAGTTTGGGGGCGGATTAGTACGCGAAAATTTGGGCGGTATTTACGAATTTTTGAGAAAGAAAAATATAGAGCATCTTTCGGAGCTTGAGCTTTCAAAGTCTCCGGGGGGTGGTTCTGCAAATGTCAATTCAGTCTCCAAACAGGAAAAAGATAAAGAGGAGAAGAACGTAGCAGATCTATCATCTGAATCGCCCAAATCCGGCAAACTCTCATACGCTGAGCAAAAAGAGAGGGCTCGTCTTCTTTCCAAGGCAGAAAAGAATATTAAGAAAGCGGAAGATGATATAGCCAAGTTGGAGTCAATGCAAGCCGAACTTGAAGCAAAGATTGCTGCCGGAGACACATCTTCCGAAACTTTGGATGCTTATGCCAAGGTAGGCAAAGATCTGGAAAATGCAATGTCTGTTTGGGAACTTGCACAGATAGAATTGGAAGATCTTCAGAATAGATTTTCATAAGGGGATCTGAAATAAACTTTTTATGAAAAATGAAAT
The DNA here is from genome assembly GCA_014802175.1 of Bacteroides sp. Classification (GTDB taxonomy): domain Bacteria; phylum Bacteroidota; class Bacteroidia; order Bacteroidales; family Muribaculaceae; genus Lepagella. The sequence goes on from JAAVCU010000018.1 coordinate 6,959, forward strand.
GAATACACATTTTAATGATAACGATATGAATTTAAAGAATCTGTTGTTGTGTGCAATAGTGGGCACTCCCCTATTGTCATTCGCATCGGAAACGTCAAAACATGGTATCGAGGTGTCGAATCTTGATACGTCGGTTTCTCCCACCGACAATTTCTATCTTTACGGATGTGGAGGTTGGATGAAAAACAATCCTCTTCCCGGAGAATATTCCCGTTATGGAATGTTTGATGCTTTGCGGGAGAATGCACGTAATCAATTAAAGGAGCTTATTCTTAATCTTAAGGATAATCCCGAATCAAAGATAAAGGGAACCAATGCTCAGAAAGTAAGCGATCTTTATGCTTTGGGAATGGACAGCGTTCGTCTAAATAAAGATGGGGCTGCCCCTCTAAAGCCGATGTTGGAACGTATAGAGACTATGACTCCGGAGAACTTCTACACTACTCTTGCTTGGATTCATAATGGATTAGGTGGTGCATTCTTCGGAACAGGTGTCGGCGCGGATGCTAAAGATGCGGATATGAACATCATGCATATTGGTGAGGCCGGATTGGGTCTCGGCGATCGCGATTATTATCTTGAGAAAAGTGAGACAAACGATAAAATCCTTAAAGCATACGAGAAATATGTAAAGAGGATGATGGAGCTTGCAGGTTATAGTGCAAAAGATGGAGAACGCGCATGGAACACCCTGATTAAGGTTGAGACAGAGCTTGCCAAAAACAAGAAGACACGAGAAGAGCGTCGTAATCCACAGCTCCGCTACAATATGCAAAGCATGGCGGAGATAAAGAAGAATTATCCCAATATTGATTGGGACACATATTTCAAAGCATTGGGTGTAGAGGGTCTTGATAAGGCAAATGTCTCGTCAGTGAAATATATGGAGTTCATCAATGAATATCTGCCGACTCTCACGCTGCAGGAACTCAAGGATCTTCTGGCATTGGAGATTATCACCTCTTCATCAAATCTCCTTAGTGATGACTTTCAGGAGGCAAACTTCGAGATGTTTGATAAAACAATGTCGGGTGTTGAGGAGATGGAGCCACGCTGGAAAAGAGTCATGACAATTCCCAACTCCATGTTCGGTGAAGCCGTAGGCGAGTTGTATGTCCAGAAATACTTCCCCGAAGAGAACAAACAGTATATGAAGGAGTTGGTGGAGAATCTTCGCAAGGCTCTCGGAAAACATATCGATAATCTGGAATGGATGTCGGATGCCACTAAAGCTAAGGCGCATGAGAAACTTTCCACATTCACGGTCAAGATCGGATATCCCGACAAGTGGAAAGATTATTCGGGTATATCGATTGATCCGGAGAAAACTTATCTTGAGAATGTAAGTGAGGCTGCACGCTGGTATGCTCAGGATAATTATAGCAAACTCGGAAAGCCTGTAGATCGCGATGAGTGGCACATGACTCCTCAGACAGTAAATGCCTATTATAATCCTACTACCAACGAGATTTGCTTCCCTGCCGGTATTCTGCAGGCACCTTATTTCGATCTCACTGCGGACGATGCGCAGAACTATGGAGCAATCGGGGTGGTAATCGGTCATGAGATGACTCACGGATTCGATGACTCCGGTCGACAGTATGACAAAAATGGTAATATGTCCGATTGGTGGCAACCTGAGGATGCAGAAAAGTTCACGGCATTAGCCGATAAACTTGTGGCTCAATTTGACGCTGTCGAGGTAGCTCCGGGAGTACATGCCAACGGAAGATTTACATTAGGGGAAAATATTGCAGACCAGGGAGGACTGCGTGTAGCTCTGACAGCATATCTTGACTCACAGGAAGGAAAAGAAAAGAAAGATATCGACGGATACTCGCCCCTGCAACGTTTCTATCTTGCCTATGCAAATGTTTGGGCAAGTAATATCCGCGATGAGGAGGTACTTGCACGAACCAAAACCGATCCCCATTCATTGGGCGAGAATCGTGTGAATGTAACGCTGCGCAATATCGAGCCATTCTTTGAGGCGTTCGGTATCAAGGAGGGTGACAAGATGTTCCGTCCCGAGAACGAGCGAGTTATAATCTGGTAATGCTATAAATGTATGTATGGTCTTATAGGTTATCCTCTCGGGCACTCGTTTTCGGCTCGTTATTTCGGTGAAAAATTTTCTTCGGAAGGAATTGATAATTCCTATCATCTCTTCCCTATCCCTACGATTGGAGAATTAGATCAACTGATAAGAGCGCATAGAGATCTGCAAGGTCTGAATGTGACCATACCATACAAAGAGCAAGTGATTCCATTGCTGGATAACATTTCGGAAGACGCTTCCGAAATAGAGGCTGTCAATGTAATAAAAATCACAAATAATTCTGAAGGGAGAAAACCTTTACTTTCCGGATATAACACGGATTGGAAGGGTTTCTCCCTTTCTCTTTCCCCATTATTAGAGGGTAGAGAGATCCGTTCGGCCCTTGTTCTGGGTACAGGGGGAGCTTCAAAAGCTGTTGGATATGCTTTGAGAAAACTCGGAATTACTCCTCATTTTGTGTCAAGAAACGGGCGCGCGGAAATATATTCATACGAAGATCTTGATGAAGATCTGATCACACGAAATCTTTTAATTGTGAATACCACACCATTGGGAATGTCTCCCAATGATGACACATACCCACCTATACCCTACCAGTACATTACATCTCGTCATATATGCTATGATCTTGTTTACAATCCTCAAACCACAGAGTTTATGCGCAGAGCAGCTGACCAAGGTGCGGTAGTTAAAAACGGATTGGAGATGCTTTATCGTCAGGCTGAACTGTCATGGGAGATCTGGAACGCGCATTAAGCCGAAACACTTTACTAACTCCGGCATTGTCCGTAAGTCTGGGAGTTGCGTCGGGTCTAAAATTGAATTTGTCCTGGATTTATGGATTTGGATTATTGCTGTTAGCAGCATTGCTCTATATCATATTGCTTAAAAGGTCCACCAATGCAATCAAAACTTATCGGTTGAGAAATTATCATCAGATTTGGTTCTTTATAGCCTTTTGCGGGCTGGGAATCATGTCATCGTATTTCAGAGCACCGGGATATCTTGAATTACCCGTAGACGGCACTGAATGTATTATAACCGGTAAGGTCTCTGAAATAAAAGAGCAAACCTCGGGTGATGTCTTGATATTAGATGTATCTGATATTTATAGCGAAAAGAGTACGTGGTATAATGGTAATAATATGATTATTAAAGCCAATCTCCGCGGGTCTGGCGGCCAACTTGAAGTAGGCGATGAAATCAGGTTTAAAGCGGCGCTGCGTCTTATAGAAGATAATCCCAATTCATTCACAAGAGGATATAAATCCATGATGAATGCGAAAGGGATTTATTATCATGCATCGATAAATGCAGGAAATATTAAAATTATCAGAAATAGACATACCCTCAAATACTACTCTAACAGAATCAGAAATTCGATAGAGAGATGTATCGAAAATACAACCCTTAGTAAATCTACACAAAATTTTCTGATTACTCTCTTGTTAGGAGATCGCAGCTATCTCGATCCGGAGCTAAAGGCTACATTTGCAGATGCAGGTGTCTCACATGTTCTCGCACTCAGCGGGATGCATATTGCAATAATAGGAGGTATATTCCTAATGCTTCTCTTTCCATTTAATTTCTACGGAAGATATAAGTGGCGTTATGCCATTGCTACATTACTTCTGTGGTTTTATACTTTCATATCAGGGATGGCTCCATCTACCATAAGAGCCTGCATTATGATCACATTCATGACAATATCATTATTGTCTGAGAGAAAGAATTATGCGATCAATGCGTTGTCGGCATCAGTGATTATTGTGCTGCTCGTTTCACCGCAGACGCTGTTTGATGTCGGTTTTCAGTTGAGTGTGGTTTGTGTTGCATCCCTTATCTTATTTACTGGCCATCTGAATCTGTTTTCTCATAGGTCTCATCCACGTCTGTATCGGTTTATGGAAACTCTTTCCGCCACATTCGTCGCCACTTTTGCAAGCTGGATACTTACGTGCTATTATTTTCATTCATTTCCACTCTCTTTCTTGCCAGCAAATATGATTCTATTGCCCATATTACCTATATACCTGGTAATTGCTATCATCTATATAGCCTTAAGTTCTTTGGGTATAGATTTTGCAGCCGTCCGATGCTTATTAGACAGAGCATTGGAGTATTTCAGTAAGATATTGGATGGTCTTGGCGGAGGTAACACACTTGAAATTACAGTCAGTTACGAAGCTGTCATTTTCTGGATTTGCGGACTTGTGGCGATAGCATCCTTTCTGAATGTGGTCCGTTGGAAGCCGATATTGGTTTGCGGATTATTATCTCTTTGCTTATCAATCTTCGATGTCTGGCAAAACAAGCAAGTTGTACAGACAGGTAGTTTTATTGTATGCAACACCTATAATACGATATCACTGACTGTTAAACAACCTGTAAAAGAGAAAAGAATAGAGTTTGAAAGGTATTCTAACAGTGGATTAAAAGTTGGAGATAAGCATATTATCTGCATAGATGCCGCTATAGAAAGAGTTCCCGATAATATTAATTGCGACTATCTGATCATCGGAGGTGGCTTTAAAGGTGATCTTGAAGAACTGGTCAGAGCCATCAAACCCCGACAGATTATAATTCACAAATCTGTTAGACGAAAACGAGAAGCCGAATACATCCGGCTTCTCGAATCTATAGGGATTAAAGTACACTCCTTGCGTAATAACTCTTCATTTACCAGTGAAGTTGTTTAAAATCCTCAGCGTAGACGGTCAACTGATTTGAGAAGTCTATGGTCTGCTGAAATGCGTGAATATGCCATTGCTGTGGCTATCAAGGCAAGGAACGGTGCTACTATCATAGTTGACCAGCTTACCTCACCACTCGATATCATTGAATAACCTTCGTAACCGGCGATTACAATAACAACCACTAAAAATAGACATTCAATCAGACACATCTTTTTCTGAAGTGGAAGATTCTTGAAAAAGAAGATATTGATAAGAGGAATTATCGCACTCAAAAGAGAGATAACAAAAAATGGAACTGTGGAAATGTAATAACCGGAAGTTGCATTGGTTGCGCTTTCTCCTTCGATGCTGAAACCTAAGGCTGTCAGATTCAGTGTGTATTCCGGTAGCTGTACCTCACCTAATGAAAGGAATGAAAATACTCCCATCACAGCTGCTGCGATAAGGAGCAATAATGATTGCCATCTTTGAATTACCATATTTCTAAAGTTTAAATTATAATCTTGTATGATTCTCTTGTGCAAAAATAATGATTTTTATTCATTTTGGCGTGGAATTTGTTAATTATTTGTAGGAGTGTGTCCCACTTGGAAGTGTAATCATGACCAAGTGATTTTATAAAACAATGATTATGAATATCAAAATATTTCAGGATAGGATCAATAAGATCAATAATTATTTGAGCGGAGGTTCAGTTGCAGAGGCAATAAACCTGACTATGCAACTTATGGAGGATGAAGGATCATTCCAATTTAAGAATGATCTTGAAGATCTGCGTCAGACATATAAATATATGCTTCACTATTTTGTTGAAGGGATGGCAGATGATTCACGAGATCAGATGTACCGAAGTCTGATAAGCTCGCTGCGTAACGTTTTGCAGAAACTTTCTATTGAGAAGAATCTTGCCGACAGTTCGGAAATATTCTATTCTACGGCGAGAGTGTGTCGTCACCGTAACATAACCATCCCTCTCCACATTGAAAAGATTGAGGAGGTTAATGCCAATATTATGCTTGGAGAGGCGGCGGAAACGGATACTTCCGAACTTAGGGTGATACGAGATAACCTTATGCGGGAACTCTTTGACGCCTTGTGGTCCGGTATGCTGAATAAAGATATATCTTCTCAGCTAAGTTCCAGCATAAAGAATATGCAGGACGAGAATTTAGCGGGATATATCCTTTCTGCGTTGATATTCTCATTGCTGTACGTGTACGACAAGAATAAGTTGAATATAATTGTAGATGTATATGAGAATACGGAAAGTGAGAAACTGGCAGCACGTTCGCTTGTTGGGATCGTGTTGGTACTCGACAGATATAAGGAGATAATCACAGAAGAGGGTTCATTGAAAAACAGACTTGATTTATGGAATGATTCTATTCTTACATATTCCCGATTACGAACGGTGATAAAAGAGATTATACGTGCCCGCGACACTGACCGACTCACAGCGAAAATGCGAGAGGAGGTCATTCCTGAATTGATGAAACTAAGTCCTGACATCATTAAGAAAATGAGGGAGTCTTCTCTGGATCTGGATGGGATGTCAGATGAAAATAATCCGGAATGGGAAGAGATTCTCGAAAAGAATGGAATTGCCGGTAAACTCCGTGAGTTTACAGAGATGCAGATGGAAGGTGCGGATCTTATGATGGTCTCCTTCGCCAATCTAAAAGGATTCCCTTTCTTCCGTACAATCAACTCTTGGTTTCTCCCTTTCGATGCGCAAAATCCCGCTATCAAGATCGATTCAGGAGCAATAAAGTCGCTTGAGACGGCCGTGTCCATGAATAAAATGATGTGTGATTCCGATAAATATTCACTCTTCTTGGCTTTTGCGTCAATGCCTGATCAGCAACGCTCCATTATGTTCGGACAATTTGAGCAACAGATGTCGCAGATGATGGAGGATATAAAAGAGAAAGGACTAAAGGACTCTCATGCTGAATTCAACAGTGAGGCTATAATCTTCATCCGAGATCTATATCGTTTCTATAAATTGTTCGGCAAGCGTGCTGAGTTTAAAGATCCGTTCGATCATCCCTTGAATTTCATGACACTCCCCTATCTCAACAACATGCTTATAGACGACGAGATGGTTGCAGTGGTTGGAGAGTTCTACTTCAAGCGTGGATATTATCCGGAAGCACTTGCATTGTTATCAAAAATTGAGAAAACTCAAGGTCTGAAGGCCGAATACTGGGAGAAAATTGGATTTATCAATCAACAATTAGGAAATTATCAGGATTCTTTGATGGCTTATCAGAAATCTGAATTATTAGGAGATTCCGGTCTTTGGTTGCTTAAGAATATGGCTACCGTAAACACTAAGATCGGAAATTACCGGGCTGCAGCCGAATATTATCAGTCTGCATTGGAAAAGGATCAGGAAAATGTGTCACTAATCATGAATACTGCCTACTGTATGAGCCGGATTGATGATTACACTGCTGCTGTTAAGTTATATTACCATGCTCATTATCTTCAGCCTGATAATCTAAAAGTGCTTAGAGCTCTTGCATGGGGCGAGTTGATGAACGGTAATCTCGAAAAGAGTGAGTCGTTTTATAATAAAATACCGGAAAAGGACACAACCGTTATCGACTATCTGAATATGGGACACCTGAATCTGGTTGCAGGGAAGGTAAAGGAAGCTGTTAAATTTTATAAGAAGGCCAAGAGTAATAATGAAGCTGAGTTCATTGAAGCATTCAAAGCAGATGAAGAGGTTCTGAATAAACTTGGTGTTGACTCATTCTCCCAACATCTTATCATGGATGCAATCGCGATGGGAGAATAACAAGTTAATCAATCTCGACAAAAAAGGATCTCTTATTTCAAGAGATCCTTTTCTATTGCTGCAAGTGCGTCGGACAGTTCCTTTGAATAGGATAATCGGTCTTCGATCGAGGAAATACCATGGAGCACTGTGGCGTGTTTTCTGTTCAGCTTGCTTCCGATAGCCGGGGAAGACAAAGAAGTGTGTTTATGCGAAAGATACATAATCATCTGGCGGGCATCGGCAATGTCGCGAAGACGGCTCGGAGAGAAAATAGCATCCGGACTGAGGTTGAAGTATTCAGCCGTTGATTCCACAATCATATCAAAATTGATTGCTTTCTTGACAGGAAGCTTTACAACATGACTCATCACCTCCTCCGCTAATTCCACCGACAGCGGCGCATTCTTAACAATTGAGCGGGTTAGCAATCCGTTGACTACAGTTTCGAGCTCGCGAACCGAACCGTCAATTCTTGTTGCTATAATGTTTATCACGTCCTGCGGAAGCTCCAGACCGTTTCTTCTGGATTTCGATTCAAGAATCATCTTGCGAAGCTGGAAATCGGGATTCGGCAGGCGTTCCACCACACCCCATTTGAAGCGGTCAATAAGACGGTCGGCAAGTCCGTCAAGCTCCATCGGCGGTCGATCGCAAGTAAAGATTATGTTCTTGTTGTTGCGTTGCAGATGATTGAAAATCGGGAATAGAGCTTCGGCTGTACCTGTCTTGTGCGAAAGCTCCTGAAGATCATCGAACATGATCACATCCATAGCTTGGAACCAGTTGATGAATTCAGGAATATTCTTATTCAGGTATGCCTGCTGATAAAGTTGGGAGAAATGCTTCATCGGCACGAAAAGAACCCTGGCATTGGGATTCTGTTCTTTTATACGTATGCCGATAGCCTGAATAAGGTGTGTTTTACCGACACCTACATTTCCATAAAGAAAGAATGGATTGAACTCCGGCTTACCGGGGTTCTCCGCAATATGCTTCGCTATAGTGTGCGGAAGGATATTACTGTCCCCCACGCAATAATTCTCAAAATTCAGGGCATAGTTCAGCTGGGGATCGAAGTCAATCTCACGCTTCTCAATTGGTGTCTTGCTGTATGATGTCACCAATTTGTTATTCAGATGAGATTTCTGAGGACTCTCAATGCTGACCTTTGATTTGTCATCACCGGAAAGAACATTATACTCGTAACCAAGTTTTATATCCTTACCGAATTCTTTTCTCAGGGCAAGTTTAAGAATATCGATGAAGTCATCTTCATATTTGTCACAATAGAAAGCCGAAGGCAGTTTCAATGTGAGCTTGTTATCTATATATGAGGTGGCTTTCGCACATGCGAACCATGTGTTAAAACGCTTTTCGCCGATATTATCCTTTATCAGCTCAAGACACTTATTCCATTTAACTTGAAATTCCTGTTCCATAATCTTATGCAAAATAACGACAAAATTTTCACAAAAAAAAATGACTAAATATTTGCATATTTATATTTGTTGATAATGTTCACATTTTAAGGATGTTATCTGTTATGAATCAAATAATAACTATGATTGAGAATAAATTGTTGTAATGCATTGTAAATTAAGTGAATGGCTCCGACAGTTATGTCGGAGCCATTCACTCTAAATCAGCTTATTTCTCTTTATTTATTGGATATTTAAAAATCATTCTTAAAAAATGTTATTTGGAATGATTCTTAATAAGGCATTGCTACGTTCTCTGCACTTTAAAGCAGTTTGATACTGATATAACGTTTGGGATTTTTCTTGATATCCACTATCAGTGAATCTACATCCTGCGCCACCCTGTTTAACTGGTTATACAACGCAGGGTCATTCATTAGCAACCCTAAAGAAGAATTCGGATCATTGAGCTGTTTTGAGAATTTGGTAAGATTCTCGGTCACGGCATTTACATTATCCATTGTTGCATTCAGTGGCAGTGTCTTTAACTGTGCTGAGAGTACACCGAGATTGGCAGTAACGCTGTCGAGACCCGTAGTAATGGATTTGGCATTTCTCATTACGGCGGGCACATCTCTCTGCATTGTTCCGGATAATGCTCCTGTTGTGCTCTTGATATCAGCGGTTATGGCATCAAGTCGCTGAATTGATGCAAGCAAAGCCGGATCTCCTGCGAGTTTATTCAAGTTTGCCAAAAGTGAATCAACTTTGGGAAGGATTGAGTTAACATTGGGAAGCATTTCATCGCTGAGTTTCGTCATCAGGTCGGCATTCTCAACTGTTTCGATATCACCTCCGACTGCAATCTTTTCAGCACTTTTACCGAGTTTGAGGTTGATGAAGTTTCCGCTCATAAGAGTTGTTCCCATCATGGCTTTTGTATCGACAGGAATTTTGAGATCCTTATTAAGAGCCAGAAGCACTTTGATCTTACCCGGATTCTTATAATCAAACTGAATCTCACGAACCTGTCCAACCTTGTAGCCGTCAACAGTCACCGGTGAGGATATCTCAAGACCTGCAACATTATCGTACGATGCATAATAGAAATTCGCGGGGCTGAAAAGGTTTATGCCTTTAAGGTAATCAATGCCAAAGATCAGAATGACAATAGCAACTATTACGCAGATCCCGATTATAAACTCTTTATTAAATATTTTTTTCATAACCTATAATATTCAAAACTAAATTCGTGATTTTATTATCCTCGGCAAAATTAACAAAATATTTTTGAACTCACTTACTAAATTTAGTTTAGAAGTTGTTTAAACTAATTTTTATTAAGCTTTACGAGATATAAACAGCTTCATTTCATGCTTTTGATGATAAAAGCGTCAGGAATCACCTGTTTTACTTTTTTCAGCAATGTCTCCATCTCTTGCTTACTTTCGCTTTCCCCGTAAGTATATTTGTACAGATTATGCTCTTTAAATGATTTAACAGGAGTGAGTCCGTGAAACTCCGGGCTGTTCTGCTTTAACAGATCTGTGCTGGCAAGAATCTGAATCTTATAGAACGTTTTAAGTTTTTCAACTCGTGGATGATAACCGGATACAGATTTGTGTCGCTTGTCTTTTTTATTCTTTTTATCTTTTTTTGATTTGCTGTTTTCAGAAACGGGTGCTGCAGCAGCAATCTCAACCTTTTCCACCGGCTTTTCCATAGCCGGAAGTCGTTCGTTTTCAGAATGCAATGGAATGGAAGCCGTTTCGAGATTACGTGCCAACGAAGCCCTCTTTGACGCATCAGAACGGCGGCGTCGTTTGGCCGAACCTGCAGCACTCGCATAGGTTTTAGAGTCTGTTATCTGCTTCTCCACAGGTTGGGCGGAAGGCATAACCGGTGTCTCCGCATAGCTCTCGCCATTATTTGTTTTTTCCGTAACCTCAACTTCTGCAGTTGTATTCTTTGAACTTGAAACGGATTTGTGATATTTCTCAAAGGCTTTGTACAAGGCTTCAGCCATCTGATCTTGACCTTTTTCTGAACCCATATAGACCGCGCTGTTAGGATTACAAATAAAGTCCAGCTCCACCAGCACCGCCGGCATTGATGTGGCCCACAGCACCCAGAATCCTGCTTGCTTCACCCCTCGGTCTCCCCTGCCGGCTACACTTACGAGGCTCTTTTGCGCTATGTCGGCGAATTTCAGACTCTGACCCAAATTCTTCTTCTGTGCCATCTCAAAGATGATGTAGGATTCATCTTTTGATGGGTCGAACCCACTGTACTTCTGCTCATAATTTTTCTCAAGCTCGATTACGGCATTCTCTCTCATAGCAACCTGAAGGTTGTTTTTATCCTTATGAAGACCCAAGGCATAGACAGAAGCACCGGCTACTGTAGTGCGCCGTGGATTTGACTTATCTACTGAATTTGTGTGGATTGAGATAAAGAGATTTCCCTTGTTGTTATTGGCAATGTTGGCTCTGTCCTGCAATGTGATGAATGTATCGTTGTCGCGTGTCATGACGACATTCACATCCTTGCTCCCTTTTTTGATTTTCTCTGCCAGCTTTTTGGCAACGCCCAGATTGATGTCTTTCTCCTTAACATTATTGTCTACCGCTCCAAAGTCTTTCCCTCCATGTCCGGGATCGATTACTACCGTGAAAGTCTCTTTGGGGCTATCCTCCTTAGAGAAAGCGGTAAAGGGAGCAATTAATGCTGAAGATATGATTAAGAAAGAGAGTTTTACTGATAATTTAAGACCTTTATATAGCTGCATAATATTATTGCATTTATTACTAAATGAAAAATTAATGCAAAGATACCGATTTTTTATTCCAATGAAAAAATATTTAAATTTTGTTAACGCAAAATTTATCATCACACAACATTCTTGAAGCTATTCTTGTCGAAAAATTTGCTAACTTTGCATTGATTAAAGAGCGATATTTCTATACTTAGAGTCATTGGCAACAAGTATATAAGCCTGTTATGGAAAAGATTAATGAAGATTTGTTCATGTTTATTGAGGAGCATCGAAATGATGATCCGAAGGGATTGCTCCTTTCTCTATATGGAAAGGACCTACCTTTTTCGTTACCTTTTGCTATAACACAAATTGAGGCAAGGAAGAAGAATGCATCTAAGATTCCATCGTTTCTCAGCAATCCCGGATTCCTTTTTCCGGATCCAGTCTCGTCCGAGCAGGCTACTGACGAACGAGTGGCACGTTTTCATTCACAATTAGTAGGTTCCGGCAAAAAAGTATTGGATCTTACTGCCGGTCTCGGTATAGATGCCATGTCGAGTGCCATGAATGGGAACACCGTTACTGCTTGCGAAATAAATCCGTTAAAGAGTGAGATTTTAGTCTATAACGCCAAATGCAAGGGGCTGAGAAATTTTGTGGTGCATAACACTGACTGTTGTGAATTTCTCAGGGATAATAAGGAATATTTTGATATAGTCTATATTGATCCGGCGAGGCGTGATTCAAATAATAACCGCACATATTCTCTGGCCGATTGTGAACCGGATGTGCTGAAGTTGATGCCATTGATTATGTCCTCTACAGAGCACCTGATGATAAAGGTCTCCCCTCTTCTTGACATCTCAAAACTGATAGGTGAGATTGAGAATTTACAGAAGATCTATGCGGTGTGTGTAAAGGGTGAGTGTAAGGAATTGTTGTTGCAGGTTAAAGCTGACTCCTCTTATGAAGGATACCGTGTGGTTGATTTAGGAGATGACGGAGTTATTTCCGATATTGAGTTCTCTCCTGTGGAGATTTGTGGTGACAAGACAGATATAAATGCCGACAACAAGTTAGCGAATGATGAAGAATCCTACACTTATCTCTACGAGCCGAATGCCGGGGTAATGAAGTTGCCGCAAAAAAAAGTCCTGGTTTGTCATTATCCTGATCTCATTCAGGTTGGAAGGAGCACAGCTTTGTTTTTTAGTAATGAATATTATCCCGATTTCCCGGGGCGAATCTTAAAAATCAATCGCTTTTTGGATAAGAAAAACTCAAAGGAATTAACAGGGTCAAGACTTAATGTCGCGACTCGGAATTATCCATTGAAACCTGATGAGTTAAGAAAGAAATTTAAATTAAAGGAGGGTGATGATGAATTCCTATATGCATTTCGTATGGGAAGAAAGGACAAACCTGTAATGTGCATTGCAAACAAAATAAAATAATTATGAATAAGGAAAGCTTTAAAGAATTGGTTGAGAATGCAGTGTTGTCATATCTCGACAATGAAGAGGGTTATGGCGACAGCGCGCAACTGCAGATTGACCCGACTGAATTTACGGTTGAGATCGTAGATGCTGATGCAGATTTAGAAGATAAGGATTATTACATGGTAATGGATCTGGTAAAAGGCTCCGATCTCAATATCGGATCTTTTGAACCTGATGCAGACGCAATCCAGGAAGTGGTTGACGAGTACTTCAAGGATTGATCTCAAGAAGTTCCCCGACTACCATTTATATGTGCCGGGACCTAAATAATGCCGGCGACCTCATCAAGCAGTGAGGTCGCCGGTATTTTTATTGTTATGTATTAAGTAATCTATGGTTACTTCTTGATGCCATCGCGCTCCATAAGAGCATCAACTGTAGGTTTCTTGCCACGGAATTCTACATAAAGTTCCATCGGGTCAACAGTGTCGCCGGACTGGAGCATCTTGTGGAATTTTGCAGCTGTCTTGGGGTTGAAGATTCCGGTCTCTTTAAATGCGGCGAATGCGTCGGCGTCGAGAGCCTCAGACCATTTGTAGCCATAATAGCCGGCAGCATAGCCTCCGGAGAAGATATGACCGAATGAGGGTGAGATCATACAACCTTCAACAGCATCGAAGCATCTTACCGGATCCTGAGCATTTTTCTCGAACAATTCAATGTCGGCGGAAGCTCTCAGCGGAGTATTGATTGTGTGATAGGCCATGTCAAGATAACCGAATCCCAACTGACGCATGCAGGCGTAAGCTGCACCGAACTGAGATGATTTCACGAACTTGTCGATTAACTCCTTAGGCATCTTTTTGCCGGTCTTGTAGTGTTTCGCAAACCCGTCAAGATATTCCTTCTCAGTAAGATAATTCTCATTGAACTGAGAGAAAAGCTCAACAAAATCGTGATCAACATTTGTACCGCTGAGTGATGCATATTTAGCTTCGGAAGAAAGACCATGAAGTGCATGTCCGAACTCATGAAGGAATGTCTCAACCTCGTAAGGTGTAAGCAGAACTGGAGTATTACCTACCGGTTTGGAGAAGTTGCATACAATGGAGATTAAAGGAAGTTCCTTGTTGCCATTGTCATCTTTGGTCTCGCCACGGAATTCTGTCATCCATGCACCGGGACTCTTTCCTTCGCGATAGAAGAAGTCGGCGTAAAGGATTCCAAGAAGTTTGCCGTTTTTCTCATAAACCTCGTAAACCTTGACATCCGGATGATATTTGTCGATCTTATTGGTTTCTTTAAATTTGTAACCATAAAGTTTTGTTGCGAGTCCGAACACACCGTTGATGGTATTGTTAAGCTCAAAATATGGTTTCATGTCTTCATCATTGAAGGCATAACGACCGTTCTTAAGCTTATCTGACCAGAATGAATAGTCCCACGCCTCAAGTTTGAAATCGTTACCTTCAGTGGCTTTTGCGTAATCCTCAATCTCTTTAAGCTCTGCTTTCATAGGTTCGGTGTAAGCAGCGCGAAGGTTCTCGAGGAACTCCATAACTGCTTCCGGTGTCTTGGCCATTGTGTTCTGCAGATTATATTCTGCAAAGTTTTTCTTACCCATGAGGTTTGCCATTTCCAGACGAACGTTGGCTATGTCGCGAAGAATTGTCGTGTTGTCGAACTCTCCTCCGATGTTACGACTATTGGACAATTTGTAAAGTTTCTCGCGGAGATCTCTGCGATCGGAGTATTTCATGAACGGCATATACGAAGGAGCGAAAACTGTTACGAGATAAAGAGACTCATCGTCCGCTTTACCTTCTGCCGCCAAAGTTTCTTTTGCCGCGTCGCGATAGGATTGTTTGATATCCTCAGGAATTCCGGTGAGGTCGCTCTCCTTAACCCACATTCTCCTGCTTGGGCTCTTCATATCGTTGGAGATATTCTGACCATATTTAAGGGTCAGAGCTGATAACTCGGAGTTGAGATTACGATATTTTTCGCGATCAGCACCTTCGAGATTTGCACCTGAGAGAAGGAACGAAAGATATGTTTTGTCGATTAGACGTTTATCCTCGGGGGTAAGAGACGTGTCTTTGTCCTTGTTCTCATAAACTTGCTTAACACGATTCCAGAGTTGTTCGTTAAGCATCATATTGGCGGAATGTTCTGATAAGGCGGGAGTAATCTTCTCCATAACATTCATCATGGTTGTGTCGCCCGAAGCGTGTTCGATATTGCTGAGGGCAAGAATCGAGCGATTCAGGACTTCTCCACTGCGGTCGAGTGCCACGATGGTGTTTTCAAAAGTCGGTACACTTCTCTGGCGGGTAATGGCATCGATTTCCTGATTCTGCAATTTGATACCCTCCATTACACCCTCTTCAAACTGGGCGGGAGTCAGTTTTGACAGAGGCATTGTGCCGTAAGGCAAATTTGATCCATCAATGAGCGGGTTTGCAGCGGATCCGCTTGCGGAGGCAGCAAAGGTCATGATAGTCAAAGCTGTCAAGGATTTAAAGAATGTTTTCATTATATATTATTTAAATTATGATTATAATCCTGTTATCATTATTATGATTGCAAATTTACAAAAAAATGGCCGGATATTCAGCTATCCGACCATTTTTCAATATTTAAAAAGTATTAAAGATTACTTTTCCTCAACACCTTTCATGATTACCTGAATATGGTTTTTGCCATTGTAAAGGTTTTTCATGAAGCTGTTCAGACCCTCGAGTGTAAGACCCTCGATAGCTGCCTTATGATTTGTGATGTTGTCGAATCCTCTCTGATAGCTTACGAGGTTGTTAAGCCAATAGCCGTTCAGACGGATTGCGATATCATACTGCTTAACGGCGGCTTCCTTAACCTGATTGAAATGTTTTTCAGATGCGCCTTCGGAAAGGAGTTTCTGGAACTCAAGGTTAGCACGTTCTTCCATCTTGTCGAGCATATCAGCGTTTGTCTGATAGTTGTAGAATACCATCCACTGACCGGTGTTTGGATCGAGGTAGCTATAAGCCTGGGGAGTGTATGTACCACCCATCTCCTCGCGAAGAGTGTCGAGATAGATCTGCATGAGAATCTGACCGACTGTAGTAACCTTTACAGAATTTTCTATGCTGTAAGGAACGTTGTCGCCTGAGAAGATTGCAGCCACATTTGATTTTGGAGTGTGCATCGGCTGATCGTAAATGTCAGTGATCTGACCACTTGCAACCTTAATCGGTGTTACATCATTAACCTTGTTGTTTGCCTTCTTGGCAGGCAATGAAGCTACATACTGCTCAAGAAGAGGTTTGAATGTATTGAGATCGATGTTTCCTACGAATACGAATGTGTAGTCGGCGGCATTAGCTGTAGACTCTTTGAAGATATTAACCATCTGCTGATAGTCGGCAGCCTCAACAACTTTGGTTGTTATTGACTGGAACATCGGATTGTTGTTATACTCTGCGGCATAAAGATGTTCCTCGAAGATTGAATCCGGATCTTTATCCTTATTCTTAAGGAAGGTCAGGTTCTGCTCTTTTGTAGCTTGATATGATTCGAAATCAGGAGATACTTCAGTGAATGATGCGTAGAGTAGCTCCATGAATGTCGGCAGATCTTTAACGGTGGTTGAGCCGTTAAACATATTTGCTGTCGTTGTGACTGAATAAGAGAGTGCCAGATTCTTACCTGCAAGATATTTTCTTAGTGTAGTCGGGTTGAATGCACCGAGCTTGCTGCAATCGTAAGCATCTGAAATCATAAGGATATTTGCAGCCTGAGATTCAGGATATGAGCGGAGACCACCGTTTTTGAATGCGACCATAGAGATCTCATCTGCCTTGAAATCTGTAGATTTAACGATTACTTTCACACCATTTGAAAGCATGATTTCAGTAGTGTCGAATGCACCGGGAGTGGTAGATTTTATTTTACCGGCCTTGGGTGCTTTCAAAAGCAACGGATCTGTGATTACCTCATCTACATAAGCCTCGTATTCTGCGGCAATTGAGTTCTCAAGAATAGGAAGAATCTCCTCCTTTGCAATAACTGTGTAGCCATCTTTCTTGGGCTGAGAAACAATAACTACTTGATTGTCGGGAGTCAGAATCTGAGAAACCATCTGATTGATTGCCTGTACCGGAATTGAAGGCAACAACTGTTTTACGAGTTCATATTCCATTTCTGCACCGGCTTCAGGAGTGTTGTCAATGAAATGACGGATGATGCCTTGTGCAATGGCATGGCTATTTGTTTTGTCGCGCTCGTTGTATTTCTTTTCGTACATTGCGATGATCTGGTCGCGAACTCGTTCAAGCTCTGAATCGGTGAAGCCTGTTTTGCATGCGCGGGCAACGATAGCCATAGCGTCGTTAAAGGCCTCTTTAAGATCTGCTTTACCGAACACCTCAATGTCAAAAGCATCTTTTGTTTTTGAAACCATAAAATGTCCCATGCTTGTGCGGGCGAACGCATATTTGCATTCGGGCTTCTGCGCATATTCGTTCAAACGGTTGTTGATAAGCATTGGGATTACAGCCTCAAACACTTTCTGAGCAAATCCGGGGATTGAGTTGCGCATCTCGACGGGGAGTGGATCAGATTTGAAACTTACCGACACGTTCGGATACTGCATCTCGGGATCTTCGTAGTAAACGTAGATCGGTTCCTTATTGTCGCTAACGGAAGGATAAACTCTTTCAGCTGCATTTTCAGGCATGGGAACCTTTGAGAAGAGATCAATAATCTTCTTCTCCATCTCATCTGCATTGATATCTCCCACTACAATGATGCCCTGAAGATCGGGACGATACCATTTCTTGTAGTAAGCGCGAAGTGTCTCGGGTTTGAAGTTTCTTACAACCTCCATTTTACCGATAGGAGCCTGCTGGTAGTTATACTCACTATAGACCTTAGGCAAAACGTATTCACCGAAGCGTGAGTTGGCATCACTGCTTGTGGAGCGCCACTCCTCTTCGATAACACCGCGCTCTGCCTCAATCTCGGAATCTTCAAGAAGGATTTCGCTGCTCCAGTCGTGAATTACAAGAAGAACGCTGTCAACCAGCGCTGCGTCTGTTGTCGGAACATTGTTAATTCGGTATACTGTCTCGTCGAAACCTGTGTAAGCATTGATGTCATAACCGAAACGAAGACCCTTATTCTGAAGATAATTCAGCATGCTTTTTCCTGGATAGTTGGTCGTGCCGTTGAATGCCATGTGCTCAAGGAAGTGAGCGAGACCAAGCTGATCTGAGTTCTCAAGAGTTGAACCAACTTTCTGAGCGATGTAGAAATTCGCTCTCTCTTTAGGCTCCTCATTGTGCAGTATAAAATACTGCAACCCGTTAGGGAGAGTGCCGTGTTTCACTGCCGGGTTCAAGGGCAGCTCCTGCATTTGCGGCTGCTGGGCAAAAGCCCCGGTTGCTCCTAAGAGTAACATTGCCGCTCCAAGCAATCTTTTCTTCATAAAAATTATTGTTTAGTTGTAAAATTGTTGTTGAGCAATATGAATACTTTACAAAAGTACTTATTATTCTTATAATTTACAAAACAACTGACCGTATTTTAAGATTTCTTAAACAAGACCATTCATTATTGCGTAAACCGATAATCCGGAGATTGAGCGGATTCCTAACTTTGCAGAGATGTTTTTACGATGAGACACAGCTGTGTTTGCAGAGATGCACAGTTTGTCGGCAATCTCTTTAATTGTCAGTCCGTTGACTAACTCTTTCAGTACTTCAATCTCACGAGCTGTCAGCTCCGAGGTGCCCTCGTCGCCGGTTTCTGACTTTATGAATCTTTCAAGTGCCGTATAGAGTTCTATCAGGTCCGAATCACGCCCAACAGTTTCAATGTTACCGGTCTGAATGATGTTTCCACTGCAAATAATAAGTGTCTTATTTTTTCGGGGCAGGAAATATTCTGAATTTTTTGAAAAAATATCCGAGCTGATTATGTACTTGTCGGCGTGATCATAAACAGACTCGTTATTATCCATAGACGCAAGAAATTCTATCGACATATTCGGGATATCTTCATATATCGATTTCAGTGCAATGCATTCGAGCGTGTTCAGACCGATTATTACTAATTTTCGCATAGCGGT
Source organism: Bacteroides sp. (assembly GCA_014802175.1). Lineage (GTDB taxonomy): Bacteria > Bacteroidota > Bacteroidia > Bacteroidales > Muribaculaceae > Lepagella. The sequence goes on from JAAVCU010000018.1 coordinate 26,226, forward strand.
CGGAATATTCTGTTGCGAATACGGTTGTTCTGCTTGATATCTTTCTCAAGCACGAAGATTGCGCTGACCACAGCCATAAGCAAGTTATGATTTTTCACACCCTTGAGATGAATCACGAAGAATGAGATGAGATCTCGGATCTTGTCTTCTAATCCGGAGTGGTCAAACGGAAGTTCAAGACGCACACCCTTAAATTCACCCTCTCCTATCCTGATAAGCTTTTTTGCTTCCTGGCAGTTATGTCTGATCAAGGGAAACCAGAACTCAGTTTCTGTGGTGATATTATGATTCATTTCATCTTTAACTTCCGCATAAAATTTATTCAGGAGTTCAAGATTGGATTGCGACTCCGCAGATATGGATTCGGATTCGTTCCTTAACAGCAGATTGAAGTGGCGGTCTATGTTAGGTAACTGGATATCCTTATAATACTTGTCGGTCTTCTCGAGATAGTCAACCATAAGTCCAAGATACCTCTTATCGATGATCTTTTCAGGTAAATAATCGGGATTGAGGTAAGTGTTGATTATGGCCAGAAAAAAATCTGTATCTATTCCGTGTTTCTCGCAACTTTCACCAATACTTTTATCACCCACACCTAAATATAAACCGAACCGATTAATGACTGCCATGATAGATGGATCTTCAAAAATCGGTTCGTTTATCTTGGATTCTTTTGTGTAAACTGCCATATTACTTGTATGGTTTACGATTTAGGGGGTCACCCCTTGATTATGATACAGGAGTTTTGTGTTATGACAATATCCATCTTAACATCGTGGCTTTCCACTGGAAGTTTATCAAGCATCTGAAATTCATAGCCCACTCCTACTTTAGTCGCTTTTGTATTTTGCAGCAACCTGTCGTAAAAACCCTTCCCTCTTCCAAGACGATTACCGCTTTTGTCGTATGCTACGGCCGGAACAACCACAAGTTCAATTTCATCCGGGCTGACTGTATTGTTACCTGTCGGTTCTTCGATATGGAATGCTCCCAGTTCAAGACGTGTCTCATCGTAAGGAAGGATATCAAGGTTCACACCATTGACTCTCGGCAGATAAAAATGTTTCTTCCCATTCCATTTTGCAAGGAAACTGCGTGTGGAAAGTTCATCAGGGAGAGAATGATACATTAAGATATGATCCGCCATAAGGAATGCGGCTGTTGATTCAAGGCGCGCGAATACCTCCTCAGCCGCAGAAAGTTTCTCACTCTCGAGCAGCATGGAGCGCAGCGTCTTGATTTTTCGTCTGATTTCACTTTTTTCCATAGTATCTGTGTTTTATTTAATATTTACGGCTGATTCCCCGGATTCAAGAGCTTTCAATGCCTCTTCTATCGTTGAATCTTTCCTGTTAAGGATTTCGATAAAGGAGTTGAAGTTGATGAGATCGCGAGCAATCACAGCCTTAAGTTGATTAAGGAGCAAATCGCGTGATTTGTTAATATAGAACCATCTTGCTGGCAGACCGTTTTCAGCAGCATAGCTCACGAAATTATTCAAGAGCATATTGTCGCGAGGCAAAACTCTGTTAAGTTCTGCCATGGTCTTATTTTTGATCATTGGGCGATATTTCTCTGCAAATTCTCCTGCGAATCTCTGGATCAAACCGCGATTGAGCGCTTCCAGGTAGTAGGAGGTGTAACCCAAAGTGTCCTCCGGAACGAAGATATCAGGCATGATACCCCCGCCTCCGTAGACGGTGCGTCCGCCAACTGTGGTGAATTTCTTGGATTCATCAAGTTTTACGGAGTCTTTGGAATAAAACTCGCCGTGGTTGTATCGGTCAACTATATCAAGCTCGTATTTGCCGTCAATTCCCCTGCTATACTCTTTCTGGATACATCTTCCGGACGGAGTATAATAGCGGGCCACGGTCAGGCGCATACCTGAACTGTCTGGAAGCATAATCGGATTCTGCACCAATCCTTTGCCGAATGTGCGTCGGCCTATGATCAACCCGCGGTCGTTATCCTGAATTGCTCCGGCGAAAATCTCGGAAGCGGAGGCTGAAAATTCATTAGTAAGAACAGTGAGTTCCACATCCTGGAACTGACCTGTTCCATCGCTGATGAACATATTCTGGTTTTCCGGCAGTCTTCCTTTGGTGTAAACTATTATTCTTCCCTCGGGAAGGAACTCATTTGCCATGCTTACCGCCTGGTCCATGAATCCACCTGCGTTACCACGGAAGTCCAGGATATATTTTTTAGCACCCTTTTTGCGCAAGTCGCTCAATGCATTTATGAATTCATTGTAGGTGGTTCTTGCGAATTTACTGATCCGCAGATAGCCCACGCTGTCATTAACCATGTAATATGAGTCTACACTGTGCTCCGGAATCTTATCGCGCGTAATGTTGAATGTAAGCGGTTTTGAAGCACTTCTGCGCTTCACTTTCAAAGACACTTTTGTGCCCTCCTTCCCTCTCAGCTGACGGAACACCAATGAGTTTGAAACACTGTCGCCATGCAGTTTTGTGCCGTTGGCTTCCAGTATCATATCTCCGGGCTGCATTCCTACCATCTCCGCCGGTCCGCCGGGCACAACCTCGATAACCTTGACAGTATCGGAGAGTATCTGGAATGTTACACCTATTCCACCAAACTCTCCGGCAAGCTCCTCGTTTGAGGCAGTCAGATCTGATTTAGGTATATATGCGGAGTGTGGATCAAGTGAAGCAAGCAAATCCGGGATAGAGGCCTCAAGGAGAGAGTCGACATCTACGTTGTCGACATATTGGTTCCTGATAAGACCAAGGATCGTTTGCCATTTCTCCTGCTGCGGAGAAATGTGGCGTACCGCCTCATATTTTCCAATAAATATACCTCCAACCACGCCCAAGGCGATTCCGACCGGGAGTAGTATAGCCGCTAAATTCCTTTTCATTACCAATGATTTCGTTTACAATCTGAAAACGACGTTATTAATCTTTACAATCTTTGTCCAAGGGAAGGTGTACAACCTCTATCCCTGCTTTACGTAATATGTCCAGACCGTCGGTGATTCGGTATATATCTGAAAATACTACCCTTTTGATTCCTGCCTGAATTATAAGTTTCGAGCATTCCATGCAAGGACTTGTGGAAACATAAAGTGTGCTCCCTTCGCTTGAATTATTTGAACGTGCAACTTTAGTTATCGCGTTTGCCTCCGCGTGGAGAACGTAAGGGAAAGTTACACCTTCCAAGCTTTCGCAAACGTTGGCGAAGCCGGAGGGTGTGCCGTTATAGCCGTCGGATATTATCATTTTATCCTTGACCAATATGGCACCAACTTTTCTTCGTTGACAATAGGAGTTCTCGCTCCATATATGTGCCATCCTGAGATATCTCTTATCCAGAATTGTCTGTTTATCTTCCATGCGGAATAGTGTTTCGTGTTATAAAGATTACTCGTCAATTCCGTGTTCCATCAAGAAACGCTCAGCATCTATGGCAGCGCGACATCCGGTGCCTGCGGCACTGACGGCCTGGCGATAAATCGGGTCTGCGCAATCGCCGGCGGCGTATACACCTTCCACATTGGTGTAAGTGTGCGGAGCTTTGACCTTAATGTATCCTTCGTGGTCCATATCTATCTGACCTTTGAAGATCGAGGTGTTAGGCGTGTGACCTATAGCGAGGAAGAAACCATCGATAGGGAGATCAAATTCCTCCTGTTCAGGTGTGCCTACATGACGCACAAGGCGGGCACCTTCAACTCCATCCTGACCATAAAGTCCTACGGTGTTGCAATTGAAGAGAATCTCAATGTTTTCTCTTTCCTCAACACGCTTTCTCATTATATCTGATGCGCGCAGGTGATCTTTGCGTACAATCATATACACTTTTGCAGCAAGGGTCGAGAGGTACAGTGCTTCTTCGCAGGCTGTGTCTCCACCTCCTACCACAGCCACCTTCTTTCTGCGATAGAAGAAACCATCGCAAGTGGCACATGCGCTTACACCTAATCCCATATATTTCTCCTCATCAGGCAGTCCGAGGTATCTTGCCGATGCTCCAGTGGAGATAATCACTGTGTCGGCAATAATCTCGTCACCTCTGTCGTCAATACATTTGAAGGGTCTTTTCGAGAAATCAACACTCGCAATTGTTCTGGAAATGACGTGGGCTCCGAATCTTTCTGCCTGACTGCGGAGCTGCGACATCATCTCGATTCCCTGTACGCCATCCTGATAACCGGGAAAGTTTTCTATCTCAGTGGTCTGAGTTAACTGGCCACCGGGCTGATTACCCTCATAAATTACCGGATGAAGGTTTGCGCGAGAGGCGTAGATACCTGCCGTGTATCCCGCTGGTCCTGAGCCTATAATGAGTACTTTTGTTCTTTCGATTGCCATACTTATATTGTTTTATAAGATTGTATATGTATATAACAATTATTTCTGAATAAAAGATTTACCGGAGGTCAATAACCTTTACCTTAGGATATTGAGACTTCGGATATTCGAAATCTGAAACTTTATTCGGAGAGTTATAATTAATGGAGTTGATGGTTACAGTAGTGTTTACGCCGGATTTTAAATTCAAAGAAAGTTTTTCCGGTTTAAATGAACCTGCATTGAGGATAAGCTCCATCGATTTCACCTCATTGCTCTTTTTCTTAGGGGTGAGATTAATGACGTATTTCCCGTTCAGTTTCTTTTTGGAGAACGAAGGGGTGTAATCGGTTGAGTATCCTTTGATATATTCCAATGGATTCACTTCTCTCAACTCTGCAATCGTTGGTTTTACTAAAGTGGTTTCCTTGGATGATGCGTTATAGGTCCACATATCCTTGCCATTATACCACGTGGAGTATGCATTGGTAAGTAACGCGAATTTAGTGCCCGTAGATTTCAGTGTGCCTGAGACCTTGCTGCCATCTGCAGCTAAGGTGAATTTACACAATATCCCTTTAGCTGATTTAATCTGATTGGCAGCCTTTGTCATGACATCAGCGGCAGATGCTCCGGCGTTAGCCTGCGGAGAACAGCTTAATGCAAAAACCGCTGCTATAACAAACTTATAGATATATCTTAATTTCATATCATTCATTGGTTTTGTCCCCGTCTTGCTTACAGACTGGAAAGGATATTCTCAAGACCAATCATATCCACAAGCACCGCTCTTGGCTTGCCTCCTTGTGAAGGGCCTACGATACCTGCAGCCTCCATCTGATCCATAATCTTGCCTGCACGGTTATATCCGATAGAGTATATGCGTTGCAGACTTGATGTTGAGGCGGTGTTGGCCGATACTACTTTTCTTGCCGCTTCTTCAAACAACGGATCCCTATCGCCAACGGGACCGCCACCTGCAGCGCCAGCTCCCTCTTCGCCACCCATAGGCGGTTCGGGCAAGAGATAGACTCCCGGTGCATTCGGTTGCCGGCTGACGTAATCGCAAATGGCCTCTACTTCAGGCGTGTCGATAAATGCACACTGCACACGTACCATATCGGAATTGTGGAAGATCAGCATATCTCCTCTACCAATCAAGTGTTGCGCACCGGTTGCATCGAGAATCGTTTTGGAGTCAACGCCTGATGAAACCTTGAACGACATTCGCGCGGGGAAGTTCGCTTTGATGATACCGGTTATGACATTTGTTGACGGACGCTGCGTGGCGATAATCACATGCATACCTACGGCACGTGCTTTCTGTGCGAGTCGCGCAATCGGTGTCTCNACATTCTTTCCGGCAACCATCACAAGATCACCGAACTCATCGACTATAACCACGATGTAAGGAAGGAATCTGTGTCCTTCAGCAGGATTTAATTTCCCCTCTTTAATCTTGGCATTATACTCTTCGATGTTACGTGTCTGAGCATTTTTAAGAAGAGTGTAGCGGTCATCCATCTCTATGCACAATGCATTAAGCGTTGCCTCCACTTTCTTCATATCCGTAATTACCGGTTCGTCGCTGAACTGGTCTTCAGGTATTACGGCAAAGTAATGATCCCTTAGCTTATTATAAAGGCTGAACTCCACCTGTTTGGGGTCGATCATCACAAACTTAAGCTGATAAGGGGCGCGGCAATACATCAAAGAAGCAATGATCGCGTTGAGTCCTACGGATTTACCTTGTCCGGTAGCACCAGCCACGAGCAGGTGCGGCATTTTTGCCAAATCGGCCATATAGACTTCATTTGAGATAGTGGAGCCTATCGCTATCGGCAGGATATATTTGCTTTCCTGGAATTTCTTTGATCTTATCACAGTCTGCATCGAAACTGTCAAAGGGTCTTTGTTCGGAACCTCTATGCCGACGGTGCCCTTACCAGGGATCGGCGCGATGATTCGCACCCCGGTTGCTCCCAAACGCAATGCAAGGTCATCGGAAAGACTTCTGATTCTTGCGATCTTGACACCTTTGTCGGGTATGATCTCATATAGAGTAACGGTGGGTCCAACCGTTGCCGAGATGTCAACGATGGGGATATTATAGTCAAGGAGGGCCTTTTCGATCTTAACTTTGTTCTCCAGCTGCTCCTCTGCATCAACACTGATCTTATTAGAGGATTCCCTCAATATATTATAGGGTGGGAATTTGTATGGCTTAGACTCCCAATATTCTATTTCTGATTTGAAATGCTTTGTCTCTGCCTGTGCGATCTGGTTCACGTTTACGACCATGCCACCTTGAGAGGGTGTATCTTCAGGCTCTTCTTCAGATACTTCATCTTCAGGAAGATCCTCCTCAACCGGATTGTCGTAAATCTCAGGTTCCTCGGTTATAACAGCTTCCTGCTCAATGACAGGCTCGGGTTCTATTACAGATTCGGTTGTCTCAGTTTGCGGCTCCTCTGCAATAGGATGCTCCTCCCCTATTTTTTTATCCTCCGGCGCCACCTGGTTTAACTCATCAAGATATGATGGAGCGCCGGCTTGAATGGATTTCAGATCGTCTTCATCTTCCGGGAGCTCATCAGGTAAAGTGTATGAGCCGGGGAAGGATACTTTCTCAGGTTCGTAATCTTGTTCTTCCACCGGATCATCCATACCGATGCTGTCACCGGCCAACACATCTTCGCGATGTTCTTTTTCTGCCTCTCTGCGAAGGGCTTCTTCTCTGGCTCGCTCAGCAGCTTTCTCTTCGGCCAATATCCTTCTTTTCTCCATGTGGGCAGCGTACTTTTTACGAATCCATGTCACAAGGTCATTAAGGCATATCAACACAAAAAGTGCCACCATGAAGAAGCACAGTATATACGATCCGTATCCTATGAAGTTGTTGATGTATTCATATACATAGTGAGCATGATAACCACCCCAGTTGACGTATGTGTTTGTTACAACACCGGTGATGCCTACAATCAAAGAGACCGTAAGTAAAGCCACAAGGCATTTTATAGTGAAATTTACGCTTTTGAAGCGCGGATGTCCGGTCAGCAGCTTTAAGCACATTGCTCCCAACCAGAATATGATGACGAAAGAGCCGACACCGAAGCTTCTGTTGATGAGGATCTCAGATAGGCGTGCTCCGCCCTCTCCCCCACGGTTGGCAATCCTGACCGCACCTCCAACCGGAGTGCTGTTTATTATTGACTGATCCTTGATGCAATCGGAAAAATAAGAGATAAAGGATATCAGAAGATACACTGCCAGACATCCTAAGAATATTCCGGTNATCTGTCGGAGTGCCGGAGATGTAAAGAACGTCTTGATGTTCTTCACAATATCGTGGAAACCTACCGATGGAGGATTCTGAGGGGTTTTAGGTTTCTTGGGTGTCTTTACTTTTTTACCTTTAGCATTACCCTTTCCCTTCGGCTCCTCAGGTTTTTCTTCGGGAGCCGGAGTGATCACCGGTGGTTCGTCGGTTTCTATATGTGGTGTGTATATTTCGTAATTGTCCATCTTTTAGCCTAATGAAACGATTAATTTTCCATTTTACAAAATTAATCAAAAATGATAGAATAGACAATCAAAAATTTGCACTTGTAAATAATTTTATTGATTTTATTGAATCGACGACTTTGGATCTTCGCTTTGCAAGGAGTCGGGTTGTTCGTGTGTATTTACCGTCTCTTCATGAAGGGAGATACTATCATTTGATATTGAGAGTGTTGAATCAGTTTCGGTTTTAACTTCTTCATGCAATTTAACTACCGGTCTTTTCGCTCCTTTGACGGTTGGAATCCATGCAATTTCAACNTTNTCGCGNATATTCTGCTCCATATCTTTTCTTCCGGGCACCACAATTACGGGCATCCCCTTCTCAACGAGCTCTACCAATTCAAGTATGTTNTCGTTTTTGATGCGNATGCATCCATGGCTCGATCNGTTNCCGATGCTCCANGGNGCGCAGGTTCCATGNATACCTATCTGAGATGTACCCGGGATACTGAGCCGAATGAATCGCGGACCAAACTGACCTTTCTTCTCAGATGTCACACCATCATCGTCGGTAAACAGCCAGTCGGTGCTGTCGTAAGTGCCTTCAACAGAAAAGAAGCCCTCGGGTGTGCATGAGTCGCCTTTCTTGTGTTTCGTGCCATAATTCTTTGCGCATGCCATCCCGTATGTTTTCTCCATTCTNCCATATTTGTCGAACAAAATCACCTTCATTCGACTTTTATCGACTACGATAAAGCCATTATGCTCATTCTTNAGGAGTCTGTAAGCATAATCCGCGGATTCTTTCAATATGTCCGGGATNATACCCTCGGAATATTTGTCGCTATCGTCNGATTCTTTCATGAAGCGTTCCATNTCTTCGGGAGNATTGGAGGCAAGAGTATTCTGCGGTTGCTCCTCTTCCACCTTATTNTCTTCAGTATCTTCAATAAATTGTGAACTTTCAGGATATATTGTTTCAGCGGGACGGTTCCCGTTATCGGAATTTCTGCATCCCGTGATCCCGGCTAAAGTGAAGACGGATATCAAAATTATGAATATATTAGCACTATGGGTCATAATTCTATCGTTTTATTTTTAGAACCTACTTATGAAATGGCTTGAAGTTTAGAAGTAGTTTAAATAATTTAAGTTTCGTAAGTATTTATATTACTATGCATCAAACCATTATAACCATTTGTAACCATTGTCGCAGTTTTAAATATTAATCCTGTTTTTATTAAAACCATCACGGTCTTTGACCGTGGTTGCCGACGCTAATAAACCGAAAGGTTTAATGGTTTTAATAACTATTGATCCAATACTCTAATATTACTGTATAGGATAGTTTTAATGGTTCCTTATGGTTTGAGACATTAACCTCAAATTAACTTGCGAAACTTGAGTAAATAATTTCTTGGAACAACTTCTCTACAAAATTAACAACTTTAGGCGTGCAATTGCGTAATATTTGAAGATTTTTTGTTAAATTCGCATTTAAATGGGCATTGTAAAAACTATAGGATTCTCCATACTTGCCATTATTTGGTTGTGGCTNGTATGGATGCTTATGTCAGCAGGAGGTGTAAACCTAAAGAATATATTGATTGCTGCCATGACCGGCATAATCATATTTGTGCCGTTATATAAAAAATACTTTGGTAAGAAATGAGCATATTAAGTCAGATAGACAGTCCGGAAGATCTACGGAAATTATCGTCAGAGGAGCTTCCGGTGCTATGCAATGAACTCAGGAAATATATGATCGACAACCTTTCAATGAATCCGGGGCACTTCGGATCAAGTATGGGGGCTGTCGAAATTATTGTTGCATTACATTATGTNTTCAACACTCCGCGCGACAGGATTGTATGGGATGTAGGACANCAGGCTTATGCACACAAGATTCTCACCGGACGGCGCGACCAATTTCCGAACCAACGTACGCAGGGAGGAATCAGTGGTTTCCCCTTCCCCGCCGAAAGCGANTATGACACGTTTGTTTGCGGCCATGCCGGGAATTCCATNTCTGCGGCTCTCGGAATGGCNNTCGCCGATCTAAACACTCCAAGTCAAAAAGATAGAAAGACAATTGCTGTTGTAGGCGATGCCTCGATCAGCAACGGTCTGGCATTCGAAGGATTAAACAATGCCTCNATTAATCCNAATAATTTGTTGATCATTCTGAACGANAATGATATGTCGATCGATGATCCGGTTGGTGCCATGCACCGTTATCTTTCCGATCTGACCACATCGCCTCGTTATAATAAGATCCGCCTCAATCTTTATAATTTCTTTAAGAAGAAAGGGTTGATCAACGATAAACGTAAGGGATTGCTGTTACGTTTCAATAATGCTGTTAAGTCGCTGGTGTCGACCCAACAAAATATATTCGAAGGATTGAATATCCGCTATTTCGGTCCGTTTGATGGGAATGACATTAATAAGGTGGTGAAAGTCCTGTCGGAGATAAAGGATATGACGGGGCCGCGTATACTGCATCTCAGAACAGTCAAAGGTAAAGGATATAAGGTTGCTGAAGAGAATCCGCAGGCTTGGCACGCACCCGGCAATTTTGATCCCGAAACAGGCGAGAAACTGAAAAAGAATGCCGGNAATCCGTTGTGGCAGGAGGTGTTTGGTGACACATTGGTTCATATTGCATCGTTAGATGACAGGACTGTTGGAATTTCAGCGGCGATGCTTTCAGGAACTTCCATGTCCAAGATGATGGAAGCATATCCGGAAAGAACTTTTGATGTCGGGATTTCGGAAGGCCATGCCGTGACATTTGCCGGAGGTTTAGCCGCTGCCGGAAAGAAGCCATACGTTGCAATCTATTCTTCCTTCCTACAGCGAGGTTTTGACAATATTATTCATGATGTTGCGATTCAAGGTCTGCCGGTTGTGTTCTGCATTGACCGTGCGGGGCTCGTTGGAGAGGATGGTGTTACGCATCATGGACTATTTGACATTGCCTATATGCGGATGATCCCGGGTTTGAACATCGCTTCACCGATGGATATTTCAAGTTTGAAAAGTTTGATGTGGCTTGCGGCTCAGCTCTCCGTGCCGATTGCTATTCGTTATCCGCGTGGCAAAGCTGATGGCGATCCGAATGCTCAGGTAGTTGATATGGATTTCGGTAAAGGCCGACAAGTATTTGATGCTGAAAATGCCAAAATTGCGATACTAAGTTTTGGCCCGATAGGTAATCATGCTGTTGAGGCCGCTCAGGATCTGAATAAAGATGGGATAGCTGTAGACTGCTATGACATGATATGGGCAAAACCTCTGGATCTTGATTTACTCGATAAGATATCCAAGCAATACGATGCGGTCATAACAATAGAAGATGGAATTAAAAATGGTGGCTTCGGATCGGCTGTAGCAGATGCATTATTAGAAAAAGGTTACGGCAAACCTATTGTAAAGCTTGGGGTCCCTGATGAATGGATGTATCATGCCAAGGTTTCGGAATTACACGAAAAGTGCGGCATAGATGTTGAGGGTATTAAACGAAGTGTATTGGATTTGGTTTCTAAAGGAATAGGTAAATGAAGATTATTATTGCCGGTGCCGGAGAGGTAGGAACGCACCTCGCTAAAATGCTCTCTAATGAGGATCAGGACATAATTCTGATTGATAGCGATCAGGCTAAACTTGATGTCATCGACTCCAACTATAACCTGATGACATGGAATGGGTCAACCTCTTCGTTTAACAGTATGCGGGAAGTTGGTGTCACTAATGCCGATCTTTACATAGCCGTTACCCCATACGAAACAAGAAATATAACCAGTTGTGCGATTGCGAAACGTCTTGGAGCTAAGAAAACAGTGGCACGTATCGACAACAGTGAGTTCCTTGTTGCCGACAATAAAACAGTGCTTAAGCAAATGGGCGTTGATTTCCTTATCTATCCTGAAAACATTGCGGCGCAGGATATCGCAGTTTCGTTATATCATAATTGGGCGCGATACTGGGGAGAGCTACATGGCGGCAAACTGGTGCTTATCGGTGTTAAATTGCATGGAGATTCCCCTTTGATAGATTGTAAGCTCAAAGATCTTCCGGTCAAGACTCACGACTTCCATGTTGCTGCAATCAAACACAAGAACGAGACAATTATCCCGAATGGTAATGACGTGATATGTCGCGATGACATNGTATATTTCATTACNACTCCCCCATTTATTCAGGAAGTCCGTGAACTTTGTGGCAAAAAGAAAAGAGTAATCAAGAAAGCTCTTATTGTAGGNGGTAGNCGAATAGCGCAGCGCTTTGCAAAATTGTATAGCGATGAAGTGCATATAAAGATNATTGACAACAATCGCGAGAATTGTGAAGCAATGGCAACAATGCTTCCTGACTGTGAGATAGTGTATGGCGATGCNCTGGATATAGAGGTTCTCAGGGAGAATAATATATATCAGTATGATGCTTTTCTTGCGCTTACAGATTCTTCGGAAACAAATATCCTGCTGTGTCTGACTGCCAAGGAATTTGGTGTNCCCAAAACGATTGCCGATGTTGAAAACCTTCAGTTTTTAAGTCAGGCAGAGAACCTGAATATCGGAACCACGATCAATAAAAAGCTTTGTGCATCAAGCCATATTTTTAAAATCCTGCTTGATGCNGATGAAAGTAATTCAAAATTCCTCGCACTTGCTGATGCTGAGGTTGCGGAAATCTTGGTAAAGCCGAAAGCAAAGATAACNAAATCTCCGGTAAAGGATCTGAAGTTACCCTTCGGAATGACTCTTGCCGCATTGGTTCGNGGNGAGGANATCCAGTTGATTAATGGTAACACACACATCCAGGAAGGAGACTTTGTAGTGGTATTCTGTCTTACCGGCACAATCCANAAAATCGANAANTGGTTCAACTGATTTAGATCCCGNCTCNNAAANATGGCAGTCGANAGTGNGGCTTNGGNNNANGGANTTNNCNAAATGAAAGGNTCTTCGCTGANTGATTAACTCTTGATTAACAAACTTTTTTTGATTTTAATCGTTAAAATTTGGTAGTTATCAAAATTATCACTAAATTTACGCTATGAAATATGGGGTCTGAGTTTCCCCCTTAAAAAAGAAATACTTCGGAGACGAATGTCACGATTTTAGGGGCTGGCGTTAGTCGGTCGGAAAGAGCCTATGAAAAGGCTCTTTTTTTCGTTTTAGTCCGGAAATATTTTTAATCCCAATCTTCTTCCCTCGCTAACATATATATTCGGTTTTACAATATCAAACGCCGGATTTTCCTTATCGGGATATAAAACATAACGAGAAATAGGATATGCAATTAGGTCTGCGATCTGCAATCCATTGATATTTTCTGACTTCGCAGAGAAATTAAAGTCATGGATATGACTTTTCATACGTTCTTCAGAACAATACTTAACTCCTGTTTCCAATATCCGGTTATAATAATCGCGTAAGTTTCTATCTTCTCTTTTACCTCGTTTCTCAACTATTATACGAATTTTTCCATTTGGCTCAACTTCATCAAGATAGAATATACTTCTTTGGAGCACGTACGAAAGAGCTATGCCATAAATATCTATATCACATCCAAATTTATCTATACAGGGGTTCTTCAGTACTGAACAGCATACCACAACATACACACCCCTTTGGGATAGAAGATTATTTATGCGTGAATAAAATTGATTCTTGATTCTGGTATCATTCAAATTTACAAACCTTTTATGATGTTTGCGAATCTCTCTTGAATGAAAAATTACATCCTCATCATTCCAAAATTCTCTTTTGATAGTATTTATCTCATTTTCAAAATCAGATAACATATTTTGTGATATCAACACACCGCATAGAGTAAAGATTGGAAAACTACTATCGAATGAGACGAGATTATGGTCGCCACATTCGTCTAAATATAAATAATATGTTGTCGTATTGTCTTGTTTCATATTAAAATTCTACCTGCAAAGGTACAAAAAATTCCTGACTTTTACTGTTTTTCCCACCCCTGATATATAGCGGTAACTTCGAGGCGTAATTCACAATAGGATTTCTTGGCAAGACAAATCTTTTTTCTAAGCGTGAAGCATCGGCCACAACAAGGCAAGTGTCAAGTGGATTCAACTTCCGCTCAACACATTCCACCGAAGCATAAAAGCTCTTCATGTCGATAGCTATGTACCGCCTCTGCTGCATGATTTAATCATTTTAGTAACTTCCGTATCTAATTAGATAATTGATAAGTCTTCTCCATTCCTCATAAGCAGTATGTGTGATACGGTCATAAGATCTTACATGACGATTGAATCTCACTTGACCACGTGCAAGTTTAAGACGCTTGTTTTTTTCATCCGAAGCAAGGAATTGAGCAATGAACTTTACTGCAGTATCAAAATCAGAGTGACTTATGTGAAAGACAAGGCTTGAACGTGATTCATCCGTCACATTCTCATATATGAGAGTAAGTGTCTTTATGCTTTCGCGAATTACGAAAAGATAGCCAAATTCATCGTGAGATGAATCAGATGACTCATGAACTACGTTTTCAAGTAAATAATATATTTTATAACCGGGTCTCTGAACCTTACATAAATATGCCAGAAATCGGGATTTATTGATAAATCGTGCATTTCGGAACTCATCTATTGAGTAAGCACTATTAATGACCGGATGTATCTGATCTATGGATATATCTTTATCATCCATTTGAGTATACGATGTTAGATGGGGGAATATCTTTGCAAACTCAGCAAAATTAAGTAATCGGGTTATTCTGCCATCATGACCTTCAACCAATAGTTTGACTGCGTGCTTCTCAATATAAGGCATGAAATTAGCGTAACTTTTATGTATGGAAGGGTTGTCATATCGGAATGGATCGATTGTTTCTCTTCCCTTAGCCTTAGGATGTGTAAGGAACATATATCCGTCACAAAAAATAACATATCTCCATGGAAGACTGAATATTCCATGTTCTACCACTTCTTTAACTTCCTTGTCAATATATACGGATGAGTTTCCAAGCCTTAGACTAGCTTGTGTCGCCTCTATCAGAAACGTTGATAAATCTGTCGCGGGTTCAAATATGAAGCGACGGTCCGATTTATTTTTCCCATATGAACTGTAATCTTTCTTAATCGTAAAGGTTTGCTCAATATTGCTTAGTATTTCGGGTGGAATAGCAGGAATACGAACAGATTCGAGCTTATAACTTAGATAGTATATGCAGCCTTTGATTACAGAGAAACTTGACGCCTTCACATCTTTCGCTATAATGAGATTTTCCGCAATATGACTTGTTGTTGATTTATAGGCTGGTGAAAGCAAAGAATGTTGATGTTTTTTTTCTTTTTCTTTGATAGTTTGCTTCTCTTTAAGTTTACGCTCAGACTCCAGAACTTGACACTCACGTTTCTTCTTTTTACGCTCTTCTTTTCGCCTCTTTTTTTCTGATTTTAATTTAGCCAATTCCTGTGCTTCCTTTAGCATATTAGCTTTTGAAATGACTGAATATATCGCGTAGTCTGACGCCGAGTATATCTTCATTTCTACTGCTTCACGGCAAAATTGGAGTTTTAATTCTTCTGTTGATATGACTGCAATGCACTCACGAGAATCATATCGCTCGCGAGGCTTTAATACTGATAGATAGCCCACCAAACGAGTTACCGCATCGATAGTCTTGATTGGAGCAAATGTAGAAAGCGGAAGCCTTGACATAATTCTATTCTTAAAAATTTAAGGCAATAATATAGGATTTGACCTTAAGGTATTTAGTTTATTATTTGATTATTCGCTCCGTGTAGGTAAAATATTTTAGAGTATACTTTAAAAACTTGGTGATTTGATATGCTAAATCTCAACTTACCACTTCACACTCTTCAATGCTTCATGCTCTAAATTCTAAGCCCCAAACACGATACAACATTAAATCATTATATAGACTATTATCCAACTGTATTGCAATTTTCTTCATTAAGAAATGGTGTTCTTTATCATACAAGATAACCATCTCAACGTTATTTTCATATATCTTTATATAACGATATAGTGTCCATATTTTGAGTTTTCAGATTTATGAAAATAACCTTCACAAAAAATACCTATAGAATTCATCTTTTTTAATATTTATAGAATAAAAAACTTAATAACACAAAATTAATGACATTATCAGAAAATTACAATAGTAGTCGTCAAAAATATGAGCAGGAATTGACCGATCTTGTTGCTCTATCTTACGCTTACACACCGGAGCTTTATCATATCTTACTTTTTCTTCTTGGGAAAGGGAAGATTGTCCCAAAGGACAGGAATGACTTTCCTCAATAGACCTTGGTCTGAAGTATCAAGAATATAAGCTTCTTTTGCTCCCACATAAGGATGTCCAATCTCAGCATCCTGCATCATATCCTCCAGAGAAGGCAGTTTCTTGATAAATGCCATATTATCACACGCAGTTATAATACACTTCTCATTCAGATAGATTACATAGTCTCCCATCATCTTACGATAACGTACATCTCCAAAAGAGGAAAGCAAATTGCAAAGGTGCTCAATATAATCAATAGTACAAGCCATGGGTTCCAGTCTTTAGATAAGTTAGTTCTAAAAATAAAACGATATATATGGTAAGAAAAACTTGAACACTAAAAGGAAGTTATTTGGTTCATTTATTTTTCTCACTTACTTATTCAACATATCGATCCATCTCATCAATCATTTGTTTTGACGCTCCACATATCCTCTGAGGCACGCATAAGGTACCACTCCCGAGCTTCTGTATCTGTTACGGATAATAATCTTCTGATATGGCTCCAAGTCAGATTTTGCACACGCGTGTGCAAAATCTCCAAATCTTTGAAAGTCAAATAAAATTGGCGATAGTAAGCTAAATTTCTCTTATTATAGCCGGTCCCAAATTCATTGGTCAAGTTCTCTGCCAACCCTGCAATAAGCCGTGATCCAGATTCAGCACCGATGTTACCATCCTGTTCCTCCTCGACTATTCGGCGACCGATATTCCAATATGTAGCAAGTGCAATAGCACTTGTCGCAGAGAATGCCTGCTGACGGCCATTCTCAATAATCCGCCTAACATCAGAGACGAAATCTTTAGATATGGGAATTATTGCTTTATCTTCTTTCATCGTGCTTAAATATACCAGTCAATTACTCGTTTGAGTTTTAGTTTTCAATTATTCGCACATAAATTTAAACAGTTTATAGAATGCAAAGGTAATAATAAATTTGATATAAATTTGAAACAGCGAGATCTGAAAAATCAAATCTCGCTGTTTGTTTTATTAGATGATGAGTAGAATTATTTTTTGCATTCTACTGCTTTTTTCTCAACGGGGATGCAATCGATATATGACTTGATATATCGGTTGAAGCCTTCAACTTCCTCTTCCGAGGCAGTTATGCTCTCTCCGGCATTTCCACTGAACACGACGGTGTCGAGATAGTCGGGCAACGTCTTTTTGTCAGGATTGTTGACAAGATAGGACGCAAGCAATGCCATGCCCCATGCTCCACCCTCTCCGGCTGTTTCCATAACGGAGATCGGTGAATTAAGTGCAGCTGAAAGTATTCTCTGTCCAACACCTTTTGTCTTGAAGAGACCGCCATGACCTGTGATACGATCCACTTTGATTTTCTCTTCATTGAACAGGATGTCATTACCGATCTTCAGTACGCTTACTGCTCCGAACAAGTGCGCACGCATAAAGTTTGCGAGATTGAACTTATCGTTGACTGAGCGCAGGAACATGGGTCTACCCTCTTCCAGACCGGTTACCGGTTCGCCGGAGAAGTAGTTGTAAGAGATCAAACCGCCGCAATCAGTGTCTCCGGTTAGCGCGTAATTGTACAGTTTGCCATACAATTCATTCATATCCGGCTGAACACCCATCAGCACCTGAAATTCCTTGAAAATGGAAACCCACGCATTGAGGTCAGAAGTGCAGTTGTTGCAATGAACCATCGCAACCAAAGAACCATCAGGAGTGGTGACCATATCAATCATTTCGTAGGGTTTCGACAGATCCTTTTCCACTACTATCATGGAGAAAGAGGATGTACCGGCCGATACGTTTCCTGTGCGCTGTTTTACAGCATTTGTCGCTACCATTCCCGTGCCGGCATCTCCTTCGGGAGGACAAACCGGAATGCCGGGTTTCAGATGACCTGAAGGATCAAGTTTCTTTGCTCCCTCTTCTGTCAGGTATCCGGCAGACTCACCGGCATTAAGCGATTTGGGAAGAATATCTTCCAGTTTCCATTTGAATCCGTAGGGCTTGATCAATTCATCGAACTTCTCTACCATCTTGGCAGAATAGTTCTTTGTTTCAGGATCCACCGGAATCATTCCCGATGCGTCTCCAACGCCGAGAACTTTCTCGCCCGTCAGTTGCCAATGAACGTATCCGGCAAGAGTTGTAAGGAAGTCGATCTTTGCAACGTGCTCCTCTTTATTGAGTATAGCCTGATAGAGATGAGAGATGCTCCATCTCAAGGGGATATTATAGTTGAAAAGTTCAGACAGTTCTGCTGCTGCCTTACCGGTATTGGTATTTCGCCATGTGCGGAACGGTGCCAGGATATTTCCCTCCTTGTCAAAAGGCATATAGCCATGCATCATCGCGCTGACTCCGATTGCAGCAAGAGATTCGATCTCCACACCATAACGGTCTTTTACTTCGTTTCTAAGATCGCTGTAGCAGTCCTGAACGCCATGCCAGATAGCTTCTATGCTATAGGTCCAGAGATTATTGACAAGCTTATTCTCCCACTCATGCGAACCTTGAGCTATCGGCTTATTGTTTTCGTCAATAAGCACGGCTTTAATACGGGTAGAGCCGAACTCGATTCCGAGCACGGCTTTACCCTGTTTAATTGTTTCTTTAGCATCCATAAGTTTCAGGATTAGCAAAGAGATTTATTCAGCATGTAATATACCTCATTCCAACGGAGATTGTTTTTGAACTCCGGAATTGTGGTGTCTTTATCAATCACTGCCATTTCAATTCCGGCGATCTCTGCATAATCTTCCCAATATTCCTGAGAGAGATTGTAAGAGAAGCAGGAGTGATGTGTACCTCCGGCGAGAATCCATGCGCCTGCACCGATCTCGAAGTTAGGCATCGGTTTCCAGAGTGCAGAGGCAACGGGAAGGTTCGGCATGGGATTTGATTTTACACATTCCACGTCGTTCACGATAAGACGGAAACGATTTCCGAGGTCTACTACAGTTGCTGTGCAACCTTCGCCGGGACGAGAAGTGAAGACGAGGCGGGCTGTCTGAGCCTTGCGGATACCAATTCCGAGGAAGTGAACCTCAAGACGAGGACGCTCTTCAGCGATGAGAGGACAAACCTCAAGCATGTGAGCCTGAAGGATAGTGCTGTCTTCGCCATCAAAGTTCAAGGTGTAGTCCTCAAGGAATGAGCAAGCTTTTCCTTCCGACATTACCCATACAGAGCGATAGAGTGCTGCTGATTTCCAGTCTCCCTCAGCTCCGAAACCATAACCTTCTGCCATCAGACGCTGAGATGCGAGACCCGGAATCTGAGTGAAGCCAACGAAGTTGGGGTCGTTGATGTCGGCTGTGCCAAGGTCATCGAAGTTTGTTGTGAAGCCTTTTGCACCGGTCTCTTTGAGGATTGCGCGGAGTGTAAGCTCTGCATGAGCTGCATCCCAGACTGCCTTATATTCGTCGGAAGCAGGAATCTCCATTTCGTGCTTGTGCTCATAAAGTTTGAAGTATTCGTTTACGAGCTTGAGGATATCCTCTTTCTTCACCTTTTTGTGATACTCCATCAGCGTGCTCACCGGGCAATAATCAACGTGGTAGCCGAGTCTCTGTTCTGCCTCAACCTTGTCGCCGTCAGTTACAGCCACATTGTTCATCTGATCACCGAATCGAAGGATGAGCATATCCTGAGAATCAGCCCAAGCTACAGCCACACGCTGCCATACGGCGATCTTTTCAAGAACTTTCTTGTCGGTCCAGTGACCTACAACCACTTTACGGCGCAGACGCATACGAGCGCAGATATGACCGAATTCGCGGTCGCCATGAGCACTCTGGTTGAGGTTCATGAAATCCATGTCGATATCGTTCCATGGAATCTCGGCATTGAACTGAGTGTGGAAGTGGAGCAACGGCTTGTTAAGGATCTGAAGTCCGTGAATCCACATTTTTGCTGGTGAGAAGGTGTGCATCCATGTGATGACACCTGCGCATTTGGGGTCGTTGTTGGCAGCACGCATCAAATCGCTCACTTCACGCGAAGAGTTAGCTGTGCCTTTGTAGACAACCTTAACAGGGAGGATGCCGGACTTGTTGAGACCCTCAACCATCTCCTGAGAGTGAGAATCAACTTTTACAACTGCGTCACCTCCGTAAAGAAGCTGCGCACCGGTGATCCACCATATTTCATACTGATCAAAAATTTCCATGATATTTTATTTTTTAATATAATGTTTATGATTAAACTATTTTAAACCTAAAATTCCGTATTCGATTAACTTTCTTTCCGATTTCGGTGATGGTTTTCACACAATTTTACTTCCCTTGACCATAATAGGCGTTAGGACCATGTTTGCGTGAAAAATGTTTCTCAACGAGCAGAGGGTTCATGGTAAGCATAGGATTTACAGTGTAGGCGATACTTCCCATTTTTGCAATCTGTTCGAGAACCACTGCATTGTGAACAGCATCGGCAGGAGACGTTCCCCATGTGAATGGTCCGTGGTTTTTAACCAACACGCCCGGAGTGTGAATGGGATTCATCCCTTCGAATCTTTCGATTATTACATTGCCGGTGTTCAGCTCGTAGTCGTTGATTACTTCTGCTTCTGTCATATCACGGGTGCAAGGCACAGCCTCGTGGAAGTAATCAGCGTGTGTTGTGCCGATATTCGGCAGATCTTTTCCGGCCTGTGCCCATGCGGTTGCGTAGGTGGAATGAGTGTGGACGACACCCCCTATTTCAGGAAACGCGCGATACAGTGCAAGGTGTGTCGGGGTGTCGGACGAAGGTTTGAGACCGCCTTCAACGACTTTACCTGTTGCGAGGTCAACCACTACCATATCATCAGCCTTCATGTCATCGTAGCTGACTCCACTTGGCTTTATGACTATAAGTCCTTTTTCTCTATCTATACCGGAGACATTTCCCCAGGTAAAAATTACTAATCCGTGTTTTACCAAATCAAGATTAGCTTTAAATACTTTTTCTTTTAATTCTTCAAGCATAAGGAGGATGAATGTTTCGGGTTATGGCGTTGTTTAAACAACTTTTAAATTTTAAAACTGAGCAATTCGAGTCTTTCAGAGTGATATTCATAAAGTCTCGCGCCTCTGCGAGAGTTTTCTTTATCAATATAGTTTGTGGAAACTATGCATGAATTTTCCAAAGCTCTGCGACGAAAATTGCGTTTGTCAATTTTTGTATCCAGCAAGGTTTCGTAGAGGTTCTGCAATTGAGTGAGAGTGAAGCGCTGAGGAAGCAGGCGGAAAGCCAACGGCTCTGTGCGCATTCTGTGGCGGATCTTGTTGATTGCGTGCTCAATCATTAGGTTATGATCCATACACAATCGTGGAATCTCGTTGTAATCGACCCAAGTGGCATTGTATTTCTGAAGAGCACAGTTGTCAATCTCATGCATATTCAGAAGCGCGCAATAAGCAACCGACACTACCCTGTCACCCGGATCTCTATTTACATCACCAAAGGTGTTGACTTGATTCATATATATTCCATCAAGTCCGGTGAGATTCTTAAGCACTCTGCGGGCTGCGTTGTCAACGCTTTCGTTTTGTCTTACGAAACCACCCATTAGTGACCATTCACCTTTGTGAGGCTCGAAATCGCGTTTGATGAGGAGGAGCTTTAAGCTCCCCTCACACAAACCGAATATAATGCAGTCTACTCCTACGAATAATTGGTCTTGCTGGTTATAGAAGGTATTGATCATTATTTATTATATTGTTTACCAGAAGTAGATATAGAATGCTACTGTGATACCAAGGATGATTATTGAATGAACTACATCCCATCCATTCCAGCTTTGACGGGTTGCCAGACGCTGCTCGGGAGTGGATGTGCCAAACACGAGACCTTGGATCTTGCCGGGTTCCGGAGCTTTGGTGCAGAGAGAAACAACAAATACCACTGCCAAGCAGAACAGAAGCATCCATCCGCAGAAGAAGAGCCAGTTGCAATCATAGAAGAGGAATTTGAAGTAGTTTCCTGAATCACCCACGGGATTGAAGTCGTACCAGATCTTGGCACTGAGGCGAGTCAGACCAATAACGAGACCGGCAATAAGTCCCCACATACCACCTTCGGCACTTGCACGTTTCCAGACGATACCCATAAGGAATGCTGCTGCGATACCGGGAGCCAGAACTGACTGAACCTCCTGGAGGTAGTTGTAAAGTACGTCGCCCATTGTGCGCATCACTGGAATCCAGATGATGCCGAGGAACACGATTACAACTGTAGCGGCCTGACCGATGCGAACCAATTTCTTGGGATCAGTCTTCGGATGGAATCGCTGATAGAAGTCGATGGTGAAGAGTGCGGATGATGAGTTGAAGAGTGATGCCAATGACGACATAAGAGCCGCAAGGATACCGCAAACGATAAGACCTTTGACACCGGCAGGAAGAAGTTTAGCTACCAATGTGGGGAAAGCTGCATCTGAATTAACCATGCCCGTATCTGTCAAGGGAAGGAATGAACCGGTCTTCTGATGAAGAGCGAATGCAATCATACCCGGGATGAGGAACAGGAATACAGGAAGAAGCTTAAGGTAAGCACCGAAGATTGTGCCTCGGCGGGATTCTTTCTCATCTTTACCTGAAAGTACACGCTGCACGATGAACTGGTCTGTACACCAATACCAGAAACCGATTACGGCGGAGCCGATCAATGCACCGAGCCAAGGATAGTTGGCATCATTGTTGCTTCGGATGAGGTTAGTCATTGTGTCGCCATACTCATTAACTTTTACGGCAGAGCATATTCTCATCATTTCATCCCAACCACCAAGCTCTTTCAAACCAAGGACAAGGATGATAAGTGAACCAAGAAGCAGAATCGGAGTCTGAAGAACTGATGTGTAAAGCACCGATTTCATACCACCGAAGATGGTGTAAAGTGCAGTGATAACTACGAGGCCGATAGCTGCAATCCAGAAGAAGTCGATGCCCCAGAGCTCGTCAATGCCAAACACCTGCTGGAAAACAAGACCTCCGGCGTAGACAGTTACGGCCACTTTTGTAAGCACATAGCTGATAAGAGAGATCAGCGAGAGGATTGTACGGGAAGCACCGTTATATCGGCGCTCGAGGAATTCAGGCATGGTGTAGACCATGGAACGAGTGTAGAAGGGAACGAATACCCATCCGAGAAGGAGGATCATCCATCCTTGAATTTCCCAGTGTGCCATTGCAAGACCGCTTGAAGCGCCGGCACCTGCAAGACCGATAAGGTGTTCTGATCCGATGTTTGATGCGAAAATCGACGCACCAATCGCAATCCAGGTTGCATCTTTACCTCCCAAGAAATAGTCGGAGGCTGTGTTCTGTTTCTGGCGTGATACCCATACGATAATCATTATCAATGCTATCGCAAACAGGATAATCACTGCCCAATCTAATACATCCATGTTGGTTTCAGTTCAATTAGTTTATGATTAGATATGTCAATTATTTATTGGAAAATTTGTAGATACAAGTGCTCTTGTAGGTCTCACCCGGGCGAAGTGTAGCTGAAGGCCAGTTGGGTTTGTTGGGAGTGTCAGGATATTTCTGAGTCTCAAGGCAAAGGCCATGGCGCTGGTTATAAACCACTCCTTTCTTACCGATTACGGTTCCATCGAGGAAGTTGCCGGTGTAGAACTGGATGCCGGGTTCGTTGGTGAAGACTTCGAGAACTATGCCTGATCTGGGGTCTGTTACGCGAGCTGCGCAATCTTCAAGGTTACCCTTTGTGTTGAGCACGAAATTATGGTCAAAACCATTACCGTATTTAACCTGGATAAACTCGGAATCTATATCTTGTCCAAGCACTTTCTCAACTGTGAAATCCATGGGGGTGTCCTTTACGGGAACGATTTCTCCGGTAGTCATGAATGTACTGTCGACCGGTGTATAGTTATCGGCGTTGATCCAGATATTTTCATCAAGCACACTCAGTTCAGGATCACCTGAAAGGTTGAAGTATGAGTGATTTGTCATATTGATGATGGTCGGCTTATCTGTCACTGCCTCATAATCGATTCTCAGCGCGTTGTCTGACTGGAGAGTGTAGGTGACTTTGGCATTAACATTTCCGGGGAACTGATTGTCGCCATCGGGAGAATCAATCGAGATTGTGAGAGTGGAATCTGTGGCATTCTCAATCTTGTAAACTCTGTATTGCCAGCCTAAGGTTCCCATATCGGTGCCACCATGAAGGCAGTGACCGAAATTATTCTGAGGGAGTTGGATTGTATCGCCATCAATGACGAAGCGTCCCTGATTGATGCGGTTGGCATATCGGCCTATAGCTGCACCGAAATCGGTTTTATTCGCATCCGGGAGATATGCGCCGATGCTATCAAAGCCTAACACCACATCTTTCATCTCACCATCCTTGTTCGGAACCATGATGGAAACGATGCGTCCACCGTAGTTAGTGATGCAAACCTCCATACCGGCTGCATTCTTGAGAGAAACAAGAGATGTGGAATCACCATTAATTACGGTCTCAAAATTTTTAGGATCAAGACCTGATTTTGTCAACATTGAGTCTTCTTTGCTTGTGCCACATGAGCATACACAAGCACATGCGGCAATAACAGCCGAGTAACCAATGAGTTTCATGATAAATTAATTTATTAATTGAGTTATATAATTACCTTAAAATATGTTTATAATATTTTATGGGTGTAAAATTAACACTTATTATTGTAATAATGGTAATATTTTATATGTTTTACAACATATTTTAAATTTCGTATATTAATATTAAATTTGTTTTCTCAAAACACGAGGTAATTGATTTTGAATTA
Organism: Bacteroides sp.; assembly: GCA_014802175.1. Lineage (GTDB taxonomy): Bacteria > Bacteroidota > Bacteroidia > Bacteroidales > Muribaculaceae > Lepagella. The sequence continues at coordinate 51,103 of JAAVCU010000018.1, forward strand.
TTAATTACTTAAGCTGAGAACAATCTAAGTATTATGAATAATAAATTATTGTATTCCTGTTTGCTTGCATCGGCGTGTTGCCTGATGGCTCCAGCTGTAGGCGTATACGCATCTGAACAGGCTGAGTCACAGGGTAAGTTTGAAGCCGGGAAGGGTACATTCCTTCTCAATGGCGAACCTTTCACAGTAAAGGCGGCGGAGTTGCATTATCCCCGCATTCCTAAAGAGTATTGGGAACATAGAATTAAAATGAGTAAGGCTCTTGGCATGAACACCATCTGTCTTTACACATTTTGGAATTCGCATGAACCGAAAGAGGATCAGTTCGATTTCTCCGGTCAGAATGATCTGAGGGAGTTTATCAAATTGTGTCAGAAAAATGACATGAAGGTTATTCTGCGTCCCGGACCGTATGTCTGTGCAGAATGGGAGATGGGAGGTCTGCCATGGTGGCTTCTGAAGAAAAAAGATATAAAGCTCCGTGAGAATGACCCGTACTTCCTTGAAAGGGTAAATAAATTTCAGAAGGCAGTGGCTGAGCAGGTGGGAGACCTTACGATTGCCAATGGAGGACCAATCATAATGGTGCAGGTTGAGAACGAGTATGGTTCTTATGGCACTGATAAACCCTATATCTCTAATATCAGGGATATGCTCCGCAAAAATTTCGGTGATGAGGTTACGTTGTTTCAATGTGACTGGTCCTCGAATTTCGAAAATAATGGACTTGACGATCTGATATGGACCATGAACTTTGGAACAGGTGCAAATATTGATGACCAGTTCCGTAGATTGAAGGAGGTACGCCCTGACAGTCCGTTGATGTGTTCGGAGTTCTGGAGCGGCTGGTTTGATAAGTGGGGCGCCAATCATGAGACCAGACCTGCTGCCGATATGATTGAGGGTATTGATGAGATGCTTTCAAAAAATATCTCATTCAGCCTCTATATGACACATGGTGGCACGAACTGGGGACACTGGGCAGGTGCCAACTCTCCCGGTTTTGCTCCGGATGTAACATCATACGATTATGATGCGCCGATTAATGAGCAGGGATCTCCTACTCCCAAATATTGGGAACTCAGAAAGGCTTTGGCAAAATATACAGACGGCAAACAGTCGCCTGTTCCGGCGCCTATCAAAACCACGGATGTGAAGCCGTTCAAGTTGGATATGGTCGCTCCCCTCTTCCTCAACCTACCTGAGGGTAAGAGCGATGTTAATATCCGCACAATGGAAGAATATGATCAAGGTTTCGGTAGTATCATATATCAGACAACTCTCCCCTCTCTTCCTAATGGTGGTCTTCTTACCGTAAATGAGCCTCACGATTATGCCCAGATCTTTATTGATGGAAAGTATATCGGTACGCTCGACCGTCGTAATGGCGATAAACAGCTTGCAATCCCGGCTTGTAAAAAGGGTGCTGTGCTCGATATCTTTGTTGAAGCTATGGGACGCATCAATTTCGGCAGAGCCATTAAAGATTTCAAGGGTATCACAGATAATGTAACCATTACTGAAGAGCGCGACGGACATCATTTCGTGTGCGACCTCAAGAACTGGAAGGTATTCAATATTGAGGATGAGTATGAAACATACACAAGCATGAAATATCTCCCAGTTGATTCATTCGAGAAAGATTCGACAGGAAGATACCCCCGGGGTGTATATTCCGGAACTTTCAATGTCTCTAAACCTGCTGATACGTTCTTGAATTTTGAGACATGGGGTAAAGGGCTTGTGTATGTTAATGGCCATCCATTAGGCAGAATATGGGAAATCGGTCCGCAGCAGACGTTGTATGTTCCCGGCGCATGGCTCAAGAAAGGTGAGAATGAAATCATCGTGTTTGATATCTTAGGTCCTAAATCAACACAGAGCTATGGCTCAAAGCAGCCGGAACTCGACAAACTTCTGATTTCTAAACCACTTACTCATCGTCTTCCCGACCAAAATCTCGATCTTACCGGTGAAAAAGCGGTAGTTTCGACATCATTCCCTGCCGGTAACGGTTGGAAAGAGATCAAGTTTGATGCACCCGCCACCGGAAGGTATGTATGTATAGAGGCTGACAATGCGCACGATGGTCAGACTCGTGCTGCCATTGCAGAGATGTATCTTTTGAATGGAGATGGTGAAAGATTGTCAAGAGAACCGTGGACTGTGGTTTACGCAGACAGCGAAGATGTTAAGAATGTGAACCGATCTGCTGACAAGATTTTCGACTTGCAGGAATCCACCTACTGGAGCACCAATAAGAAGGATCCATTCCCCCATTATGTGGTATTGGATCTTGGCAAAGAACACACTTTGACAGCTCTTCAATATCTTCCCCGAATGGAGAGCAACGCTCCTTCTGCAATCAAGGATGTTAAAGTCTATGTCTCTTCCACTCCGTTTAAATTCTGATTCTTGATCTGACAAGCCATATAACCAATAATAAAGGTGCGGAACTCAGTGTTCCGCACCTTTATTATTGGTTAGCATTCTGATTTTATCGAGCGATATGCTTTGTTGTCTTGCCATTTGCCTGACGCAAATAAATACCTTTCTGAGGAGCATCTTTCAACTCTCTTCCTTGAAGATCGAAATATTTTACATCTGTGATATCTGATTCAAGATCTTCAACTACAGAAGATTGGGAGTTCGTTTCTTGGCTGGAATAAAAGACTCGAATTGCGTATAATGGAATACGAATATTTGAGTTTGCGTTCAACTCAATTTTACATGATCTAACCAAATCATTGTCACCTAAATCATTAACGTAGATACGCGGTGGTGTTACACCTCCAGCCTTACCCTGAATTCCTAACTCAATGTCAGAAGCAGTAGTAGAGGTGGTTAATGTTGAATTTGTAGAACGCTTGAAGTATTTATCACCAGAGGCATCAGTTAAAATATCGTTGATGTAAAGTCTGGGCTGAAATTCATTTCCAATCAATTCGAATCCATAAAAGGATACGTTGGTGGCTTTAAGTAACGGAGACTGTTTAAAATTGAATTGTATATACGACAACTGAGTGTTATCCTGTATCAGAGTCAATTGAGCCCCGGCCTGTCCTGCGACAATATCTACATTCAGGCATTCAATACTTTCAATCCACTCTTTTCCATCATTGCTTAAAAGAGTCATTAGATCTTGTCCATCACAATTGGATTTTGTGCTTGTAGGTGTTTCACTTAATAATCCGATGATTACGTTACCAGATGTCTGGGCGTTAATGATGCCACAATGGCAAATAACAGCTAATGTGACCATGATAATGGTCACAAATTTCTTATTCATAATAATTAAAAGATATAGTGAAGTTGCAAAAGAACTTCAGTGGATAATTTCTATCGTGTTGAAATGGAGAGAGTGAGGTTAACGAGTAAGAATCACATTTCACACAGACGCATGAATTCCATACGCAAAGAAGCGTCAGAAGCGAAACGACCGGTATAATCGTAGGTGGTTGTTGCTGAATCCTGTTTCTCCACTCCACGCATTTTCATGCAAAGGTGTTCTCCGGTACAGCTTACAATAACACCCTCGGTGGGCATTGCCTCTTCCAACAATTGGCAAATCTGTGAGGTAAGTCGTTCCTGCACTTGCAGGCGTCTTGCAAAGTTATCGACAATACGGGCAAGTTTCGAGAGTCCGATCATTTTTCCTTTGGGAATGTATCCGATAGAAACCTTACCAAAGAACGGCAATATGTGGTGTTCACACATACTGTAGAACTCAATATCTTTCACGATTACCATTTGCGAACCCGCATGTTCAAACACTGCCTGACGCGCTATGCTCAAAGGATCTTCGCGATAGCCGGATGTTATGTCCAGAATCGCTTTAGCTGCGCGCACAGGTGTTTTAAGTAATCCTTCACGGGTGGGATCCTCCCCTACCAATCGTAAGATTGCTTCGTAGTGTGATGCTATCTCTTTTACAAGATTTTCGTCGTGACTCTCTTTGCGTCCCATTATTGGTGTGAAATTCTCTATTTGATAATAACAATCGGACTTTTAACTACGCGCATTTCTGATGCAAATTGAGGAAACGCACGTTTAAGCTCTGCCAAAGCAGCGCTCGCCTCGTTGGATGTTTGAAAATTACCAACTCTCGTGTACCAGTTTGGTGCTGATGAGAATGTGTATATCTGTCCGCGATATTTGGGGAATCTTGAGGCAATGGCACTTCCGCGCGCTTTTGCCCTCGATTCCAGGGAATGCTGGCTTCTGCCGTCGCTGAATACCTGAATTCTGAATCCTGTCAGCTTATTGACACCCGGGCGTATCACAGGGCCCGTGGACTTTTTCTGTGAATCTTGGTCGGAGATAATGAGTTCAAGAATATTCTCTGGAATATTGATTTTAATTTTCCCTCCCGATTCTTGCTCAATAACCTCAACCGGATTGGATTTAACAGAATTAGCGGTGTTTTCAGATTGAGCCGCAACCGGAAGAGAGGCTCCCCCGGTTGTGGCAATAATCATTATGATCGCTAATATGTTTTTAAGCGATTTAATCATATTCAGAATTTAATTTCAAAAATTCATTCGCTTTGGAATGAACAGACGAAATGCTTATCAGCAAGCCTCGATGATGCCGAGGAATGACTCAGCGTCGAGAGCTGCACCACCGATAAGACCACCGTCAACGTCGGGTTTAGCGAAGAGTTCTTTGGCGTTAGTCGGTTTGCAGCTGCCACCGTAAAGGATAGAAGTGTTATCAGCAACCTCTTTGCCATATTTGTCTTCGATTACTTTGCGGATGTGTGCGTGCATATCCTGAGCCTGCTCTGCAGTAGCGGTTTTACCGGTTCCGATTGCCCAAACGGGTTCGTAAGCGATGATGATCTTGCCGAAATCCTCTGCGCTGAGTTCGAAGAGAGCCTCAACCTGACCTTTAACTACATCGTTGTAAGAGCCGTTCTCTCTTTCCTCCAATACCTCTCCTACGCAGAAGATGGGAGTAAGACCGTTAGCAAGAGCGAGTTTTGTCTTAGCCAAAAGCTGTTCGTTGTTCTCACCATGATACTGACGACGCTCGCTGTGACCGAGGATTACGTGAGTCGCACCGGTTGATTTTACCATAGGAGCGCTAACTTCGCCTGTGTAAGCACCTTTCTCGTGTGCAGAGCAATCTTCTGCGCCAAGTTTTACGAGCTCGGGCTCGATAACAGCGTTTACACTTGTAAGGTGAGTGAAAGGAACGCAGATAACTACATCGCAGTTAACTGTCTTACCCTTGAGAACGGCGTTGATATTGTTTGCCAATTCTACACCCTCGTCAAGAGTTGTGTTCATTTTCCAGTTTCCTGCTACAACATTTTTTCTCATTGTCGTAATTATTTTTATAATGTTTTGTCTTAACCTCGCAAAGTTAACCTATTTTCTTGAGGTAAGCAAATTTTATGAATAAAACCCGGTTTCAATTATATTTTTTAACGCTTCTTAGTCAATTACCTCTTATTTTAAATGGAATTTTGATTAAAATTTGCTATCTTTGCGGATTATGGATTTCAAGTTAACATCAGAATATATGCCGACCGGTGATCAGCCCGAGGCTATCGCTGAACTCGTGGATGGAATCAACCACGGGATGTCGCATCAGACTTTGCTTGGTGTGACCGGAAGTGGTAAGACTTTCACCATGGCAAACGTTATCCAACAGGTGAAGCGTCCTACTTTGATTCTCTCGCACAATAAGACACTTGCTGCCCAGTTATACTCGGAATTCAAGAACTTTTTCCCGGAAAACTCCGTGCAATATTTCGTGAGTTATTACGATTACTATCAACCGGAAGCCTATATCCCGAATTCCGACAAATATATTGAGAAGGATCTCGCCATCAATGATCAGATTGAGAAACTGCGACTGTCTACAGTGGCCGCTTTATTGTCAGGCCGAAGAGATGTCGTTGTGATCTCAAGTGTGAGCTGCATCTATGGTATGGGAAATCCGGAGGATTTTACCCAGACAGTGGTCAGAATCAATCGTGGAGAGAGAATTTCGCGAAATGCTTTTCTACGCAAACTTGTAGATTCCCTTTATTCCCGAACAGAACTCGAATTGAGGAGTGGCCAATTCCGTGTAAAGGGTGACACGGTAGATATCCTCCTCTCATTTGAGGATATTCAGTTGCGAGTTGTTTTCTGGGGAGATGAGATAGAGAGCATACAGACTGTTGACCCCGAATCAGGAGCAGTACTTTCAGAGCTTGATGGGTTCAATATATACCCGGCAAATATATTCGTTTCCTCAAAAGAGAACACTGCGCGCGCTGTTGACAGAATTGCTGTTGATCTCGGAACGCAATGCGAATATTTCCGCAATGAAGGTAGAATCCTGGAAGCAGAAAGATTAAAGGAAAGGGTGACTTATGATCTTGAGATGATCAAGGAGCTGGGACATTGCAGTGGTATCGAGAATTATTCCCGATACTTCGATGGTCGCGAACCTGGTATGAGACCATTCTGCCTGCTTGACTATTTCCCTAAAGATTATCTGACAATTATTGATGAGAGTCACGTGACATTACCCCAGATCAGAGGTATGAACGGAGGTGACCTGTCGCGTAAGATGAATCTTGTGGAGTATGGATTCCGTTTACCCGCTGCCATTGATAACCGACCCTTGAAGTTTGACGAATTCGAACGTCTGACCAATCAGGCGATTTATGTGAGTGCCACGCCGGGTGATTATGAGCTACAGCAGACAGAAGGTATATATACGGAGCAGGTGATCCGTCCTACCGGACTGCTGGATCCTGAAATTGAGATCCGCCCTACCATGAATCAGATTGATGATCTGATGGAGCAGATTCGAGAACGTATCGAGGCGGGAGAAAGAACGTTGGTGACTACACTCACCAAGCGTATGGCTGAAGAGCTTAACGATCATCTGATCAAATGGGGTGTGAGCAGTGCGTATATCCACAGCGATGTCGACACATTGGAGCGAATCCGTATCCTTGAGGACCTTCGCGAAGGTGTTTATGATGTTCTTATCGGTGTTAACCTGCTTAGAGAGGGGCTTGATCTGCCACAGGTAAGTCTGGTGGCAATCCTTGATGCCGATAAGGAGGGTTTTCTGCGTAACCACCGCTCTTTGACTCAGACTGCCGGACGCGCCGCAAGAAATGTGCATGGTAAGGTGATTATGTATGCAGACAAGATCACCGACAGTATGCAGCGCACCATAGACGAAACAAACCGCCGTCGTAAGAAACAGATGGATTATAATGAGGCTCATGGCATTGTTCCAACTCCTATCGTGAAGAAAAGCAGTGCAAATGACCTGATAGAGCTTTATGAAGGTGGCGAAAACAAAAGTTCCGGCAAGAATGTATCTCCCCGCCAGTCTAAGCCGATTGCAACCGGGAAGCCTCGGAAGAGTGCAGAGCCTAAGCCATATATCGAAGAGGAACACAATGCAAATATTGCAGCTGATCCGGTTATCGGATATATGGGGAAAGAAGAGCTTGAAATCAGAGTCAATCAGCTCAATGCGCAGATGGTGGCAGCCGCAAAACGTACCGACTTTATTGAAGCTGCCCAATTGCGCGATGAGATGTTGAAATTAAGGGAACGATTGGAGTCGATGCAGAAATAAGCAATCGCTCTGTATTGATTTTCCGAATTCTTGAATAATGAAAGAATCAACTAAGAATAGTAATCGCAATCAATATTATCTTCCTTTGCCTCCCAAGAGTGCTTATCTTCCAACTTCAAAAGATGAAATGGAGGCACTCGGATGGGAGCAGGCGGATATTATCTTGTTTTCAGGAGACGCGTATGTGGATCATCCCTCATTTGGGGCGGCTGTTATCGGGCGTGTGCTTCAATCACATGGTTATAAAGTGGCTATAGTGCCGCAGCCCAACTGGCGCGATGATCTCCGAGATTTCAAGAAACTTGGGAAACCGCGTCTGTTTTTCGGTGTTTCCGCGGGTGCTATGGATTCTATGGTGAACCATTATACGGCCAACCGTAGGCTCCGACATGACGATGCTTACACACCGGGAGGAAAACATGGCATGCGTCCTGACTATCCGACTATTGTGTATTCCCGTATTCTCAAGGAGCTTTATCCGGATGTTCCTGTGATTGCGGGAGGGATAGAAGCGTCCTTGCGCAGGGTGTCGCATTACGACTATTGGATGGATAAGCTTCGCCCTTCAATCCTTGCGGATAGCAAAGCCGACATGATAGTCTACGGCATGGGTGAAAAACCGATTGTAGAGCTTGCAAAACGTATTGAAAATGGAACCGAGATAAAGGATATTCTTGATGTCCCTCAGACTGTGGTCTTTTCTGAAGAGACTCCATCAGAAGCGGATATTGTATTAAACAGTTTCGAGGAGTGTCTTAAAAACAAGAAATCGCAGTCACTGAACTTCCGGCATATCGAGGAGGAATCAAACAAGATTAAGGGAAAAGTGCTCTGGCAAAAAACAAATGGCAGGATGATTAAGATTAATCCGATGTATCCTCCCATGACAACAGAAGAGATTGACGCCTCGTTTGACCTTCCCTATACACGTATGCCCCACCCTCGTTATAAAGGGAAGCATATTCCCGCTTATGACATGATAAGACATTCCGTGAATATGCACCGCGGATGTTTCGGAGGTTGCGCATTTTGCACAATCTCCGCGCATCAGGGTAAATTTATCGCGTCTCGATCAAAACGGTCAATAATAGATGAGGTCAAAAAAGTTTGCGAGATGCCCGATTTCAAAGGTTATATATCCGATTTGGGAGGACCATCTGCAAATATGTATATGATGGGTGGAAAAGATAAGAATATCTGTGCTAAATGCGTAAGACCTTCTTGTCTCCATCCCAAGCCTTGTCCGAATCTTGATAATGATCACGGAGCTTTACTTGATGTATATCATTCGGTTGATTCGTTGCCTAAAGTAAAGAAGTCGTTTATCGGAAGCGGTGTCCGATATGATCTTGCGATGGCACCTGCATCGAATGATAAGGTAGCAGGCAATAATAAACGTTATCTCACGGAATTGATAACTGACCATGTAAGCGGCAGACTGAAGGTAGCTCCGGAGCATACATCAGACACGGTGCTTGATTGCATGAGAAAACCATCTTTCTCATTATTCCGTAAGTTCAAGAATTTGTTTGATTCTGTAAATAAGAAAGCTGGTTTGAAACAGCAATTGATACCCTATTTCATCTCCTCACATCCTGCCTGTAGAGAGGAAGATATGGCGGAACTTGCTGCAATAACGAAAGAACTTGATTTCCATTTGGAGCAGGTGCAGGACTTCACCCCCACTCCAATGACCGTCGCCACTGAGATATATTACACCGGTTATCATCCATATACCGGAGAGAAAATATTCACAGCGCGTACTGAGAAAGAGAAACTTGCTCAGCGACAGTTCTTCTTCTGGTATAAGCCCGATGCCCGGCAACGGATCATCAATTCGTTGCACAGATTACACCGTGAGGACCTAATCCGCCAGATTTATGGTAGCAATCAAGTTCAACGCAATTACAACAGACGAAAACGATAAACATATCTAATTATATCATATATGAATAAACTGACATTAACAATGAGCGCACTGTGTGCATTATCAGCAGCGGTAAGCTGTAGCAAAGATGCCGCGAACGAAGAAATCATTGAGAAGCCGGATATCGAGATCCAGAACGGCATGATTACGCCCGAGGTGCTTGAGGCTTTCGGTAGAATTAATGAGGCTGTCCCCTCTCCGGATGGTACTAAAATCATGTTTACCCTTGCTTATGAGAGCATTCAGTTGAATAAGTCGAATGCAGAGATTTATTCAATGGATGCAGATGGGAAAAATATGACCCGTCTTACAAAAAGTGCAGGTTCCGAATCAAATATCCGTTGGATCGAAGAAGGGAAGAAGATTGCATTCCTCAGATATGACAAAGATACAGAGGGACCACAAATCTTTGTGATGAATGCAGATGGAACCGGAGAGAAGAAAGTTTCTGATATTGAAAACGGAATAGAATGTTTCGAAATCTCTCCGGATGGCTCTAAAGTTATCTTCGCCAGTCCGATTGATGATTTCAATAAGAATGATGAAGATCTTTTTAAGGATCTTCCTAAAACAACAGGTAGAGTTGTTGACGATTTAGGTTATAAACATTGGGATGAGTGGGTAACGAAAATTCCGCACCCGTTCCTTGCCGATTTCAACGGCTCTAAAGTTGAGAATGTTATTGACATTATGGCTGGTGAGCCTTATGAATGTCCGATGAGGCCTTTCGGAGGTGCTGAGTCATTTGCATGGAGTCCGGATAGCAAATCACTTGTCTACGTTTCACGTAAACTTAAAGGACAGGAGATGGTGTTCTCTACAAACAGCGACCTCTATCTTTATAACTTGGCAGACAAGAGCACCAAGAACCTTACGGAAGGGATGCCCGGATATGATACAGATCCGAAATTCTCGCCCGACGGCAAAACGATTGCATGGCTTTCAATGGCAACCGCCAAATACGAAAGCGACAAGAAGCGTTTGATGGTAATGAACGCAGACGGATCTGAAAAACGGGATCTGACTGCCAACTGGGATTACTGGCCTGAAAATATAGCATGGGCTAAGAATGGAAAATCCATTTGGTTCAATGGGTATTACGAAGGAGTGTCTCCGGTGTTCACGATTGATGTCAATACTTGTGCCATCGACACCATTGCCCAGGATATGTGTGACTTTGTGTGGGTAGCTCCCGTTGCCGACAATGCAGCAATCGCATTGCGTCATTCAATGCGTTCACCAAACGAGATCGTTCTTGTCAGCAAAGAGCAGGTTAAAGACCTCACAGAAGTTAATAAAGAGCTCATATCCAAACTTAAACTTGGAGATGTAAAGAAAGTATCTGTAAAAACTACCGATGGAAAGGATATGACTTGCTGGGAGATTCTTCCCCCGGATTTTGACCCGAATAAAAAATATCCTGCCCTTCTTTATTGTCAGGGTGGTCCTCAGCAGGCCGTAAGCCAGTTCTGGAGCTACCGTTGGAACTTTATGATCATGGCGGCTAATGGCTATGTTGTTATCGCTCCCAATCGTCGTGGTCTTCCCGGATTCGGTGAGGAATGGAATCGTCAGATCTCAGGTGATTACGGCGGTCAGAATATGAAGGATTATTTTGCTGCTACGGACTACATTAAATCTCAACCCTACGTAAATGCAGATAAGGTTGGTGCAATTGGTGCAAGTTACGGTGGTTTCTCCGTTTACTGGCTTGCGGGTCATAACGATGGTAGATTTGCTGCACTTGTGGCTCACGCCGGTATCTTCAATCTTGAGGCTCAATATCTTGAGACAGAGGAGATGTGGTTTGCCGATTTCGACTTAGGTGGTCCATGGTGGGAAGATGGTAATGCAATTGCCAAGAACACTTATGCCAACTCTCCACACCGTTTTGTGAATAAGTGGACTGCTCCCATGCTCATCACTGTCGGAGAACTTGATTATCGTATCCTTGCTTCTCAAGGTATGCAAGCGTTCAATGCCGCTAAGATGCATGGTCTGGATGCCGAGATGCTGGTATTCCCCGATGAAAATCACTGGGTTCTCAAACCTCAGAATGCTATACTCTGGCAGAGAGTATTCTTCCGTTTCCTTGACAAATATCTTAAAGATTATACAGTCAAATCTGAAAATAATTCTCAAGATTAATATAAATAATGAGATTATCAGAACTAAAACCGGGCGAAACCGGAGTTATAACTAAAATCCTCGGCCATGGCGCGTTTCGTAAGCGCGTCATGGAGATTGGATTCGTAAAGGGGCGTGAAGTGCGAGTGGTGCTTGACGCCCCTTTACGCGATCCCGTCAAATACGCTCTGATGGATTATGAGGTATCGCTTCGAAGAGCAGAGGCAGATCTGATAGAGGTAATTCTATTGGATAACTGGAATAACGCACATGAAGCCGCCGACGCTCACACTGAGGAGCATGATGAATCAGATGGCAGAATTCTGCGTAATGATAAGATTATCAATGTTGCGTTAATCGGAAATCCCAATTGCGGGAAAACGTCATTATTCAACAGGTTATCGGGCGCGCACGAACGAGTTGGAAATTATGCAGGTGTAACTGTTGGTGCAACCGCAGGAAAATTCCGTTATAAAGGTTATCGGTTCAATATCGTCGACCTTCCGGGCACTTATTCATTGTCTGCTTATTCTCCCGAAGAGTTGTATGTGATGCGCTATCTGCGAGAAGAGACGCCTGACGTTATTGTGAACGTAGTGGTTGCATCAAACCTTGAGCGAAATCTGTTTCTTACCACAGAGTTGATCGATATGAACAGGTCCATGGTTATTGATCTGAACATGTATGATGAACTTGAAAAGTCAGGGGTGAAATTGGATTTCAGAAATTTAGGTAAGATGGTAGGAGTGCCTATTGTACCTACAATTGCAGCTACCGGTTTCGGTGTCAATAATTTGTTGGATACGATTATTGATGTCTATGAGATGCGGAATCCTGACACCCGTCACATTCATGTTCGTATGAATGCTGAACTGGAGGCGGCTGTTAACGTGCTTAAAGATGAGTTCAAAAAAGATCTATCGGTTGCGCATCAGTTCTCGCCTCGTTTCCTTGCTATCAAGTTTCTCGAAGGAGATCCGGAGATTGAGGATATTCTCAAAGACAATGAGCATTATTCGGATTGGAAAAAGATCCGTGATGATGAGGTTGAACGGGTTTCAAACCGTTTAAATGAAGACATATCCTCTGCCATAGCCGGTGAGAAGTACGGATTTATACAAGGCGCGTTGCAAGAAAATATTGAAGGTTCTGTGACTAAAGAGGAGAAGTCGACTAAGATTATTGATGCTTTTGTCACCAATAAACTCTTCGGATTTCCAATATTCTTTTTAGTGATGTGGCTTATGTTCTGGGCCACATTTAAACTTGGTTCATATCCCATGGAGTGGATTGAGATGCTTGTCAGCTGGATTTCCGGGATTGTAGGAAAAAGTATGTCTGATGGTCCGCTTAAGGATCTTCTTCTCGATGGAATAATCGGTGGTGTCGGTGGAGTGATTGTATTCCTTCCCAATATTCTGATTCTCTATGCATTTATCTCATTTATGGAGGATTCGGGGTATATGGCAAGGGTTGCATTTATAATGGATAAGCTGATGCACAGGATGGGATTGCATGGAAAATCTTTTATCCCACTTGTGATGGGGTTCGGATGCAATGTGCCCGCAATTATGTCCACGAGGATCATTGAGAGCAAATCAAGCCGTCTTATCACCATTCTGATCAATCCGTTCATTAGTTGCTCAGCACGTATCCCTATATATGTGCTACTTGTAGGAGCGTTTTTCCCGAATTATGGTGCATGGGTATTTACAGGTCTGTATGCACTTGGAATAATGGTAGCTATTTTTACGGCAAAGATCATAAGAAAATTCTGGATGAAAGAGGATGAGACTCCATTTGTAATGGAACTTCCCCCCTATCGTATGCCGACAGCCAGAGCCACCGTCATGAATATGTGGTCAAAGGCCGCTCAGTATCTTAAGAAGATGGGTGGACTAATTTTGGTTGCTTCCATTATTATCTGGGCTCTTTCCTATTTTCCTCATTATTCATTTTCTGATATTCCCCAATCATATACAGAAAATGTAATTATTGAAATGGAGGATAGCAATACACTTCCTGATAATGAAGAATCTTTGCAGAAATTAGTTTTAGCGGAATATCAGCAATCTAATTCCATTTTGGGACATGTAGGCAGAATTGTAGAGCCGGTGGTCAGACCTATGGAATTGGGTTGGAAATCGTGTGTGTCGCTGATCGCAGGATGTGCAGCAAAAGAAGTGGTTGTTTCCACATTGGGGGTGCTATATGTCGGAGAGGATGATGCCGAATTACTCTCCGAAAGATTGCAGACGCCGTCAAAGATTACTGGGGTGCCACCATTTACTGCCGCTTCAGCCTTGGCATTTATGGTGTTTGTGCTGCTTTATTTCCCATGTATCGCTACGCTATCGGCCATAATCCATGAGACCGGTCATTGGAAATATGCACTATTCTCAATCGTATATAATACAGCACTGGCCTGGTTGTTTGCATTTATCGCATTCCGCATAGCTTTGCTATTTTAGCCGGAGTTTTCCAGATATAAAGAAAGGGAACATTCGAAAACCTCGAATGTTCCCTTTCTTTATATCTGGCTTAATGATTACAGCGCTATGTCGGAATAATTTACAATCAGTTTATCGTCACCCTGATTGTATGAAACGTTTATAGTTCCACCGAACTTGCCATCAGCATTTAACTGAAGCATGAGTTCTGCCAGCTCATCTTCAAGATATTTCTGAATTGCCCGTTTCAGCGGACGAGCTCCGAAATTCTTGTCGTATCCCTTTTCAGCGATAAAGTTTTTGGCTTCCTCTGTCATATCAAGTTTAAAGCCTAATTTCTCAATCCTGTCATAGAAGTCTTTCAATTCAATATCTATGATACTGAATATGGATTCCTTCGACAATTGATCGAACATAATGATGTCATCAACTCGATTGAGGAACTCGGGACTGAACGCTTTATTAAGAGCTTTGGATATAACACCCTGTGCTTGCTCTTTGGAGACAACTTCAGTGTTGAATCCCACACCACCACCGAAATCTTTCAGCTGACGCGAGCCGATATTGCTCGTCATGATGAGGATTGTATTTTTAAAGTCGATCTTCCTGCCAAGAGAATCAGTAAGTCTACCTTCATCCATCACCTGAAGCAGAAGATTGAATACATCAGGATGAGCCTTCTCAATCTCATCAAGAAGTACTACGGAATAGGGTCTGCGACGCACTTTCTCTGTGAGCTGACCACCCTCTTCATATCCGACGTATCCCGGAGGCGCTCCAACAAGACGCGACACTGTGAATTTTTCCATAAATTCACTCATATCCATTCTAATCAAAGCATCCTTGGAATCGAAAAGATATTCCGCGAGTTTCTTTGCAAGCAGGGTCTTTCCGACACCTGTTGGACCAAGGAACATGAAGACTCCAATTGGCTTATCGGGATCTTTAAGACCTATTCTGTTTCGCTGGATTGCCTTCACAGTTTTTTTGATGGCGTCGTCCTGACCGATAACGGATCCTTTCAGCGTATCGCCCATTTTTACAAGGCGAGTTCCCTCAGCCTGTGCAATGCGCTGGGTAGGAACACCCGTCATCATTGCTACAACTTCCGCCACCTTCTCTCCATCTACTTCCTGTCTGTCATTATCAAGACTCTTTTCCCACTCTTTCTTGGCATCTTCAAGCTCATTTTTCTTGCTTACTACCTTGTCGCGAAGCGAAGCTGCAAGCTCGTAATCCTGAGATTTTGCTGCTGCCAATTTCTCCTGGGTAAGTTGATCCACTTCCTGTTCCAATTTTTCAATCTCCTCAGGAACCGTGATATTTGTAATATGCACACGGCTACCGGCCTCATCGAGAGCATCGAGAGCTTTATCGGGGAAATTACGGTCACTTACGTATCTTTCAGTCAAGTTTACGCACGCCTCAAGAGCGTCAGGTGTGTAGGTTACATTATGATGATTCTCATATTTCTCCTTGACCTGTTTAAGGATTTCCAATGTTTCTTCCGGTGTGGTCGGTTCGACCATAACCTTCTGGAAACGGCGTTCGAGAGCTCCGTCCTTCTCAATGTTCTGACGATACTCATCAAGAGTAGTGGCACCGATACACTGAATCTCACCACGGGCAAGTGCCGGTTTCAGGATATTGGCGGCATCCATTGTGCCGGGTGCCCCACCTGCTCCGACGATTGTGTGGATCTCATCGATAAACAGAATAATATCGGGATTTTTGGTCAATTCATCAAGAACTGTTTTGATTCGTTCTTCAAATTGTCCGCGATATTTGGTGCCGGCAACCATACCTGCGAGGTCAAGCCCTATGACACGTTTGTCGAAAAGCACACGCGACACCTTACGTTGATTGATGCGCAATGCAAGACCTTCTACTATTGCAGATTTACCTACACCCGGCTCTCCAATCAGCACAGGGTTGTTTTTCTTTCGGCGTGAAAGAATCTGTGCAAGACGCTCAATCTCATTTTCTCTGCCTACAACTGGATCAAGTCTCCCCTCGGCCGCAGCTTTGGTCATATCATAACCAAATTTATCGAGAGCCGGAGTGTCGCTCTTGCCCTTTTCTTTTGATCGCTTATCCGATGACCGGGCTGCCTCATTGAAAGCTTTTTCTGAAGAATCTTCCGATTCTTCACTATCCTCAGCGGAATGTTGTGATCCCATCTGGGGAGGCATATCCATACCACCAATAGCCTGGATTGAAATATCAAAGTTCAGATACTGTTCCTTTATCTGCTTCAATATTTCTGAATCCATAGCGCGGTTGTCGTGGATTAGTGCAAGTAAAATATGTTCGCTGCCTATAACTTTAGCAGCCATTTTGCGTGCCTCGGACATTGCAAGTTGCAAGTGTCGCACTCCTGCCTGGCTTATCTTGTATTGTTGGTCAAACAATGTAGTCGAATCAACCGAAGAATGAGGTTCTGACAGATACTCTTCAAGCTCACGGTTGATATCTTCAATAGGAACCCTCAATTGATTAAGGATCCTATATGCATATCCACCTTTGTTATTGATGGCTCCCAACACAAGGTGTTCCGGAAGAATGCATGCCGAATTAAAACGGTTTGCCTCTTTCAGACCTAACTCAAGGATCGGGGTGAATTGTTTTGAAAAGTCGTTCTTCATCTACTAATATATTTAAAGGCATTGAAATTCTCGCCAATCATAATTATAAATGTGTTATATTGGGAAAAATTTCAACATATATTGGTAATAACAATTTTCGTGCCAATTTTGCACCCTCCTTGTGAAAAATAATTAATCGACAATTGTCATTCAGGTAGATTTCCCTCTGCATCCGCACCTTCGGGAAGAAATGCCCTTGGAACCGATAAAAGATGTTTTGATTCGTTGAAATGCTGATTATCCGGTAATGTATCTGATTCTTTNCCCATTCCTGCTTTCATCATAGCTTTTAATTCGGGTAGATAATACTGATATACACCTCGGGGNGACACGTCATTTTTATAGGCAATAGAAGCAGCTATACCCACAACNTCNCCCATCATTCCAGTCGTGCGCATCACTCTGGTAGTTCCCATNCCGACATGTGTGGTGCTGATATTTCTTCCTGCCATAAATAGATTCTCAATATTTCTGGAATAAAGACATCTGTAAGGTACTGCATACGGGTAGATACAGCGATGTATTGTAGCTGCTTTAAATTCCTTACCCGGGAAGTGTGAGGAATTAACAGAATCAGGAAAATGCAGATCAATGCTCCATGAAGTAGTAAACGACGCGTCTTCGTGACTTACATTCTTATCAATGTCATCCTGCTTNAGGATATAGTCCCCTAATAATCTGCGCGATTCCCTTTTGCCTCCGATATATGCCACCCAGGCAAGATCTCGGTTTTTAATTATTTCAGGTGTCTTTATACTATTTTTGAGGTAACTCCAGTTTGCAAAAACCACTCCTAACCCATAATCGCGAATCTTTTCAGCATCTGTAATCTGATTAAGATTCATACCAGTTTCCCATTTCCACTCCCCTTTCTTTACCGGTTCGCAAGTGGAATCATTGAATNCTATGCCATAGTNAAATTTAGGAAATTTGCGNGNGNGNCCATNCTTGTTCTTCTCAGAATACCATTGTACGGATACTCCCATGACTGTACTGTCGGCTTGCTCCGGAGCCAAATTTTCGTTAAATTCATCGCGACTTTCTCGTCCCATCCTGTAATCAGCTCCGGCAAGATAGCCAATAGCAGCGTCTCCTGTGCAATCGGCAAACAATGGGGCCGTAAGATTGATCTCCTCAGCTGTTTCGATATTTTCGATTAATACCGAATTAATTTTATTGTCTTTGATATCAACTGAAGTTGCATGGAAGTTTGAATATAAAGTAATGTTTGGCTCAGAAGTTACCCACTCCTGCTTTTTGTCATCTTCATAAAACTCAGCCGGCTTTGCATTCCCTTTTCTTGAATGTCCGAATTCTCGGATCATCCTTCCTAAACCCTTGTTTGGCCCGAGTTCAATATAGCCNCCAAGATGAACTCTCACTTCTCCACTGTTGTTTCCTCCGAGAACAGGTCGGTCGTTAACGAGCGCAGTTTTTAATCCGTTGCGTGCAGCACTGACCGCCGCACACATCCCGGCTATTCCTCCCCCAACTACAACAAAGTCATAATCCGCTGTCTTTACGGTTTCTTTATCCTTGCCAAGAAACCCACGCCTTAATTTTTTCAATTCTTCACCACTATCCGGTAAGNTTATATGTGGGTCGGTGGTCAGAATAATAGCATCACATCTACCATTGAAACCGGAAAGATCTTTGAGCCCTATTCTGTTTATTCCCGGCTTTAGGCTGACAACTCCGGCTTTCTGCCACTCCCAGGAAGAACCTGTGTCTCCGACTGGAGAACCTATCTTCTTGTTATTCACAGTTATGAGGAATTTGCCCGGACCTTTCCCGCTATGCCATGGTGCCGTCCAGTTATATGTGCGAACAAATATGTGATATTTTCCACCGACAGGAACATCGATATCGGTTGTTGCATCGATCACAGGGTTGCCTAAACCGTGGGCCATAAGGTATGGAGATCCCATAATGTCCATGTACTGCTGATCCACCACCCATCCTCCTTTGCTTGAAAAGGATTCTGCTTCAATCCATAGGGTAGATTGGTTGCTGCTCTGAGCGTAACAATAATCCGACAACAAAGCTGCCGAACAGGCAAGAGACACAAGTAAAAGTTTAATTTTCATGATGTAGTTCGTTAGTTTCAATTGCAAAGTTAGTATTTATTCTCATAAGAGAAAACAAATCTAAGAGGGTACAGAAAAATTAATTTGTTAATTACAATAAAAAATAGTAATTTTGTGATTATGTTTATAGGTGTGTACTCATCATTTTGAGACATCTTAAAGTAGGAAGTTTGGGGCTTTTTACACATTAAAGAAATGCAAGGAGACGACAAAATTATCCCGATTAACATTGAATCGGAAATGAAAAGTGCCTACATTGATTATTCAATGTCGGTGATTGTATCCAGAGCTCTGCCCGATGTCAGAGATGGTTTCAAACCCGTTCATCGCCGTGTGCTCTTCGGTATGAACGAGCTTGGCAACAGCTTTTCGGGAGAGACCAAGAAATCTGCCCGTATCGTAGGTGAAGTAATGGGTAAGTATCACCCCCATGGTGATTCATCTATCTATCTCACAATGGTGCGACTCGCACAAGAATGGAGCTTGCGTTATCCTCTTGTTTTCGGACAGGGTAACTTCGGTTCAATTGATGGTGACTCCCCTGCCGCCATGCGTTATACAGAGGTTAAGCTTGCCCGTATGGGTGAGGAGATGCTTCAGGACTTGGATAAGAATACAGTTGATTTTGTTCCGAACTTTGATAATACATTGTCGGAGCCTTCTGTACTCCCTACCCGTATCCCCAACCTTCTTGTGAACGGTGCGTCAGGTATTGCCGTAGGTATGGCTACAAATATGCCTCCTCATAACCTTACTGAATCACTGAATGCCTCTTTGGCACTTATTGACAACCCGGAACTCACGGTTGAAGANCTTATGGAGCACATCAAGGCTCCTGATTTCCCGACCGGTGGAGAGATTTTGGGTATTCAAGGTGTGAAAGATGCNTTTGAAACNGGTAGAGGTAGAATCATCATCCGTGCAAAAGCTGAAATTGAATCGGACGGAAATCATGATTCAATTATAATTTCCGAGATCCCTTACGGCGTTATCAAGAGTGATCTTGTAAAAAGCATTGCGGAACTTGTTGATGACAAGAAAATCGACGGCATTTCGGATATCTCAGATACATCTGCACGAGGTAAAATTAACATCGTGATCGATGTTAAGAAGGATGCAAATGCCAAAGTTGTACTCAACAAACTGTTTAAGCTTACACAGCTCCAGACCTCGTTCAGTGTCAATAATGTGGCGCTTGTTAATGGTCGTCCCAAAACACTTAACCTCAAGGAAATTCTTGCGGCATTTGTGGAGCACCGACATGATGTTGTGATTCGCCGTACGCGTTACGAGTTGAAAAAAGCAGAAGAAAGGGCTCACATCCTGAAGGGCTTGATGATTGCTGTGGATAACATTGATGAAGTTATTCAGATTATCAGAAGCTCCTCTACNGCGGAAGATGCCCGNACAAAACTTGGTGAGCGTTTTGAACTCGATGAGATTCAGACCCGCGCTATAGTGGAGATGCGTCTCCGACAGCTCACCGGACTNGAGATGGATAAACTGCGCTCAGAATACGAAGAGGTCATGAATCTGATCAAACACCTTAATGATATTCTGAACAACGATGAGGTTTGCCGTCAGGTAATGAAAGATGAGCTTATCGAGATCAGAGATAAATATGGTGATGAGCGTCGCACTTCAATCAATATGATTTCCGGCGATTTCAATGCTGAGGATTTCTATCCTGATGATCCCATGATTATTACAATATCTCATCTCGGCTACATCAAGCGCACTGCCCTATCNGAGTTCCGTGCGCAGCATAGAGGTGGAGTTGGNGCAAAAGGTAGCGATAAGAGNGATTCTGATTTCATAGAATATATCTATCCTGCCACAAACCATAACTATATGCTCTTCTTTACAGCCAAAGGTAAATGCTATTGGCTTAAAGTTTATGAGATACCTGAGGGTGCTAAGAATTCAAAGGGTCGCGCCATTCAGAACTTGCTCAACATTGAGCCTGATGATAAGGTAAATGCGTTTATCCGCGTAACCAAGCTTACCGATCCGGAATACAATTCAACTCATAATCTTATTTTCGCCACCAAGAAGGGTGTGATCAAGAAGACTTCTCTTGAGGCATACTCCAGACCGCGAACCGACGGAGTAAAAGCCATCATCATACGAGAAGATGACGATGTTATCCAGGTTAAGCTTACCGACGGAAATTCAGAGGTGATACTTGCTGACAAGGAGGGTCGAGCCATTCGTTTCCACGAAAGCAAAGTTCGAGAAATGGGTCGAGTATCAACGGGAGTAAGAGGTATGACACTTGGTGGTGATGATGATGAGATCATTGGCATGATCACTATGAAGGAGGATTCCACGGATACTGTTATGGTCGTTTCTGAAAACGGTTATGGCAAGCGAACTTCTCTTGAGGATTACAGAATCACTAACCGAGGCGGTAAGGGTGTCAAGACAATGTCGATTACTGATAAGACAGGATTACTTGTTGCCATCCAGAATGTAAACGATGAAAACGACTTGATGATAATTAACCAGAGTGGTATTACACTCCGTCTGCCAGTTGATTCCATCCGTGTAATGGGACGTGCCACTCAGGGTGTCAAGTTGATTGATCTCGGAAAACGTGGAGATAGAATTGCCTCAGTTTGCAAAGTTGATTCTGAACCTGAAGAGGAAGTTGAAGAGGAATTGACTGATGAAGTGAAAGAGGAAGCATAATTTAGAATTTAACCAATCTACATTATATGAAAAAAATTATCACATTAGCGCTTTGCATGGCCTCAGTTGGAGCCATTAGCGCACAGAAATCGGTAGTTGACCAGGCTGCCAAGCTTTCGGGTAAGAATGCTCAGATTGAGGAGGCCCGCAAGCTGATTCAGGAAGCCGCAGCTAATCCTGAGACTCAGAATGACGCGCGTACATATTACGTTGCCGGTAAGATTGAATTTGACGCTTTTGACAATTCATTCAAGAAGCAGATGATTGATCCCAATTCTGTAAATCTTGTAGAAATGGGTGGTCAGCTTATCAATGGCTACAATCAGTTCATCAAGGCAATGTCACTCGACAGCGTTCCAAATGCCAAGGGAGAAATCAAACCTAAATATTCCAAAGAGATCGCATCGAAGATCAGCGGACATTTCAATGATTATTTCAATGCAGGTGGAACTTTCTATAATGAGCAGAAGTTCTATCCTGAGGCTTACGAGGCGTTCATGATCTATGGTGCAATGCCGAAACAGCCCTTTGCATCAAAAGAGGTTAAGGCTACCCCTGATTCAGTGGCAAATACTGCATACTTCAATGCAGGTATTTCCGCATGGCAGGGACAGCAGCTTGAGGCCGGTGCGAATGCCTTCAAGCAGGCTCGTCTGAACAATTCTGACAATTTCCAGAACTTCATCTATGAGTTGGCTTGCTGGCAGAACCTCGCTCAGCAGGATTCAACCAAGGTTGATGAGGCTAAAGCTGCTATCTTCGAGATCGCTACAGCCGGTCATGATAAATTCGGTATTTCTCAGCCGATCTTTATCAGCAACCTCGTGAACTCGCTTGTGCTCGATGGTCAGCTCGACGCTGCCTTGGCTAAGGTTAATGAAGTTATCGAACAGAATCCCGACAATGCCGCACTTTACGGTTTAAGAGGATTCGTAAACGATCGAAAAGAGGATGATGCAGCATCTGTGAATGATTATAGAAAGGCTGTATCGTTCTCAAATACAGATTTCGAGACTCTCAAGAACGCAGCTAAGAAGATCTTTAAGGTAGGTACACAGAAATGGAATAACATTGAAGGGGCTACACCTGAGCAGCGCAACGAAATCAAGACTGATTACTTCCAGTATGCCAAGGAAATCGCTAACCGTGCTAAAGCGATGAATGCTGCCGATAGCGATCTTAACTATGTAATCGAGAATATCGATTACGCGCTTGAGACATTCTTCAACTAATCGACTTTAAACAAGTTAGTTCGATATATAGAATCTCTTAAAATAGTGCGCGATTTCAAGCCGAGTCTTGAAGTCGCGCATTGTTTTATGCAAATAAAATATAAATATCGCAACAATATTGATATTAAAAGAAAAAAAATAGTTAACTTTGCAGTTGAATTAGAAGTGACGACTGTGGGTAGCTCTAATTAAAGGGTGCGCACAGCCGTGTTTCAGGTTTAATAGAAATTACATTAGTTATTATAAAGTAAAATATTCCGTTAATGGGACTTTTTTCATTTACACAGGAAATAGCAATGGACTTGGGAACAGCCAATTCCATTATCATTCATAATGACAAGATAGTTGTCGATGAGCCCAGTGTGGTTGCAATTGAGAATAAAACTGATAAACTCATTGCAGTTGGAACACCGGCACACATGATGGAAGGTAGGGAATCTCCCGGAATCCGTACTATCCGCCCCTTGCGCGATGGCGTTATTGCTGACTTTAACGCAGCAGAGCAGATGATCCGCGGCATGGTAAAGATGGTAGGTTCAAAACGCAGATGGTTCTCCCCTTCTCTGAGAATGGTAGTGTGCATTCCTTCCGGATCTACAGAAGTTGAAATCCGCGCTGTACGCGATTCAAGTGAACATGCCGGTGGACGCGACGTCTACATGATCTATGAGCCTATGGCTGCTGCCCTCGGTATCGGTCTTGATGTAGAGGCCCCTGAGGGTAACATGATCGTAGATATAGGTGGAGGTAGCACCGAGATTGCCGTGATCTCTCTTGGAGGAATTGTCAGCAACAAGAGTATCCGAGTTGCCGGTAATGACCTTACAGCCGACATTCAGGAGCACATGGGTCGCGTTCACAATCTTAAGGTGGGCACCAATATGGCTGAGCAGATTAAAATCAATGTAGGGTCAGCCCTTCCCACTTTGGAAAATCCACCGGAACCATTCATCGTCACCGGTCCGAATAAGATGACATCTCTCCCGATGGAGGTGCCTGTCACTTACGAAGAGATTTCCCATTGCATCGAAAAGTCTATCACGAAGATGGAGGCTGCAATTTTGGCAGCACTTGAGCAGACACCACCGGAATTGTATGCTGATATCGTTAAAAATGGTATTTATCTTGCCGGCGGCGGCGCTCTTCTTCGCGGACTCGCAAAACGTTTCACAGATAAGATCCGCATAGAGTTCAAGGTAGCCGAGGATCCGTTACACGCTGTAGCAAAAGGAACCGGTGTTGCTCTTAAGAATATTAATCGTTTCAACTTCCTGATCCGCTAATCACGGATCGGGAAGGGAAACGCTCCCCTATTATACCCTGAGAAATTGAGAAATCTTCTTAATTTCATATTGCGTTATTCCACATGGTTTGTTTTTACATTCTATGTGGTTGTCAGTATATGCTTGCTGGTTGTTGGTAGCAGGTACCGTCAGTCGGTGTTTCTAACCTCCGCCAATGCTGTCTCAGGAACTCTATATAACGGAACATCTCAAGTTACCGGTTATTTCAATCTCAGGTCTATCAACCAGAGTCTGCAGGCGAGTAATGCTCAGTTGCAGAATGAAGTACTGAACCTGAAAAATGAAATTGCACTGTACAAGATGTTGTTATCCGACACCGCGTCAACATTCCCATCAAAGGACAGGTATGATTACGTTGCCGCATCGGTCATAAATAATAATACCCGTCATCCTAAGAATTTTTTTACCATCAACCGCGGAAGCCTTGATGGAATCGAGAGTGGAATGGGTGTGATTGACCAGAGCGGTATAGTTGGAATTGTGAATGTGGCAGGTCCCCACATGTCAAGGGTTATTTCTCTGCTAAATGAGACCCAGCACTTTTCAGTTAAGATAAAGGATACATCTTTTGTAGGTTCACTTAATTGGAAAGGATCTGATGCGACTATTGCATATCTGGAGGAAGTACCACGTCACGCTTTGTATAATGTGGGGGATACAGTTGTAACAAGTGGCTACTCCACTACTTTCCCGGAGGGAATACCGGTGGGTACGATAATGCACAGAGTAAGAAGTCAGGATGATAGTTTCTTTACGTTCAAAGTTAAGCTACTTCCGGATTTCAGATCCTTGAGCACCGTGCGTGTGATTAAGGATATATATAAAGAGGAGATCGACTCTTTATCGAATTTTGACGCATTAATTAATGATTCAGAGTGATGAGTAAAGCTATCTTACAGAATTTTATAATACTTGTAGTGCTTCTGCTCGCGCAGGTGTTGATTTGCAATCATATATTGCTTTTCAATGTCGCCACTCTGTTCATATTCATTTATGTGATAATACATCTGCCAATAAGTCTTGGCACTGGATGGCTATTGACCTGGGCATTCCTGAGCGGTTTGACGGTAGATGTATTTTCTGACACATTAGGTGTAAACGCACTGGCGTGCACCATTCTTGCTATTTTAAAACGCCCTGTTTTTTTTGCTTATATCCCGAAAGATGATCGCACCAAAGAGATAAATCCGTCAATTTCAGAATTGGGGATTTCCATTTATGCAAAATATCTGCTTACTATGGTGGTGGCTTATTGTGTTCTCGTTTTTGCAATAGAATATATGAGCATTACGGATATTAAGGAGATTGCGCTAATGAGTTTAAGCAGCGCGGTGTTTACATTTCTTATATTGTTGGGTCTTGATAGCCTGATAGGTAATAAGTAATGAGAAAAGATTACAATTTAGAAAAAAGAAAATATATAATAGGCGGATTTATCACCGTTGTGGTGATAATCTATCTTATACGTCTCTTTTCGTTACAGGTTGGTGATGACAAATACAAAGAGAGCGCGGAGAGTAACGCTTTTATAAAGAAAGTGATCTATCCGGCCCGCGGACTTATGTATGATAGAAATGGCAAACTTGTTGTGTTTAACAAGCCCGCCTACGATGTCATGATTATTCCCAAAGATGTGAAAGAGTTTGATACAGTGGCTCTGTGTTCGGCGCTGGAAATAACTAAAGATGAACTGATGGATCGCTGGGCAGAGATGAAGAATCCCAGAAAGAATCCGGGATATTCAGCCTACACTCCCCAGAAACTTATTTCGCATCTTTCGCAAGAAAGTTACGGCCGACTTCAGGAAAAGCTCTATCTTTTCCCAGGTTTCTTCATTCAGAAACGCGCTGTGAGAGAATATGCATATCACACGGCTGGCAATGTGCTGGGTAACATACGCGAGGTTTCGGCTACTGATATAGAGAACGATCGCTATTATCGCCGGGGAGATTACACAGGCGACCTTGGCATAGAGAAGAGCTATGAAAATGCGTTGCGTGGATCTAAGGGAATGGAGATACTGATGAAGGATGCTCTCGGCAGGGTTAAGGGAAGATATGAAGATGGGATACACGATGTGGCTCCAAAATCGGGTCACAATCTGACGCTATCAATCGACATCGATCTTCAGGAATATGGAGAGAAACTGATGAGAGGTAAGATTGGTGCGATCGTTGCTATTGAACCCTCTACCGGCGAGATTCTTGCTCTTGTCTCTTCTCCAAGTTATGACCCCTCTCTTCTTGTAGGTAAAGAACGAGGGAAAAATTATAGCGAACTTGTAAAGGATCATTACAAACCGCTTTACGACAGAGCGCTTCAAGGAGCCTATCCTCCCGGCTCAACATTCAAGCCCACGCAAGGTCTCATATTTTTGCAGGAAGGAATCGTGAATTTGTCTACTATGTATCCATGCTATCATGGTTATGTGAACGGTTTGCGAGTCGGATGCCATGGTCACGCCTCTCCTATCAGCTTAAAACCGGCATTGCAGACTTCTTGTAACGCATATTTCTGCTGGGGATTCAAGAATATGATTGATAAACGCGGCACCAAAGCCACTGATCAGTTTGAGAAGTGGAAAAACTATCTTGTTGAAATGGGTTACGGTTATCGTCTGGGCGTAGACCTTCCATCAGAGAGCAGAGGCTTCCTTCCCAACTCAGAATATTACAGTAAATCTTTCAGAGGAAGAAACTGGAGTGGTAACACTATCATATCCGTTTCCATTGGTCAGGGAGAGGTTCTTGCCACTCCACTTCAGATAGCCAACTTATGTGCTACCATCGCTAACCGTGGATATTTCTACACACCGCATGTGGTTAAAGAGATTGCCGACAGTGTTATTGATCCCAAGTTCAAAGAGAAACACCAACCTCATATCAAGAAGGAATATTATGAGGATATAGCTGAAGGGATGCGTATGGCAGTGCTTGGCGGTACTTGTCGTGGTGCGAATCTTCCAGGGATCGAGGTTTGTGGAAAGACCGGAACTGCCCAGAATCCGCATGGTAAAGACCATTCTGCTTTCATCGGGTTTGCTCCATATCATAATCCGAAGATTGCAGTGGCTGTCTATGTCGAAAATGCCGGATTCGGTGCGGCCTATGGTGTGCCAATCGGCAGTCTGATCATAGAGAAATATCTTAATGGTGAAATCTCTGCCGCGCGCAAGGGAGTGGAAGAGAAAATGATGAACTCTAACACTATAATTTCAAGTGGAGTCAAAAAACATTGAAACAGGAGCATCGGTATTCAAGTCTCTGGACTGGATTACGATTATTTTATACCTACTATTGGTTGGTATGGGTGCGGTAAGCATTTATGCCGCCAGTTATGATTTCGATAATGCTTCACTATTCGACTTATCGGAATTTTCCGGTAAGCAGATAATGTGGATCGGTCTCTCTTTAATATTGGGAGTGGTGATCCTTCTGCTTGATTACAGGCTCTACAAGATATATGCGTATCTGATATATGGTGTTGTAGCACTGATATTGCTTTTAACCATATTTATTGCCCCTAATATTCAAGGTTCACACTCATGGCTTGTGTTTGGTCCGGTAAGTTTGCAACCGGCTGAATTTGGTAAATTTGCAACCGCCTTGGCACTGGCCAAGCTTTTCGATTCATATAATTTCTCCCTTAATGCGAAGATAAGCAACTATTTCCGCGCACTTATCATTATATTCATACCTATTATCCTGATCCTTCTCCAGAATGAGACAGGAAGTGCCTTGGTTTATGTATCATTGATTTTTGTGTTATATAGAGAAGGGATGAGTGGCTTAGTGTTATTCTCCATTTTCTGCGCTGTAACATTCTTTGTAGTTGCTGTCAAGTTCACTGAATACACGCTTATAGGGATGCCTGTAGGTGAATTTTCAGTTTTCGTAATGATTCTTCTCATTTATTCCATGATGTTGCTGTTTTATTGCAAAGATCTGATAATTGCGCGCAATGTAATATTGGGCTTTGTCATATCTGGTATTACCGTTGCAATATTGGCAATATGTGGAGTAAATGTAAACGGACTCGCATATTTTATATCGATACTCGCAATCGCTATTATATATACGGTTCTGGCAATGTTCCATCACAACATCAGCCGCTTCCTGATCTCTATTAGTTTTGCGGTAGTGTCCGTGCTCTTCCTATTCTCGGTAAACTATGTTTTCGGAAACGTGCTCCAGCCTCATCAGCAAATGCGAATTAAAGTAGCCTTGGGAATTGAGGAGAATATCATGGGCGCCGGATATAATGTTAATCAGTCCAAAATTGCTATAGGTTCAGGTGGCCTTTCCGGGAAAGGTTTTTTAAATGGAACGCAGACGAAGCTTAAATATGTTCCGGAGCAACACACTGACTTCATTTTCTGTACAATTGGGGAGGAAGAGGGTTTCATCGGCGCGTCAACAGTGCTTATTCTTTATCTCGCTTTAATACTGCGAATCATACATATTGCAGAACGACAACGCACCCCTTTTGAACGAGTATATGCCTATTGCGTCATATCGATTTTGATATTTCATGTAGCAATTAATGTCGGAATGGTTATAGGATTATGTCCCGTAATCGGTATCCCTCTCCCCTTCTTCAGTTATGGTGGCTCATCTCTATGGGGATTCACAATATTGCTATTTATATTGTTGAGGCTTGATGCCTCGCGTAAAGAACGGCGTGACTAATCATTATAAAATTAAGGAAGGCGAAATACAGTTGTGATGTATTCCGCCTTTTCTATTTTTAGATTGGATAGATCCTTTAAACTATTCCTAACCTAATCTTACTCTTGCCATTCTCTGCTTAAGCTCTTCATCGTAAGCTGTCCAGTCCGTGATTATGCGTTTGGCAACACCGGATTCGATTGCAGCTTTTGCAACTGCAGGCGAAACGCGATAAAGCAATCTTTTGTCAAACGGTTTCGGCAAAATGTAATCTCTGCCGAATGTAAAGTCCTCACCATTGTACGCCTGTTTAACATCTTCTGGCACTTCCTCTCTTGCGAGAGCAGCGATGGCATGACAAGCAGCAAGTTTCATCTCTTCATTGATTGTGCTTGCTCGGCTGTCGAGTGCGCCACGGAATATATACGGGAATCCTAACACGTTGTTGACTTGATTTGGATAATCGCTGCGGCCTGTAGCGATCACTATATCGTCAAGTGTGGCTTTGGCAACGTCGTAAGCAATCTCAGGATTAGGATTGGCAAGTGCAAATACAATTGGACGCGGAGCCATGCTGAGCAACATCTCCGGAGTTAACACATTTGCAACGCTTAATCCTAAGAAGACGTCGGCGCCTACCAAGGCTTCGGTAAGTGTGTGAAGGTCTCGTGAGGTTGCAAACTCCCTTTTCTGAGGATTGATATCTGAGCGGTCTTCGCGGATAACACCCTTGGAATCGCACATGACTATATTTTCACGCCTTACTCCCAAATCAAGGTAAAGTCTCGCGCAACTGATTGCAGCCGAACCTGCTCCGTTTATCACGAGCTTTATTTCATCAGCCTTCTTGTTCTGGATTTCGAGCGCATTAATTAATGCTGCACCGGAAATGATGGCTGTGCCGTGCTGGTCATCGTGCATGATCGGAATGTTGCATTCCTCTTTCAATCTTGTTTCGATTTTGAAACATTCAGGAGCCTTTATATCTTCAAGATTAATGCCACCGAATGTAGGACTGATTGCTTTTACAATATCAACCATTTTGTCCGGATCCTTTTCATCGACCTCGATATCGAAAGAATCAATCCCCGCAAAGATCTTGAAAAGTAATGCCTTCCCTTCCATAACAGGTTTTCCGGCTATAGCTCCGATATCGCCCAAGCCTAAAACAGCTGTTCCGTTCGAGACGACAGCCACGATATTACCTTTATCAGTATATTTATATGCCAGATCATTCTCTTTCTGAATTTCAAGACATGGAAATGCTACTCCGGGAGAATAAGCAAGAGAGAGATCATGCTGGTCCGAATATGGTTTAGTTGGAAGAACTTCTATTTTACCGGGAGTCCAACTTGAATGATATTCAAGAGCTTCCTTTTCTAAAGTTTTATTTTTGATATCAGACATTTTGGTATAGGTTTAAACTAAGAATCGATAATCATTATTTATCTTTAATAACAAACTTTTAACTCTAAAGTTTTGATAAAAACGCTATTGCGTATATATATTGCAATTACTGAGTGAAAAATTGTACAACGTATTCTATTTTAGAAAGTATAAAATTATTAAAGTTGTCCAAAACATTTTATAACACAATGAATATCAATATTATAAAATTTTGTAACCATTAAAATGTTTTCCAAAATGAAAATTGTTGATAATTTTAACGTTTAAAATTTGGTCGGCTCATTTTATAATTCTACCTTTGCGAAGTCAATTAAAACGCCAATAATTTCACATGATACAAATAGTAGAAAAACGTGACGGCCGAATTGTAGGCTATAATGAGGAAAAGATTAAAGCAGCTATCAGAAAAGCCATGCTCACCACTGAAGTTGGAGAAGATGAATCGCTGATTCAGAAGATTACCGATCGCGTGGGCATGAATGGCAAGGATCGAATGACTGTGGAGGAAATTCAGGATCGTGTTGAAATCGAACTGATGAAATCCGCAAGAAAGGATGTTGCGAAAAGATACATCGCTTATCGTGACAAAAGATCTATTGCGCGCAGAGCCAAGACTCGCGATATGTTCCTCGAGATTATTGAGGCTAAAAATAATGATATCACACGTGAGAACGCAAACATGAATACCGACTCCCCTGCCGGTATGATGATGAAGTTTGCGAGTGAGACAACAAAGCCTTTCGTCGACGACTATTTGTTAAGTGCTGAAGTGAAAACTGCAGTTAAAAATAACTACCTGCATATTCACGATAAAGATTATTACCCCACAAAGAGTCTGACTTGCGTGCAGCATCCTCTTGACAGGATTTTGCAAAACGGCTTCGTTGCTGGCCATGGAGAGTCAAGACCTGCGAAGAGAATTGAAACAGCAAGCGTAATTGCTTGTATATCCCTGGAAACGGCTCAGAATGAGATGCACGGAGGGCAGGCAATCCCTGCATTTGATTTCTATCTTGCTCCGTTTGTAAGAAACTCCTTTATTGAAGAAATTAAGAATCTGGAACAGCTCACAGGCTCTGATCTCTCACATTTATATAATAAGGAGCTTAAAGATTTCTTGAAGCGTGACCTGTCAGTTCTTGAGGGGGAGGAACGTCTTTTGCAGCATGCGGTTAACAAGACTGTAGAAAGGGTTCATCAGTCGATGGAAGCTTTCATTCACAATATGAATACCATTCACTCTCGTGGTGGCAATCAGGTTGTGTTCTCTTCTATAAATTATGGTACAGATACATCAGCCGAGGGACGGTGTGTGATACGTGAACTGCTGAATTCCACTTACGAAGGGGTTGGAAACGGAGCTACCGCAATCTTCCCTATTCAGATCTGGAAAAAGAAGAGAGGCGTAAGTTATCTACCAGAGGATCCGAATTATGACCTTTATAAACTTGCCTGTAAAGTCACAGCCCGCAGATTCTTCCCCAATTTTGTTAATCTCGATGCCACATTCAATCAGCATGAGAAATGGAGGGCAGACGATCCGGAAAGATACAAATATGAGGTGGCTACAATGGGCTGCAGAACTCGTGTTTTCGAAAACCGTTATGGAGAAAAGACCTCTATCGGGCGAGGCAACATATCTTTCTCTACAATCAACATTGTGAGAATAGCCATCGAGCTTATGGGCATCAAGGATAAGGAGGAGCGTATAACCCGTTTCTTCGAGAAACTTGATGAGGTTCTTGATATAACCGCACTGCAGCTCGAAGAGAGATTCAATTTCCAGAAGACAGCGCTGGCAAAGCAGTTCCCGTTGGTGATGGGTGTATTGTGGAACGGCGCGGATCAACTTAGTCCCAACGAGACAATTGAGCCGGTCATCAATCAGGGCACACTGGGAATAGGGTTCATTGGCCTTGCAGAGTGTCTGATTGCACTCGTCGGTAAACATCACGGAGAAAGTGATGAGGCGCAGGCGCTTGGACTGAAGATAGTTCGCCATATGCGAAGCCGTGTGAATGAATATTCGGAGAAATATGGACATAATTTCTCTGTGTTGGCAACTCCGGCTGAAGGACTTTCCGGCAAGTTTACAAAGAAAGATCGCAAATCATTCGGAGTAATACCGGGTATTACGGATAAGGACTATTATACCAATTCAAACCACGTGCCGGTTTACTATCACTGTTCACCGCGTCACAAAGCCAAGATCGAGGCTCCATACCATGAACTTACAGGTGGAGGACATATCTTCTACGTAGAGATAGATGGTGACGCCACTCACAACGAGGAATCGATCATGCAGATTGTAGACCTGATGGATAAATACAATATGGGTTACAGCTCCGTGAACCATAATCGTAACCATTGTCCTAAATGTGGATATGAAAATGCACTGCAGGATGAGCATCACTGTCCGAAATGCGGCACACCGTTTGAGACTATCCAACGAATCACCGGCTATCTTGTCGGCACTACCGACAGATGGAATTCCGGTAAGCTTGCCGAATTGAAAGATCGAGTTGTTCACGACTAAGCAGTTCCGATGTTGGAAAGAATAAACATACTTGATATAATCCGGGGCACCACAGTTGATGGCCCCGGATTTCGCACTTCTATATATATAAGTGGATGTAGACACCGTTGCCATGGTTGTCATAATCCTGAATCATGGAGTTTTGAACTTGGCAATGCCATGAGCCTTGAAGAGATCATGGATATAGTGAAGGAGGAGGATTTTGATGTAACGCTTTCAGGCGGAGATCCTCTGTATCATCCGGACTGGGTAGCGAAACTTTGCGATGAGATTCACAAGTTGAATCATACCGTCTGGCTTTATACCGGATTCACGTGGGAAGAGATTATGGATTCACCAATTTTGCTTGAGGCAATAAAACAATGCGATGTAATTGTTGATTCTCCTTTTATTCTCGAACTCAGGGATACTGACCTCCTATTCAGAGGCTCATCCAATCAGCGTATAATTGATGTCAAGCGGAGCATGGACTCAGGTGAAATTATATTATGGCATAGATCCTGAAAAATATGAAAATTCTGTGAACTTTATATAATGCCATTCGTTTTAGATAGTGAGAATACTAAAAAACACATTATAAAAACTATAACTATGGCAACTACAAAAAGCATTAAAGGTACACAGACCGAGAAAAACATCGTCAACTCATATTTTGCCGAGACTCAGGCATTCGCTCGTTATACATTCTACGCCGGAATCGCAGATAAGGAGAAATACTTCCCTGTAGGCGTGATTTTCCGCGAGACCGCCGACAATGAGCTTCATCATGCAAAAGTGTTCTTGAAGATGCTCGAAAATAACGAACTTGTTGGAGCACCCGGTCTTGATGCCGGTTTCCTTGGCGACACTGCTGCAAACCTTAAAACATCGATCAAAGAGGAAAGCACAGATGGTTACGAATTCTACTACGCTTGCGCAAAGACAGCTCGTGAGGAAGGTTTTGATGACATCGCCACTCACTTCGAAGCAATCGCAAGTGTTGAGAAAACCCACTGCGAGAGATTCCAGCACTTCCTGGATTTGATTGAATCCAACACGATGTGGAAGCGTGAGAAACCCGTAACCTGGAGATGTCTCGTTTGCGGATACACAGTGGAAGGCACTGAGCCACCGGTAAAATGTCCCGGTTGCGATCATCCCTATCAGCACTATGTTTGCCTTGAGGATGGATTCGCTCCCGCTCCCATGAGCTAATTTCGATTATAGAAACAGAATTATGCGATGTGCAGCCTTTAATGGTTGCGCATCGCTTTTTTATGGTTGTTAAAATGGTAATTTTTTTATAAATTTGCAAGTTGAAGTATAAATGAAGAAAAGCCGCAATTAATATGGGATTTTTCAAGAAACTGTTTTCCAAGAAGGAGAAAGAGACCCTCGATCAGGGATTACAAAAAACCAAAGAGGGTGTATGGGGTAAGATTACCCGTGCCGTAGCCGGTAAAAATAAAATTGATGATGATGTGCTTGATTCCCTTGAGGAAGCATTCATCACAAGCGATGTCGGTGTCGATACCACATTAAAAATCATTGACCTCATTCGCGATCGCGTTGCCCGCGACAAATATGTAGGCAGCGAGGAATTGCGTAATCTCCTTTGCGAAGAGATCTCAGGAATGCTTGAAAAACCGGAGAATGAACAGGATCTCGATGATTTCAAAGTTCCTGAAAATAATGGTAAGCCATACGTGATAATGGTAGTTGGAGTCAATGGAGTTGGCAAAACCACTACAATAGGTAAACTTGCATATCAATATAAAGCTGCCGGCAATAAGGTTGTGTTGGGCGCTGCCGATACATTCCGAGCGGCTGCAATCGAACAGCTCGATATCTGGGGCGAGCGTATCGGCGTTCCTGTTATCAAACAGAAAATGGGCAGTGACCCGGCGGCCGTGGCATTTGATACTCTTTCTTCGGCAAAGGCTCAAGGAGCAGATGTCGTAATTATTGACACAGCAGGCCGACTCCATAATAAAATCGGTTTGATGAACGAGCTTACAAAAATCAAGAATGTTATGAAACGTGTGGTGCCCGAAGCGCCTCAGGAGATACTTCTTGTACTCGATGGCTCTACGGGTCAAAACGCATTTGAGCAAGCTCGCCAGTTTGTTGCTGCAACCGAGGTCAATAACCTTGCTATCACAAAACTTGATGGAACATCAAAAGGTGGAGTGGTGATTGGAATCAGCGATCAATTTAAAATCCCGGTTAAATATATCGGTCTCGGAGAGGGTAAGGAAGATTTGCAGATTTTCCATCCCAAAGAATTCGTAACATCGTTGTTCGGTAACGCTATTTAACTAATCAATTTCTTGCAATGATTAAAAACAGAATCGACATCATCACCATGGGCTGTTCAAAGAATCTTATTGATTCGGAGAGGATTATCCGCAGGCTTGAAGCCAAAGGTTACACCGTGGCTCATGATCCGGAAATTCCGGAAGGAGAATATGTGGTTGTGAACACTTGTGGTTTTATTGCCGATGCCAAGGAGGAGTCGATAGAGATGATTCTTGATCTTGCAGAGAAGAAGAATGAGGAGAAAATCGGAAAGATCGTGGCAATGGGATGCCTTACGGAAAGATACAAGAACGACCTTGCATCCGAGATTCCGGAAATTGATATAATGCTCGGTAAATTTGACTGGAACTCATTTATCGATTCTTTGCCGGATATAACAAAAGCCGAGACTGTAAAGAATTGGGAACGAACGCTGACCACTCCCCCACACTCTGCATATCTGAAAATTTCTGAAGGTTGCAATCGGTTCTGTGCATTCTGCGCGATACCATTGATTACCGGACGTCATAAGTCGCGTCCGATAGAAGAGATTCTTGATGAAACGAAGTCATTGGTGGCTAAAGGTGTCAGGGAATTTAATGTGATTGCCCAGGATCTTTCCTCTTATGGTCTTGATCTATACAACACTCATAAACTTCCTGAGCTAATCGACAGAATGGCTGAAATCCCCGGTGTTGAATGGATAAGGCTTCATTATGCTTATCCAGCCGATTTCCCTTACGAGATATTGGATGTTATGGCACGCCATGACAATGTGTGCAAATACATTGATATCGCCCTGCAACATATATCGGATAAGGTTCTGGATAATATGCGTCGGCATATTACAGGAAAAGAAACCATTGATCTGATTAATGAGATGCGCCGGCGCGTTCCCGATATCAAGATACGCACCACTCTTATGGTTGGCTTCCCCGGTGAGGGAGAGAAAGAATTCGAGGAGCTGCTCGAATTTGTCAAATCAATGAAGATAGACCGCATGGGTGCTTTTGCATATTCGGAAGAAGATGACACCTGGGCAGCAAAAAATCTTGAAGACAATGTTCCTCAGGATGTTAAAGAGAAACGTCTGGAAATTCTAATGGAGGCTCAAACTGAAGTCTATGAGGAGAAAAACCGTGATATGATCGGTAAAACGGTAAGACTCATTGTGGATGAAATAGATGGAGACACAAGAATTTGCCGTTCTCAATGGGATAGTCCGGAAGTCGATATGAATTATTATGTGTCCGGATCAGATGCAAAACCTGGAGATTTCATAATGGCAAAAATCACTGGCGACGAATTGTATGAATATTACGCAGAAGCATTATAGTTTTTGTGCATATCGATTACCCGGTGCTGATGTGGTTCGATTGCGAAGGGGTGTGACTCGCAAAGGTTTTCACCCCGGCTTCGTTATCGCACCCTTTGATATGTCGGGTAATGTTTATACAATTTCAGATACAGAGGAAACCTCATGGACAGAAATAAGTAATATTCTGCATACGGCTGACTTCGGAGTGGCTGAATATCCGTTTCCTGAAGTGAGTACATCTAAGGTAGAACACGCCGATGAGGTTGCGGGCATAAAAAACTTTATTTCAGGAAATCATGATAAAAAGGTTATCGCTTCTCGGATTATTTTGAAAAACGATTCAATCGATATCAAACGTTCGTTTCTCAATTTGGAACGGGCATATCCGCAAGCATTTGTTTTCCTCTTTTTCTCTCCCGAAACCGGCGGATGGATAGGAGCCTCTCCCGAGCTGCTGCTTGAATCAAGCAATTCTGAGCTTAGCACGTATGCACTTGCAGGTACCAGGTCGGCAGGAACCGATGCTGCCTGGGATGAGAAAAATCTCAAGGAGCAAAGAATCGTCTGCAATTACATTATCAATGTTTTTAAGTCAAATGGGCTTACTCCGATTTGTTCTGAAATTGAGACAAAAGAGGCAGGAAACGTAGAGCATTTGCTCAATAAAATTTCCGCATCAAGACAGAGCACAACGGATATAAATAAATTAGTTATAAACCTCTCTCCTACTCCTGCATTATCCGGCTACCCCAAAGAGGAGGCAATGAAACTTATTTCAGAAATTGAGCATCAGCCTCGGGGATTTTATGGTGGGTTCATTGGTCCGTATGATAATGATGAAGATTTCACATTCTTTGTGAATCTTCGTTCCATCAGATTTACAGATAGAGGATATTACATGCAAGTAGGAGGCGGAATAACTGCCTTGTCTAATCCGGACGATGAGTGGATGGAAACTGAAAACAAATCATTATCCATTCTTCGAAAACTCATTTTATATGGAAACAAACAGTAATATAATGAAATAAATATTTACTAATAAATATAATATGAAAGTAAAAGTTCTATTATCAGGTGTTTGCTTAGGCTTGTGTATAGCCGGAGTGAATGCGCAGAATGCCCCTAAAGAGCATCTCAAGAGTCTTAGTGCTGATGGAATTGACAACACCATTTCACCAAAGAAAGATTTCTACAATCACGTAAACAAGAAATGGATGGAGGCACATCCCCTTTCAGCCGAATACTCACGTTACGGACAGTTCAATATCCTTAACGATTCAAGCAATAATCGCGTGCGTCGGATTGTAACCGGACTGGCAGCGACAAACCCTGCCCCCGGCACTGATGCTTTCAAGATTGCTACCATCTATGAAGCAGGCATGGATTCTGTAAGGAGAAATGCTCTCGGCGCTGCTCCGATTCAAGCAGATCTTGCTAAGATTGAGAATACTCCTGCATCTGGAATGACAGATCTTTTCCTCTGGATGCATAAGAATTATGGTTCTCCGTTGGTGGGTATTGGTCCGATGGAGGATCTGGCCAACAGTAATGAGTATGCAATGTATGTTTCCGGTGCATCTCTTGGTCTTGGCGACCGCGATTATTACCTGCTTAATGATAAGCGCAACAAGGATGTTCGTGCGGCTTACACGAAGTTGATAGAAACTGAAATGCAGCTTGCCGGTTATTCCAAGAAAGATTCCAAACGAATTGCCAAGAACGTCCTGAAGATCGAGACTCTTCTTGCAGATTCAACATGGACCCGCGAAGAGAGCCGCAACATCCCCGCAATGTACAATCCCAGAACTATCGAGCAGCTTAAAGAGGCTTATCCTGCATTCCCTTGGGACAGATTCTTTATCGAGACTATGGGAATCGAGACTCCCGAGACTCTTATCGTTGCCACACCTAACACTGTTCTTCAGGGTAATACGCTTATGAGTTCACTCTCAGATCGCGAAAAGAAAGACCTTTATCTTTGGGATTATGTCAGCAGCGCAGCCCCCTATCTTAGCGATGATTTCGCTGACGCTTCGTTTGAATTTCAGAAAGTGTTCAGCGGTGTTGAGCAGCAGCGTCCGCGCTGGAAGAAAGCACTTGGAGTTGCAGAAGGAATCATGGGTGAAGGTATCGGTAAGCTTTACGTAGAACAGTATTTCCCCGAGAGTTCAAAAATTTATATGGAAGGTCTTGTCGAGAATCTTCGCAATTCACTTGGCAAACACATCATCAATCTTCCCTGGATGAGTGACGACACCAAAGTGCAGGCAATGAAGAAACTCAATGCCATTACAGTGAAGATCGGTTATCCCGATAACTGGAAAGACTATTCCAAGCTTGAAATCGATCCTTCTCTATCATATTGGGAAAATATCCACAACGCACATATGTGGGCTCAGGATCGTGAACTTGAGAAATGGGGCAAACCTGTTGACAAAACTGAATGGGGAATGACTCCGCAGACAATCAACGCCTACTATAATCCGCTGAATAACGAAATCGTTTTCCCTGCCGGAATTCTTCAGGCACCTTTCTATGATCCTGCGTCAAGCGATGCTGAGAACTATGGTGGTATCGGAGTAGTAATCGGTCATGAGCTCACTCACGGTTTCGATGATCAGGGCTGTAACTTCGATGCGTCGGGTAACATGGTTAACTGGTGGACTCCGGAGGATGCAGAAGCGTTCCAGAGCCTTACACAAGGTCTCGTTAACCAGTTCAACGCCGTTGAGGTTCTTCCCGGTCTTAATGCAAATGGCGCGTTTACCTTAGGTGAAAATATTGCAGACCAGGGTGGTCTTCGCGTTGCATACACCGCCTTCCTTGACTCACAGAAGCAGAAAGGTGTGGATGTTACTTCTGAGGAAGCAAAGATCGATGGATTTGATCCTATCCAGGTGTTCTACCTTAACTTCGCTAACCTCTGGGCAAATAATATCCGCCAGGAGGAGATTCGTTCACTCACCACAGGTGACCCCCACTCGCTTGGAATCAACCGTGTTAACGTCTCGTTGCGCAACCTCGAACCGTTCTTCAAAGCGTTCGGTATCACCGCAGGCGATGAGATGTTCCGTCCGGTTGAAGAGCGTGTGATTATCTGGTAACACCTTATGAATCATGAATAAATTAAGGAACTCAATTCTCACCGCACTTGCGATGATATCATTATTTTCTCTCGCTTCCTGCGGATCCATAAACGGAAGTAAGAATTATAACATGTCGGTAGGTGAAACGGTGATGGCATCAGGCAATATCATTACAAATAATATGATAGTTAAGTCTGATTTCAGTGCTATCTCTATTCCAAGTATTGTTGATGTTGTTGTTAAGCAGGGCGATACACCTGAGATTAATATCAAAGGATCAGACAATCTCTTAAAGTATTGTAGTGCTTCTGTTAAGAAAGGGATACTTACCGTTGCATTGAATAAAGAAGCTGATAATATCAATTTTAATAAATTTGATGTTGTAGTCTATGTAACGGTAAAGGAGCTTTCTTCAATAATGATACAAGGCACCGGTGATGTCAAATTTGAAGGTGAGTTCAAAACTCCTGAATTATCTTTGAATATTCATGGCACGGGCGACATTAAAATTCCTTCTTTCAAGGGGTATAAACTTAAAGCCGCCATATATGGAACCGGAGATATTAAGATGAGGGCTAATTGCGTTACTGCCGATCTATCTGTCGCCGGAACAGGAGATATCGATGCTGAGCTTAAAGGAGTTGAGGATCTTAAAGCATCAGTTACCGGCACCGGTGATATAACGCTGTATGGTGATACTAAAAAAGCCACATACGCCGTTACGGGGACCGGAGAGATCGAAGCAAAGAAAATGATTGCCGGCTTCGTTCACGCAACCTCCACCGGAACAGGAGATATCGAATGTTATGCCACTGACTATTTTCACGGAATTCAGTCATCTACAGCTAAACTGAAGTGTCATGGAAATCCGCCCAAAATGGAATTGATCAAGTAGGAAAATATTCTCTAATCATTTAGGGGAATCGTAGTCAAAATACGATTCCCCTAAATTTTATACTGAGAGAAGTAATGTCTTAATTATGAATTACGGATTTTTTTCACTAATTTTGCAGAGAATTTGTTTCAAAGTAGGTTTGAGAAATCAGATGATGGTTAATATGTGAATTCGAGAGAGACAAAGATTCCGTTTTGTAAGAATATTCGCTCTCAATTCATATTTAATTTTCTGATAGTGCTGACTAATTTTGAAAATTTACTTACTATTCAAAGCGTTTTCCAATACGGTTCATATCTTTGATGCTGAAAGTATTGATTTAGGTCCCGAAAATTTTCAATAACCCTAATATTTATGGATTGGTTAATAGATCTTATTCGTCCTTTTAACGATTCGCTTGCAAGTACCATTGTGCTCTATTCCTTTGTGATATTCACTGGAATATGCTTAGGAAAGATAAAGATCTTTGGTGTATCGTTAGGAGTAACTTTCGTATTATTTGTCGGAATCCTGATGGGTCATTTCGGCTATCGTGTAGATGGGAATGTACTCCATTTCCTGAGGGAATTCGGACTGATTCTCTTCATTTTCTCCATCGGTATGCAGGTAGGTCCCGGTTTCTTCTCCTCGTTTAAGGAGGGCGGCGTGAAAATGAACGTGCTTGCTGTCACCGGAATCTGTCTGAACGTTGTGATTATGCTTGCCATCTATTTCATTCAGGGTGGATCCGAAGGCAATACATCCATTTCTCAGATGGTGGGAATCATGAGTGGCGCAGTTACTAATACTCCCGGATTAGGTGCTGCTCAACAGACTTATCTTCAGATTAATCCTGATGGTTATGATGTTAGCCAGCAAATGTCTATGGGTTATGCAGCGGCATATCCATTGGGTGTTATCGGTATAATCTTGACAATGATAATACTTCGTAAGATTTTCAAGATTGACCCCAATAAAGAGATTCAGGAAATTGAGAACGATGAGAAGAGTTCTCAGTTGGCACCGCACATTCTTTCACTCCGCGTCACCAACAAGATGGTAGACGGACTTTCAATGAGGAAGCTTCACATGCTAATATCCTGCGACTATGTGATCTCCCGAATAGAGAAACCGGACGGAACTGTTATTATCCCCACTTCACAGGACGTACTTAATTACAATGACATCTGCCTTGTTATCTGCTCGCAGCAAGATGAGGAACTTTTCACCCGATTCATAGGTCCGATCATTCCGGATAAAACTTGGGAAAGAGAAAAAGGACCGGTGGTATCACGCCGTATTCTTGTCACCAATACAGAATACAATGGAACAAAACTTGGCTCACTGCGTCTGCATTCTGCTTATAAGCTTAACGTGACCCGTGTAAACCGTTCCGGTGTGGATCTTGTGGCAAGCCCCAACTTACGTTTGCAGATTGGCGACCGCCTTACCGTGGTTGGCAAGCTTGATGATATCAACAACCTTGCCGGAAGAATGGGTAACTCCATGAAACGTCTCAATGAGCCTAACCTGATTACAATGTTTATAGGTATTTTCCTTGGAATCCTTGTGGGAAGCATTCCATTGCAATTCCCGGGAATGTCAGTACCTATGAAATTAGGTCTTGCCGGAGGTCCGCTTGTTGTGGCAATCCTTATTGGTGCTTATGGCCATAAATTCCATCTTGTCACATACACGAACTCCTCAGCAAACCTATTGTTACGGGAGATCGGAATATGCTTATTCCTTGCGTCAGTCGGTATTGCAGCAGGAAAAGACTTCTTTGCTACAGTCTTCAATCAGCAGGGCGCAATGTGGGTGCTTTACGGCTTCATTATCACTGTGATTCCTTTGTTGGTGACATCAATCATTGCAAGAGCAAAATACAAATTGAATTATTTCTCAATCATCGGTATGATGAGCGGTAACTATACCGACCCACCGGCATTGGCTTATGCCAATAAATATGCAGGCAGCGACACACCGGCTGTGGCATATTCTACTGTCTATCCATTGACTATGTTTATGCGTGTAATCGCGGCGCAGTTGGTGATACTCTTCTTCGTTTGATAAGATTTTGACAACAAAAAGGAGGTGGTCCTGTTGGATCACCTCCTTTTTGTTAATGCTTTCAACATATCTTCAAGTTTGTTGCGGGTTTCTGTAAGAGAATCAATAATTTTTACTCTGTTCGATACATTGGCTCTGTTTGTTCTCAACTGCTCCTTGGCAGCCACAAGTTTTAGCCCCCTTACTTTCAGAAGATAATGTATGATCTTGAGGGTTTCTATATCCTCAGCTTTATAATACCGGATATTGGTGGCACTGCGCCTCGGTTTACATTCCGGGAACTCAATTTCCCAGTAACGCAACGTTGATGCCGATACGCCCAACAACTCCGCCACATCCTTTATCTTATAATATTTCTTATCAAGTTCATCCATAACTAAGAATATTCTCTCTACTCACTACTCACTCCACACTAATCCATCACGTGACCTGCATTTTCTGCAAGCTGCACCATCTCCGCATATTCTTCTGGCGTAAGATCCATAAAATAATAATTCACGGGGTTCTGCGGCTCATTCTTGAATCTAACTTCATAATGTAGATGCGGTCCGGTTGACTTACCTGTTGATCCGACCTTGCCGATCAACTCCCCTCTTTTAACCTCCTGTCCCGGTTTAACGAGAATCTCGCTGAGATGAGCATAACGAGTGAGGTAATTATATCCGTGGGAAATATCGACACAATTTCCATATCCTCCTTGTCTCCCGGCCTCGGTCACTTTTCCATCGGCTGTGGCAAAAACAGGTGTGCCACTCTTGGCTGCAAAATCCAATCCTTCATGAAATTTTGAACTGCCGTAAATAGGATCGCGCCGAAAACCATAGCCAGACGACATTGTGAAATCTTTAATGTTGATTGGGATAACCGACGGGATGTGCGCCAGCTTATCTTGCTGCTGTGACGCCATATCGCGCAACTGATCAAACGAAAGGCTCTGTGCATACAACTGGCGTTCAAAGAGATCCATTCGGCGTGTAAGAAGGCTTACGAGACCTGCATCAGGAATGTTTTGCAATTCTTTATATCTCTTTTCATTATCAAGTCCCGCAAAGCGTTGGCCAAACCCCACCGGCTCCATCTGCATCATAACCCTATAGAAATTGTCGTCACGGTCCTGTATGTTAGCCATGACTTTCAGAGAGTTGTCCAGACGTCGGTTAAGGATGCTGTATTTGCTTTTAAGTATTGCGTTCTCCTTGCGTAGATTCTCCTCAGTGGGCGCATCAAAAGCGTAAAATATTGCAAAATAGATCCCGATACCGATAATCAAGGAAATTCCCAAAATTTTGAGAAATCCGAACACTTTCCCTTTGATTGAAGGGAAAACACGCTCAAAATCGTCTGTTTCAGGATTATATATGTAGTATATCTGTTTTTTCATTACGATAAAAGTTCTCCAAATTCAATTCTTTTAATTGATTGGAGCCACATTAAATTGCAA
Source organism: Bacteroides sp. (assembly GCA_014802175.1). GTDB lineage: Bacteria > Bacteroidota > Bacteroidia > Bacteroidales > Muribaculaceae > Lepagella. Next base: position 94,841 of record JAAVCU010000018.1, read on the forward strand.
AAATAGTAAATTATGGTTAAATTTGCAATCAAATAAAATTTAATCAAGATGTTGACATCAAAGGAAATCAGAGAATCTTACAAGAAGTTTTTCGAGGGAAAAGGTCATAAGATTGTTCCTTCCGCGCCGATGGTGATCAAAGATGATCCCACTCTTATGTTCACCAATGCCGGCATGAATCAGTTTAAGGATATTATTTTAGGAAATCGACCTGCTGAATATAAGAGAGTTACTGACTCTCAGAAATGCTTGCGCGTTTCCGGTAAGCATAACGACCTTGAAGAGGTTGGTCATGACACATATCACCACACCATGTTTGAGATGCTCGGTAACTGGAGCTTCGGCGATTATTTCAAGAAAGAGGCTATAGACTGGGCATGGGAATATCTCACAGAGGTTGTAAAACTGGATCCCAACCGTCTTTACGCAACGGTTTTTGAGGGTTATGCTCCCGAAGGTCTTGAACGTGACAACGAAGCGGCATCATATTGGGAGAAACACTTGCCTGCATCTCACATCATCAACGGTAATCGTCACGACAATTTCTGGGAAATGGGTGAGACTGGTCCTTGCGGTCCTTGCTCAGAGATTCACATCGATCTCCGCAGCGATGAGGAAAGAGCAAAAGTTGATGGCGCCACCCTTGTAAATAAGGATAATCCCCTTGTAATCGAGATCTGGAATCTTGTGTTCATGCAGTATAACCGCAAGGCCGACGGTCACCTCGAACCCCTACCTGCAAAGGTAATCGATACCGGTATGGGCTTTGAGCGTCTTTGCATGGCGTTGCAAGGCAAGAAGTCAAACTACGATACAGATGTGTTCACCCCCATCATCAGTAAGATTTCAGAATTATCCGGTAAAAAATATGGTGTTGACAATAAAATTGATGTGGCAATGCGCGTAGCAGCCGACCACGTCCGCACCATTGCATTCTCAATCGCCGACTCACAGCTCCCCTCTAACGCCAAGGCTGGTTACGTTATCCGTCGTATCCTTCGCCGTGCGGTAAGATATGTTTACACATTCCTTGAGCAGAAAGAAGCGTTCCTTTACAAGCTCGTAGATACGCTCGTTGACCAGATGGGTGATGCTTATCCGGAACTGCCGGCTCAGAAAGATCTGATTAAGAAAGTTATCAAGGAAGAGGAAGATTCGTTCCTTCGCACGCTTGATAACGGTATCAAGTTGCTCGATTCTTTCAAGCAGAAAGCAAAAGATGCAGGAACCAATACCCTTTCCGGAGAGGACGCTTTCGTGCTTTACGACACCTATGGATTCCCGCTTGACCTTACAGACCTGATTCTGCGTGAAAATAATATGGAATTGGATCGCGAAGGTTTCGATAAGGAGATGAAGAAACAGAAAGATCGTGCACGCAATGCTGCTCAGGTTGAGGCCACCGACTGGGTTGAAGTGACTCCGGGTGAAGAGGAATTTGTTGGTTACGACCTCTTTGAGACCCCTACCCGCATTATCCGTTATCGCAAGGTTAAGCAGAAAGGTAAGGAATATTACCAGATCATGCTCACTAAAACTCCTTTCTATGCAGAGATGGGTGGACAGGTCGGTGATAAAGGTGTCCTGATTGCACCCGATGGCGAGACAATCGAGATCTTCGATACCAAGAAAGAGAATAACGTAGGCGTTCATCTCAGCTATAAGATTCCTTCTGATCCCTCAGCGGAATTTGTAGCAAAAATAGATGAAGACAGTCGTGCTGCCACATCAGCGAACCACTCAGCCACTCACCTTCTCCATGAAGCTTTGCGTGAGGTTCTTGGAACACACGTAGAGCAGAAAGGTTCATTCGTTTCACCGGAAGTGCTACGTTTTGACTTCTCTCACTTCCAGAAACTTACAGCTGAAGAGATACGCAAGGTAGAACATCTTGTCAACTCACGCATCCGTAAGGCAATTGCTCTCGACGAACATCGAGACATGCCTATTGCCGATGCAAAAGAGTTAGGTGCTATGGCGCTCTTTGGTGAGAAGTATGGCGATAAAGTGCGTGTTGTCAAATATGGTACATCTGTTGAGCTTTGTGGTGGTACTCACGTTCAGAATACCGGTAATATCGGTATGATCCGAATCGTCACTGAAAGCTCAATCGCAGCAGGTATTCGCCGAATTGAGGCAGTTACTGGTGCGGGTGTGGAAACCATGATGGATAACCTCCAGGATCTGATGCGTGATGTCAACGGCCTACTCGGCGGTTCTTCCGACCTTAAGACAGCTGTCAAGAGAGCAATCAGCGAAAACGCTGACCTTAAGCATCAGGTAGAAGACTTCTTTGCAGAGCGTATTGCTAACCTTACCAGAGATGTTATTGCTAACGCTAAGGAGAAGAATGGTATCACAGTAATGCAGCTTGCAGGTCCGTACATGCCCGATGTAGTTAAGAATATCGCATTTAACGTACGTCGCGATTGCAAGGAACATACAGCGTTCATTGGTGTGACATCCAACGATAACAAACCGCTCCTTACCATTGCCCTATCCGATGATCTTGTGAAAGAAGGCTTCAATGCCGGACAGATTGTGCGCGAGGCAGCCAAACTCATCAAAGGTGGTGGCGGTGGTCAGCCCTTCTTCGCCCAGGCAGGTGGTAAAGATGTAGAAGGATTGTCAAACGCGCAGGACAAAATATTCGAAATTCTGAATATAAAGTAAGTAAGTGATGCAGAGGAGATATTTATTGATAGCCGCACTTTCGTTAGGTTTGGCAAGCACGTGGGTGAATGCTGCCCGTATTGTTATCGGCACCGACACAAAAATATTTGAGACACCGATAGCTAAAGACGAGTATGCAGCGGTCAACGACAACGACGAACCGGTACTGCTAAAACAAGGAATGGCATTTACCGTTCAGGAAGAAAAAGCCGGATGGTATATCATCGAATATTCTCCCGGACTCAGAGGAATGGTTATGACCAATGTTGTGGCTGATCCTAAAACACTGATTGCCCCGGTTGCCGGCACATATAATGTTGTGAACAATCCTGCGGAAAAAGTGAATATCACTCGCGAAGGCATTGTTTACACCCTAACCTCCGGCGACAAGAGTTATCAAGGCAAACTTGAAGACAACGTTATCATCTTCACCAATGCCGACGGCACAGAGACCTACTCCATCACCGTCCGCAACGGCAAGCCGCAAGTCTTCAACTACGCAAACTCAATCACCAAATTCTTCTGATCCATCTCAGATATTGAAGTGGTTTAAACAACTTCATTATACCAAACAAGGGTGTCGGCAAATGTCGACACCCTTGTTTTGCTCTCATTAGGTTGTGTGAGCTGCTTATCGGAGGATTATTTATGGTTTGTTCGCATTGCTAAAGTAATTGCTTCTCCCACCAATGCCAGATTTGCAAGCAAATAATGTCGGCAATCATTCCATTTTACTGTATGTCCAACAATTTCGGCTGTCCTGAGAAGCTTATTACGGAATTTATTATCGCCAAAATAAGTTGCACTCCCAATGGCAAAAGCAGTTCCACTAGCGCTTAGATTTAAGATGATTGGACCGGCATCGATATCCATTCCTAACCAACACGAATGGTCATGGTATTCCTTCAAACCCGATAAAGGTAAAGACTGGCTGAATTTTGATTTAAGTATATCGTATTGGCTGCGAGCAAATTCTGGGTCTATCTTTGTCAGATAGTAGCAATTTAAGGCTGAATAAGAACCCTTAATTTGAGAATTAATTTTCCCATTGTCATCAAGAAATGATACAAGTAATCCGGTATTTTCGTCGAGCCAGTCAGATTTCGCCCTGTTAATCCACGTATTCACTGTATCTGAATATTTGGCATTATTAAGTTTCGCATAATCCGATAAGGCAACGATTGCAACCATCATATCGGGTATATAGATCGGCTCATTAGGATATGTTGGCAGATTATATTGCGGAGAGTTAATAATACGACGATTCATTGTATTGCATAGCGAATCATATAAATTGTCGTACTTATCAGTTCCCCCGATTCGTTTGTAATTGCCAATCATCCATGCAAGATGGCTAAGATATGAAACATGACTTTCATCACCATCCAAAGATTCGAGTGGATCTTCACCCCACCGCAATTTATCATATAAACGTAGTTCTGGAGATTTTACAATTTGGATAAGACTATCAATTTTTAAAACTCCATCTTCTTTGGTTTCGGGATAAATTTCTGCCAAATTTGATAATGCCTCGGTCAGCATAGAGCATGAGTACAGCGCCCATTCACCTTGAAACTGCAAACCTATTCCCCTTGGCATTTCTTTTAGTAACTGATGCGGCTCAACCATTATCTTATTTACAAGATAATTCTTACGCTGAATTAATTCATTCTTTTCTTTGTCAAACGAGCCATTACCCCAACATGACCAAATTACCCATATCACCTTTATGAGTATCAAAATCAGTATTGCTAAAATCATAATTTTATGCCTTTTCATCTGCTATTTGATTAATAAAGGATGTAATCTTATGATGATACATGGCTCGGTTATACAGATTCTCAACGTAGCAAGATGGAATTGAAGAATAACCGAACTTCGCGCCGAGAATAGCGCACGCGATAGCTCCATTTGTATCTGCATCGCCACCTTCGTTAACGACCGCCAGCAGGCCTTCTTCAAACGAAGTCACATGCCAATAACACCATAAAGCGGCTGCTAATGTTCTGAGTGTATATCCAATCGAATACTTTTCATCCAAATCAAGGGGTGAAATATCTTCATTTTTATAAGCCAGATCTACCCATTCAATGATTCTCTCATCATATTTTTTAGCAATTTCTATTATCTCATCATACGTAAGTTCGTGATCATTCCATACAAGATTGTGAATAATTAATGAAGCTATTACACATGAACCAATACAGCGTGTATCATAATGGGTCAGTTTGCAAATGTCTTCGGCTTGTCGTTCTACATTATATTTAGCAAGACCAACTACCGATGTTCTCATCAATGCACCATTTGCAGCACTCTGCTGTCGAGACAAATCCCACCATAGTTTGGAACTCAACACCGGTTGTTCAACATAGTCTCTCATGCACAAAACCTTATAAGTATGTCCTCCAATACCCATAGGTTCACCATTAAACCAGTCTTTGAAATTTTGAGCGACCCGGTGGGTATTAAATTTGCCATTTTCGAATGCCGATAGAATGCACAACATCATATCAGTATCATCAGTCCATGCACCAATTGGCCACCTCCGCCTGTGTGCATCCTGAATTATCTGTTCATATTTGCATAAGCCATCAGGATATGACATAAGCACCTGATCCTTATTCATAAACTCAGTGCCTAGACCAAGCGCATCTCCGATAGCCTGTCCATATAGGCACCCTAACATTCTATCTTTTATCTTATCCGTATTCATTGATTTTTGAGTTGGAAACACATCCGTCACAATTAAAAGATTTTGGTAGTGATTTTTATATTAGGAAACAGTTTTTTGTAATGACCTTTAGCCCAGAACGGAACTATTATTTCTTTTAGTCCAGAGTTCTTGAAGGCGGACTCTGAGATAGATTTTACTTTTCCGTGAAATCTTATTTTCTCTAATGCAACTGTACCAGAAAATGCCTCTTGCTCTATACATTCTACATTTTGGGGAATTTCTATTTCTCGCAGAGATTTGCAGGAATCGAATGTCCTTTCCGGTATAGAGACAAGTAGTGAGGATAATTTTACCTTTTCGAGATTGAAACACCGTGAAAAGACAGCATCCCCCAATGTAACAACACTATCAGGAATCTCTAATTCAGTTAGTGCGGTATGCTGAAATGCGTAGGATGCAATAAAGCGAACTGAAGTAGGAATAGAAATACATCTAAGTGATTCGCATTCAAAGAATGTAAATTCCTGAATATCGACAAGATAATTCGATAAACTTATAGATTGTAGCTTATCCATGCCTGCAAATGCACTGCGGCCAATGAATTTTACATAGTCTATAAAATTTATGGTAGTTAAAGATTTACAGTTCATAAAAGCACATTCTTCTATGACTTCAATCGCAGATTTCTGATTAAAGACTGTAGATAAATTTTTACAGCCATAAAATGCCTTTATACCTATTGACTTAAGTTCAGATGATAGTCTGACACGTTTTAATTGTTCGTTACGATAAAATGCGAAACTCCCGATATTTCGTGTTTCATCCTCAATTTCGTACCTTTCTTGACTTGGTTGAACAAGTTGTAGTAAGGTATTGGTACTTTTATCATACACACCACCTAAAATATCATAATAGAGATCTCTTTTTGTTACGCAAGACACGTTACTGAGATATTCTTCTATCTTATTCTTTCGCTCTTCCACAACTTCAGGTTCTTCGGGCAATGACAAAGTCCTAAAGTTGGGTTTATTACTATAATCAAGTTTCTTTCCTCCAACCATGAATGGAATAAGAGAAGAATCTCTCTGACAGGTGTAATACAAAATCGTATCAACAATCCACTGATTATTTCCAGCCTGCATTTGATAAAGAATCTCAAATGCTTCAATCCATTCTCCACGTTCTCGGTGCATCTCAGCTTTCAAGATTTGAGCATTTTTTGTATTGATGGTATTTTCAATTACAGATTTTGATGCTTCAAAAAACAGACATCCATCCTCTTCCGATGGCGATGGGAACGAGCCTGAAACCGTTGATAGATGTTTATAATTACCTATGGCTTCTCTTAGTTTAGGCCGTCTAAACTCATCATTGAAAGCATGCACAAAGAATAATGCAATCTCATAAGACCTCTGATTATTTGAAGAAGAATGACTAAGATCCTTAAATGCTTCTTTTGCATCTGAATAACTTAATTCACCGGTGGTTCCAAATTCCTTGCTAAAAGATCTTCCTCTGTTTTTCCACTGCTTAAAAAAGGAGTATTTACCACATTTCGGACATTTTTGAATTGCAGATATACGCGGCAGCATTGGATAGATTGTACGCCCATCGCTCCAAAGTTCCCCTCCTAATGTGTTGCCACTCATCAAGGATAACATTGGCTTCGTTTTGCCGCAATGCGGACATTTATATAATTGTGCTGGTGCAGGTAGCATAAATGGTAATTACTTTTATACGTTCAACATTGATAGTGTACGATAATCTTTCCCTCCATGGAAAATTTGTCAAGACCTTGTCTAAATATACCGTTTGGAGATACTACATCAAAAAGTGTCCTCGAAGAGCGAAGTCTTTACTTCTACAAATATATACTAAAAAATTCAATAAGTAAACCATTAAAGCGAATATTAAATAATCTACATATCTTCGTAGTTACTAATTTTTAATTCGGAATCTTTGTTACAAAAATCTTTATCCATAGTGATTAAAAGATCTTCACCACTTTTAGCGACACTGAATATTTTGAAGAGATCCTTAATTTCAAGGACATTCTCCTCTATAAAAATAGTTTGTCGCATGAATTCCGTAATATAATGATCCATTTTTTCATTAATTACAGGTATAATTGAACATCTTAAACTATTTAAAGATGCATATAAATTATAACTAATATTCTGAAGATATACTTTCATTTCGTTCTTATGATTGCTTAATCTTGAGAAATCGCAAATAAAGTAAAAATAATTCCTGAATCCAGCAGAGATAACAGCATTTGTATACCTGTTATACCAAGAATTTTCATCGTGATCGGAAATTGGTCCTAATATAGCACAATCAGAAGTCATCTTTGTTTCTTGTATATACATACAGCCGTGCGCATCATAAGCACAGCGTTTAATATACAATTCAGAGGAATTAGAGATAATATCATCAGTATCTAAGATATTACCATCTCTTGCCTCAACTATCATTGGCGCGATAGTTGACACCCATCGACTGTCTAATGATTTGATTTCATCCAATTGCAGAACTACAAGGAATTTTGAATATTTAAGTATATAGCTCATAAATACTTTGGTATATGCGCACCAATTACTGTAGTATATTGTCTATCTTTACAGTAATAATTTTACAGTAATAATGGCTTTAATTTGCTGTATAAGTAGCGTATATGGTTGAGTTGTGGAAAGATATACCACATCCGATGAGAGCGCTTGCATCCCTCTTGTAACTCTTTCAGCGCAATGGGATAAACTCCGTTTTGCGCCTCTGTAAACCTCGTTAGATTATAGGTATCAGTATGCATACCTTTTTCATTCATAATGACACTTTTAAAATAGAAGATTAGCACATCTCAATCCAAAGGATCATCCTCATCAGCTTGGAAGTCTCGTTTATTCCAAGGGCCAACACCAAATAATCTTCCATAGCTTGGCGGATAGTCATGAAATATACCTTTTCTTGTATCTTCTGCAATACTTTTATACCAATCCGTTTGCTCTCTCCTATAAAGATAGGGTTGAAAGATGGTTGCTAATGTTTTAAGGATGATAATAATGGGTCCTAAAAGTATCCAAAACGGAATTGTTATTAGTACTATTTCTATTATTTCTTTTATTATTTCTTTTAATGACATTTCACTAGTGCCTCTTAAAAATATTAGTCGAATTGAAGATAAAGAGTCAAATAGCAATTTGCTATTTGAACTGGTTCGGTTCCAATAAGTACTTGATATGCTGTTTTACAAGCAAGGTCATACCGGGGATTCCTTCTACGAATCCATATTAGACCTTACAAATAAAATGTTCTTATGCAAAGTTATATACCGAAATAAAAAATTGTAAACATATTTGAGGGAGATTTTTAATAAATACTTCCGGGTATAAAAGTTGCACTTGAGTTCGTGATTACGTCTCCACGAAGCGATGGCGGTCTTAGTTATTATTGCACATCACTTACTCACCTTATGTGTAATAATCTGTTCCATGCGGGTATTGTCGAATATTTGTCAAACCCATAAGCATCATAACTGCCAATAATAAATCATTGACATTCCAACATATTGTTGATTTTTATAATCTAAATTTCTTCCTGAGCCTATATCTTGCCTAAAATAAAAAGCCCAATCAAAATGCTTCCAAGCAATACCACAGCCAGCACCCCAAGCCATGTTGGATTCAATATCTTCAACACGAACTGCATTGTATTGATATTTGCCATAAATAAAAAATCTTGAGTTATCTGTAATTTTAAAAAGATTCAGTTTAAGTTGTCCAACTATCGGCAAGTGGAAAGCTGCTCTGTTTTCAGTTTCATAATAATCATAATAGTAGCCTCCTGCATATATTTCTTTAGAGTATCCGAATATACCAGGTTTTAATCCTATCGCAAATTGCACTCTGTCCTTAAAATTTCCAAAGCGGATCATAAGACCAACATTATAGTACCAAATTATGCAATTATCGTAACTAACATTTAGTCCGAAGTCAAGTACATCAAGACCAAGATTCACAGTCCCTCCATTCTGTTTTCTTTGCCAAGACTTCACAGCATTTCTTCGTTCTTTTTGTTTCTTTTTATTCATCGAAATATAAGTTTGCACAGCATTCTTTGTATATGAATCTTTTGCATAGCTTAATGCTTGATTATAATCAAAAGAAGAAGCATAATCTCCGAAATTTCGAGCTTTTGCGACAGCAACCCTATTGCTTACATCATCGGTGTGCTTACCGTTAGGATATTTCCTCATAAAACTAAGTAAATCAGCCTCCGGTGCATAATAACCTAATTTTGAATACTCATTATATTCCATTACATCGTCATATGCTTTTCTATTTGCATATGAGATTTTATCTCTATTAAAATGAGAAAATTCAGTGTATGCAGAACTTAAATTTCCAGCATTATAGTGTTGGATGCCTTTAAGCTCATGTAGTTTAGCAGTAGCTGCCGGAACCTCTTTAGCATTTGGGTATGAAGTTATGAAGTCCTGTAGTTCACTTACATTCTCCGTGCTTTTTATTCTATTCCATTCTTGCTGCCCTTGGAGTTGATTTATTGCCTTTTCTGCATCTTGTTTATAACCCGATGTTGGATTGTTTTTAATGTATGTTTGATAACTTGATATTGTATTTATTGCAACGACCTTATCCCATTTATCTTTTTCTTCCTTTTGTTTAATGGAACGGACTGATTGGTTTGCCTCATTGTCATACCAATGGTAATTGGTTTCGTTTAGATATTGTTCATATGAGGCAATTGTATTCTGCGTCTTCGCATCATTCCATAATTTGACCTCATGTGCCCTTTTTCGAATTTCAGTAGTTTTGCTACCCCTCGGATAATCGTTGATAAACTGATTATATTTGGAGAGATCTTTCGAATCAAGGATAGCATTATATCTGGCAGACTCTTGTTGCTTTATTTCTTTCGCACGTTGTTCTGCCTTTTTTGCTGTTTGCATTAACGACTGAGCCTCCATTGTATTAGACACAGAGACCATAAACAGTAAAGAACAGATGATAAAAAATAAGCGTTGCATTTAGTTGTTTTTTAGAAGGCCTTCAAGATTTATACGAATAGACTTTAATTTAGATGAAGTTTGCTCATTTGGCGATTTAAGAAGTCCTAATATCCTCTGTAGTTGTTCTCCGAGATAGGTATTTTCCCAATCATCGTATGAGGTATATCTTAGATATATAGATGAAACGTGCAGATTATTAAGATGATCATTTGCTTTTTGATTTCTCATGGCAGTTAAGCCAATCTCCAAATCTTTTTCCATCTGAGACAAGCTGTTTACAAGGCTTACTACATCAGACTTATAATTCTGGAGTAGAGGTAATCTATTTTGATAACGTGTATAAGCCGGAGTATCTTTTGTTGAGAGGAACGCCGGAATTGCAATTTCTTCAATGCTGTATTCATCATAAGGTATATACATAAAATTTGAGGCCATACTGATGAGACGTTTTTGCAACGTATCATTTGACGCTTCAAGGCGTTTGATAGTTATACTCTGTAAATCATCAATTTTACGTTTTAAATTAGCGAATTCCCGACTCTTTGCCTCTAATTCTTGTTGTGATTCTCTTATCAGGCTTTTTAATGCTAAATTGGCGCTGATTAAAGAGTCAATTTGTGTTGTTTTTTCTGACAATAATCTCACAATACTATCAGGGAGATTAACTTCCTGTGAATGCGGATTAACTATTATATCAATACTCTCTTGTGAGTATACCTTTGTCGTGAACGTAAGTATTGTCAATATAATAAGGACAAATGGCTTTATTCTATTCATATCAATTTCCATCTCCATAATAGTTCATTGCCGATGTTACCAAACTAACAGCTTTATTCTCCAAATCTGTTATGTTAGGCTTATTTCCACCGTAGATTTTGGTATTTTTATATTCTGTTATTGCATTATCAACCCGAGGAATTAAGGTATTCATGTAATAATCTTTTGTTACACCACTGTAATTACCTAAAGCATTAACAAGATTACGAACATGGCCATAATGTGACTGGGCAATGCGACTGGGAAGAATATCCAACGCATTGACTAAGGCAGCGTTATTCTTTAGATATTCAGTATTTCTATAATTCTTTGCTTTTTGAATTCTTGAAGAAGCATCATTTACGCCTTTAAAGGATACGTTTTTGGAAAAACGTAAAGCGTTCCTATATTCCCCCACAATATTATTGATTTTATCTACTGATGCTATAAAGTCCTCTGTAACGGCTGTCTCTCCAGTTGTTAGTTTATCAGACTTTAGTGATGAAAGCATTGTAAGCATTTCATTCAATTTTTCCTCAGGCCATACAGATTTTTGCAGAAGATCAAAGCAATAAGATTTAAGAACCTTTCCGTAGCTTTCATCAATCTTCTTTCTAAACTCATCGGAAACCGTAGAGTCTATTGCATTCTCGTTTAGGAAACGCTGGAGTCGATCGTCTATTCGGATATATTCTCCTCTGCCAATAGAGAAATCTTTTATATCATTAAAAGTCTTAGCCTCTGACTCAAGGCTTACTGAATATTGATTTACTAATTTAAGGTTTGAGGGAGGTGCAACTCGTGTTTTTGCAAACACGAGTACACCGGCAACAGCTCCGATTGAGAACAATACAAGGAGCAATATCTTGACTGATGTCTTCATTATCTTATTTTATTAATCCATTTCGTTTCCGCGTTTTTTCTTTTTATTCTCGTTTGCTTTCCTTTGGGATGCTTGATCAGTTTGTTTTGGTGCAGTGCGTTTAGAATCTTGAGCATCAATTGCTGCTTTCCTTGCAATTCCCTCAGATGAAGCCTGTGCTTTCTGTTCTTCCGGTTTATTCAACTTATCAATATATCTTGATACGGTTATTTGAAAGTCATTCTCAGGACAGAAGCTTCCTGAAAATTTCTTATGTTTATTAATTCGTATAGCATCTAACACATCTTTGAAGTTCCTTGAGCCGGAAAGTATAGATTCTCTATTAAGAATTTTATCAAACTGATAAGTATTAAGTTCCTCAAAAAGACATTCCAGCACAGGATAACGATTAAAAGAATCCCTATCCCATTTTCCTGTTTGATTGTCCAAATAGGCTATTGCCTGCTCTTTTGCTGTATCTTTAAGTGTGGGAGTAACCATATTTACATCCGAATCATCTATTGTTATATCTTCACTGTATTCCTTAGAATACTGAAGCATATCCTTGAAGAATGTAGGATGGAAAAACTTAATACCACCATAAAGAATAAACATCAGAAGAATTACCGAAATAATACCATAACAAAATTCCATCCATGCAAAGCGACGTTTCTTAGGAGTATTTTCTCCCACGGTTAAAACGGTATCCTGTAGACATGAGCCATTATGTACCAACGTTGGTTCTACATAAATCAACTTATGCCCATTTACTTTATATCCTTGAAGGGGTGATTTTGATTTTGCTCCCGGTCCCGATATTGTTACCTTCACATCATCACCTGCTTTAGTTTGGTATGTGTAGGTTTCCTTTTCCATTATTTTTTCCAAAGGAATAGTTTTGACACCATGACTGAGATTTACCTCACCATCAAATGGTTCATAACCATTTGATGTAACCTGTATACGTACATTTCGTAATCTATCCTCAGGAATACTTTTCTCTAACTCATCATAATGCGAATCAAGAATTCTACATTTTGAGGGGATCACTTTTCCTGTTTTAGCATCTGTGACTTCAAAAAGATTAGAAATGATTCTCTTCCACGGCTGATTTATGGAGGAAATTTCAATTTCTGCCTCATCTTTGAAAGCCTGTCCCATTATGCGCATCGGTATACAATCTTTTTTTACGGCAGTTAGGGATATAGGTTGACCTTTTTTTACTACGAATGGGGTGTTGAAAACACTTCCATCCGAAAGCTTGATAACAACACTTGATGAGCCAAAAATTTTTTGAATATTATCTGCAGATGGAGGAAGAACGCAGATAGTATCAATTATATCTTGATTGCTTAAGTCAACCAAACCTTCCTTGAATTCATTTTTCTGATTGAATAGAAAAACATATTTATACTTTGTATAGTATTCTTGAAAAGAATGACCAAGTATTTCTACCATAGAAAAATCTGTGGTAGGGTACCTTCCGGCGAGTTCTTTACCTTCAGAAGGAGATAACAAAATCGCATATTTCTTTTCAGGATAATCGTAGGCAAGAATATCAATACTCATAAAAGAATTTTGAGAAACTTTCTTAGTTCCTAGCTTATTTATTTCTTTTATAGCATCTATAACCTGCTTAACTTGAGAACCTGTGATTTTAACTTTGGACGGAATGTAGACCCATGTTGTAATATTGTTATCTGCGCGGTCTCCTCCAATCATTCGTGTTATCGCAAAAACAACACCATCTCTTACGATGGTCATAGCTGTAGATTCCCCGTTATCTGAAAACTTTAGCCAAAGCTGACGCTCGTCTTCAACAACGGAACTCCAGTCACCGGCATTGATACGAACTTTCTCGTCATCATAACCTCCTGAAGTTACTGTATATATGTAACCGAGTTTCATTTCTTAAATTTATTAAAAAAGTTTGACATTTTACCTGATTTAAACCCTTTTGCACGATTCATTATTAGTTCCACAACCGTGCTAGCCGTAGAGTTGTCAAAAAGACATAGATTTTGGAAGCATACGTCACCAAGTGAGAAAGGGACAATGTCTACGTTTCCTTCATTAATCTCATTCTCATCACAAAGGTCGCGTAGCCCATTATAAAACTGTTGATAATGAGATCTGATGTAATCTGCTAGTATGCTATTACGTTCGTCATCAGAAGTTGCGCCTGTTAAGTCAGATTTTGTAACAAGCAAGTATACGGCATCTGTTTCAGTCTTAAAAATTCCTGTATCTTTGATGAACGTCATCGCTCCTGTAAGTAGTGTGTCTTGAGTGAGATCTTTATATTTTTTTGTGTGACCATTATACTCCAATACAAAAAAGTGTATCTTACGATTAACACCTGAATTGCCAGTAAGCAACTTACAAGCTATGTCTAATCCGGCTTGTTGTCTTGGATTTAGTGATAATTTGGCATTTTTCCTGAACATTGAATTAATGGTTTCGCCCGCCAAATCAATGAATGTCACAGGATAATCCATTTTCTGTTTTTTGAATACATAACCCATTTCAAAAATGGCATCTGTTTGAGTCCCTTCCGGCAACTTAAATACTTCAGTATTACCCTCAAATATTTGGGAAAGGACCGTCATATAGTGAAGACCTTGACATCTAGTATTAGGTTCTGCAAAATCGACATAACCTCCATGTCTTGCTTCACTCATTATAGCTCCTAAAGCACATGTTTTTCCAGAAGACGGTATACCCCAGAAGTAAACTTCTGTCGTTTTTGATTCTATAGAGTCAATTGGAGTTGAATCAACATTAATTACAGGAGAGTTTACATCATTATTTGTGATAAACTCAAAGAATTTAGGATTAATTTCAGCGTTAATCTCAAGATCTGTAAAATCAATCACACCATCTTCCTCTAATCTATCAATTACAACTGAACTTACAAGATTATGATTCTTTTGAATTTCAGTATATAACTGAATCGGAGTAACGGATCCGTTAACAATATATTCTCTTATTGTTGTTTCGACTACTTGCGTGTTCTTTTCTCCCTCAATATCCTGTTTTAGCCTTTTTATAGCTGATGCAGTATAACGTCTTCTTGAAATCTGAGATAACTTCTCTTTAGCCTCTGATGTGTATGACGAGTTAGGATATGAAGCTATGAACGATCGAAGCGCAGCATCATCTTTCTTATCAATACTCTTCCACAGTTCTTCAATTTTACTATTAGAAGACAAATCCAATAATTTTTTCTTTGCATCTCTTGCTTGACTACGATGTTGACCCTCAGGATAATTATTTAAGTAATTATCATATTCTTCAACTGTATCACTTGCAACCGCCTTTTGCCAATCATCTTCTTCAGCATTGGCAATAAGGGTCTTTACTTCTTTACGATTATGTGCAGAGAACTCAGGCTCTTCGCATAACTCTTCAAAGGACACGATTCCGTCGCGAATATACTTAGCCAATTCCGCAGGAGCATATTCGGCAACATTATCGATAATAGCTTGTTTACTTGCCATATTTAATCTATTCTAAATGTTCCACGATGGAGTGTACTTGAGGATTTTTTATTAGTATCGCTCACTTGAACTGTATTTACTCCGTTTCTCTTTGATATCAATGTAGTATATGAACTTTTTGTATGTCTTTCCTGGAGGAAATAAGGGAATAAAAGCATTAAGTATATTACTATTCCAAAGATTATAGCCGCAAAAGTGGGCGTTTTTTGCGTAGTAAAGGAAGTCGTCAAGCTTTCAATGCCAGCTATAGCATTCTTAGCTCCATCACTCTGGAAATGTTCGACTTCTCCTAGGAGAGCTTCATTAGACATTTCCTTTGCAGAAAAAGATTTTAATTGATTTTCCCAATTTCTCAGAGCTTCCTTTATTTCTCGGGTATTTCCTAATAAGAATACATTCCATGTACTAGCACCTTGTGAAGCGTCTGCAATCCATTTCTGAGCAACAGTCTTCAATGAGTCATAGTTTTGAGACAAGAGTTGTAAACGCAAAGTTTCTACCATATTGTCTCTCTGGATATTTTCTTTGGAATTTTCAAACCCCATATTTTTATATGTTTGAGGATCTGTAGTTTTATTGACAATTATCTCAGTCAGTCGTTTTTGATAAGTGTCAATCCTTTGATTTGAGTAATCCTCATAATCGGAAAATAGTTGATTCGAGTTATTTATTGAGGTTTTGAATGTTTCAACTATAGGATCATTTTGACTTTTCACAGTCCAAAAATGAGACATAGAGATCATTCCTACTACAAACACAATCGGAGATCCAAAGATAAATATTCTTTCCCATATTATTTTTCTCTTCATTTTTACACCAGAAGCTTTCATTTGTTGAGCTCCGATGAAAAATAGAATATAGAATACATCCGTTAGACCCATGCCGAGCAAGGCATAAGTGAAATTTCCATTAGTCAGGTAAGTAAACCCAACAAATGAAATATAGCTCACGGCGATAAGAGCCAAGAAAGCTATAATATGACCCCAGGAGAATTGTAGCTTTTCGTTCATTACTTTTTGTTTTCAGGGAGCTGTCCTTCCAGCTCTGTTATTTTTTGTTTGTAAATAGCAATCATACGACGAATTGCATCGTAATCACTTCCATTATTAGTCACTGGTGTAACTGTTGTTACAGGAGAATTAGTCTGAATTGGTTTTTCAATCAAGATACTCTTATCCGTTCCAACCGCAATAACATCTGAAGCCGGACTAATCCATGATGCGGGTGTGTCACCAGCTGCTGTGGGCATATCTAAATCTGGTACCGGTGGCATTTGTCTTGCCGTTGGCGCGGAAAAATCACCTTTTTTCACGGCGTCCAAAGCTAAATTTACTTGAACCATTGGGGGCATGTTGCCAAAAACGTCACTCCCAGTCCTATAGAGAACATTCCTCGCTTGTTCAACTGACAAATCTTTCTTCAATGACTTCATTAAAGCGACTGTCCCTGACACGATTGGAGCGGCCATACTTGTACCATCAAAGCTCCTGAAATTTTTGGTCGGGAAAGAGGAATAAATCTCTTTGCCTGGAGCAGATATATCTGTACACGGACCATAATTAGTAAAGTCTGTTGGATATAGTTTCTGATCTACCGCACCAACTGTTATCGCTACAGCAGAACGATTTTCAGGAGGAATACTGGATAATATGTCATCATTCCCGGCTGCGAAAACTAATACTGTATTCTTATTGGCAGCAATCTTGCAAACTCGATTCCATAGCTTTTCCGCATTTTTGAACTGAGTCTGTGCAATTTGACTCTGAAGCTCAACAGGTAATTGATTAAGACCTTGGAATGATGGTCCAATGGATATGTTTACCACGTCTGCTCCTTTATGCACTGCATACATTACACCACTAACTAAAGCTGAGAGCGGGCAAATATTATTATCTATTACTTGAATGGGCATCAACATACAATCAGGTGCAATGCCAGCTGCTCCCTGATTAAGAAATTCAAGAGATCCAACTGCTAATCCAGCCGTATGAGTGCCATGTCCTCCGCCATTACTTAGTTTGTTGTTCTGAGTATAGACGTTATAAGCGTTAACAATGCGACCATCAAACATAGGATGAGACGCATCAATTCCGTCGTCCACTATAGCTACTGTTACATTGGAGCTACCCTTGGTTATTTGCCATCCTTCTCTTGCCTTGACAGCGTTTAGATGCCATCCGGGAGATGAGACTGACGATCCACTTAAATGACCGTTCAACTCATAAATCTCTTCATCAAATACTATAAACTTGTGATTAGGTAATTTAGAATTTATAGTACGTCTGATTTCATCTCTTTCACTTTCAGGAATCTCAATAAGTAAGGACTTAACATCTCTATCAAAGCCAATGATACGATATTTATCCTGTGGATAAACTTTTTTGAAATCTTCTGCAAGCGCATCTACATTATCATTATCGTTTTCTAAAAATAGGAAAAGACGATTGGCAATGACCGGAGGAACACCAGGTTCCCTAATAATCGGTGGGAGGTCTCCGTCTTCACCTCTCACAGGGGCTACTATAGATGTTTCATCAGGGAGTTTACCATTATGCAATGATATAGGTCGAACTTCTCCATTATCATCTATTGTATCACCAGCCGCAGTTACAATTTTAGCGGATTCATCGACACCATTCACAGAACGAGAGCAGCTATGACATCCCTTAAAGAGCCAAGATATCAGTAAAAGCAATATTAAGGCTAACAATGCCCAAAGAAGCCATTTAAGACAACCTCTACCTGTAAGCCATAACCAAATTTTTTTATACCATGGTATATTTTTTTCATATAATGCATTAAAGGAAATATCACCTTTAATCAATGATGCTAGAGGATTGACATCCCACCCTTTAAATGTAAAACCTTTTTTAGGGGTTACTGTCGGAACTTCACTTAATGAAAGTCTGGAACCTATCGGTTTTGTAATAACCGATTTCCCTTCAATTATTCCGTCATTGCCTGCATTAAAACTGCAAGTTGCATATTGCTGCTCTTGAGTCTCAGGAGAGAAAACAGGCGGTATAGCTGGAGGCTTGATGACTTCATCATACTCGGCAACAAATGTTGCATCAGATGTTACCTTCATCCCGAGAGGATTGGGCGTCCAACCCTTAAATGAGAAACCTTCTGATGTGACAACATTTGGAATATCATTAGATGATATTTCAGCGCCTTCGGGAAGTAAGATATGACCGCCAATTTTTGACGAGAAAACGCCATGGTCTCCAACATCAAAAGTAAGTTTATACTTTGTAATCGATGGTGACTCATGTACAAGTTCACCTTTACTAACATGTTTTCGAGTATCTGGTGTCATTCCCCAGGCGACCACGAAAACTTTATCATCACAGCAAAAAATGAAGTCATCATCAATATATCGCAGAACACATGCCATTACTTGCAATTCCTCACCATAGAGATTGTCAAGAACGTGCTTGTAATGATTAAGGGTCGTATCCTTAATACGTTGATATTTATCTTTTTTACTATTTTTTAACTTAGATAAAATTTCCGGTGTTTCCACCCATTCATCAATATACCAATTGACAGCATCATCACTTACTGAATAATCAGGTGCCGCAATGAAATGGATGTATTTGGGATCGATATGTTTATTTAATATGCTATAAACGCTCTCATAACGTTTATACAATGGATCACGTCCTATTCCCTGATAATCTGTGAAATCACAGACATCAGTACTTCCAACCTTTCTCTTTCCTATAAAAGTATGTTTATCCATAATTACATCGAATAAAGTGGTTGTGAACGTTCAATCAAATTTTTTACTCTCTCATTACAGATAGGATCGCAATGAGAGATATCTGAAGAGTATATCAATCCTATAATAACCAGATTCTCCCATCTTTGATAGTTATTCCAAAAAGGAAGTTGACGTAGTATAGACATATCAATGTGTCCTTGATTCACAATCTTAGCACAGTCGTCAAATATTTTAAGAGTATCTACCAAAGATTGTGATTTACGGGTGTTATCCCATCCTGCCGGAGAAAAATCGACCGGTAGTTTACAATTCTGAGCTTTAGTCTTTAATTCGTCAATTTCACCATCTGACATATAGGAACGCCCTATATTACTCACAAAGTTATTCAATGTAAGTGCGGCATAATCGCCTATAGCATTTGGCTGTTCATTTTCTGCGAAGATTTCTGTATATCTTGTTATTTTCTCAGAAATAACTTCTCTAACTCCCATCTTATTGAATAGGTTTATGAGCATAAACACTACCTCATCAGCGTGGGGAAGGCTTTTAACAATATTTTGAGCGGTAGCATTTAGATGCTCAATCCAGTAATCAACTATGTGTTTAGTGATCACATCTCCAATTGATGATAATGTACGAATTTCTTTGGATAATACATCTTCTAACTCAAATCCTTGAGATTTAATGTATTCCGATAAATCTTCTTCGGTATCTAAAATATAGTAACTTAATAATTTATCAACTTTCACTTCTCGTGGATCTGATATGTCTATTCCAGCACTTGCGCGAATAAACTTAATTGGACCCATATCAACCGGTGCATCCGTATGCAAGACGAGAATATCGTATGCAATGTTTCTTAATACTTCAGGACTTACCATGAGAGAATCAAGAATGCGTCCAAAGATAGCCGGATTTGTTGCCACATTGTGCATCAAAGACCGTCTAATGTCGCCTGCGATCAATCTGGCCTTTTTGTTTTTTGATTCAGTATCTTCCGGTTCGTAGAACACTTGTAAAGAATTGATTAAATCCTTCTTAAGTGTTTCTAATTGAGAGAGGTATCTTTCTTTGCGTGCCTTTTCAAGAACCATAGATATTGAGTCGAGGTCACGAATAATAGCCTTTGATCCATCATTATTCACAGTAGCAATCTCAGACCAAACTTTTTTGGGGTCTGAAAAGTGTTTTTGAACAAAGTTATTGCGTATGAAACTATCTTTTAGTTTATCAAAATAATCGGGATAGTCAGGATGTATGCATACTGAGATTTCAGGAGACTTAATAGCGCCATCACTATAACCACAGAATAAACCATTTTTCCCGGACCAATAGAAGTCTCGAAGAGGATATATGTTCTTAAAAGGTGATATCCCCCCCGAAGCCGTAACAACCCATTCATCCAACCATTTATTAGGTTTGATGATTTCTGGGAACACTGTGTCAAATCTATTCCAGTGCTTATCCAGACTTTCTAAACTATCAGGTTTATCAGCCTTAGTTCGTTCAAGATCAATATTAAATTTTGTTGCAACAAGAAACAAGGGAGCTATTCCATTTGTAAGATGAAGCACTTTGGCTCTCTCCTCAGGAGTTATACCAATATTTTCTTCTATCCAATTATTAACTGTTTCACCAATGGTAGGCTCTGCCTTTTGATCATTGTGATGACAGAAAAGAACACTGCTTATTTGAAGCGATCGTGAATACTTATTAAACAAGTATGCAACTTTTCCTCGTCTAAGCATTTTAGATAGGACGGTACTTATTTCACTCTCCTTGTATTTTTCGCGCGAACGAGCACCAGGAAAGTCCAAGAGATCCATATCTCTGAGAAACTTCCTATCATTTGCGAGTGATTCAGGTAACTCGAAGGTAAGCTCTGCTATAAGAGCTGAGAGTTCACCTTTACTATAGTTTTCTGCGAGAAGATGACCAACTGCATCATAAACATTTGTAAAATTGTCGTCATTGCCAGTGTCGGAACATACGCCACACACAGAATCTAGCCATTCAATTTTCAAAAGTGTACCTTTTGATCTTAAAACTGCATCAAATGGCACATATACTTCTTGTTTAAAACGAAGTTTCTTGTATGCATTTATTAACGTTGCAAATAGTCGGTTTATCTCTGAATTTTTATTCCAAATAAGGCTAAAAACATCCACCCATTTATCATAAGGGACGTTTTGAATTATAGTTGAGACTACTTTACAAAAATTTGATTGATATATTGCAGCAGCATTGTTTCCAATAACATCTTTAATATAATCGTTTATATCTCTAATGTCATCCTCTGAAATTATGTCATGCTGCTTCTGTTTACCATTCCAGAAAGATTGTAATCCTTCCAGCTCGCGATTTATGACATCAGATGTCAGTGCTGTATCAAGATTTATCTTTATATCATTATAGTATGAATCCGCAAGGAGAAGTATAATATCTACAACGGACAGGTTCAAAATTTTTATAAGACTGTTATCTGCAAGCGCTCCTTTCTCAATGGTAAAGCGTGTAATAACACCAGTCGATTCAATTTTAGCATTATTACCTCCACTAGGATTTAAATCATCAATGAAACTATATAGCTCACCATTGTTTTCAATCAGGAACGGTTTGTCCGGAGAAGACAGTAAACTGCTCATCAGATAAGATTTACCTACCTGACTTTCACCGTAAGCAGCAACAGAACAATTTCCCGTTAAAGCTTTTCGTATCTTAGATAGTTTCCTTCGATACTCTTTGAACTGTTCTGCTGGGAAGGAATCCTTACCAAATTCCTTTGCCCATAAAAGAGAATCATTTATGATGCTTATATGTTTATCGATATCTTGTATCATAATCTTAAAAATTGAATGATCCGGAATCTAACCAATATTTCTCATCTGCTCCAAGACTCTGAATATGAATCTCTACATTTCCATCTATTACATCATTACCATCTTTATCAAGTATGGATGATATAGTAAGCAGTTCTTTGTCTTTCAAATCTCTATCAATCGTCAGTTTAAAAGGCATACGCTTCTTTAACTGGTCAATTTGTTCATTAACCAACGATTGCACTTTAGCATCTGTTAATGTTGTACCATCATTGAGGATAGCCTTTTTTCTTACTCTATCAGCAATCTTATGACGATTAAAATCAATTGTATAAAGAGCACGGTAAGGATATGTGTCGAGACCTAACTGACGAACATTCAAAAATGTTGGTATTCGGCTAACTGTCAAGTCTCCTTGAGCTTGTTCTGGCGTGATAAAGTAGTCTATCGGTTGTCCTTCACGGGATGCTTCTATGTAATTTACCGTGGATTTAAGTCCGTCTTTTAATTTATCAAGGTTAATTACAAACTTATTGAGATTAGATAACTCAGAAGCATAGAGCCCAATTACTCCTCCCATAGCGACTATCGTTTTAGGATTAGTTATTGAGCCTGTGTTATTGTCAAATGGGTACCAATCACCGACATAGTAATTGTTAAGCATTATCAAACGATTAGGAGATACGGCGTAATATTTCAAGAAAATATCTCTAATTGCAGGAAGAGATGACGGTCTTCCTGAAAGAAGTACAATATCGCAAGCATAAGCATACATTATTGTGGCTATCTTCTTTAGTAAGGGTTCAAACTCTCTTTCGACAATTTTTGATACTTCATTATTATTAAACTTCCATTCAAGTTTTGTAATATCAATACCTGTCTTTTCGAGAAAGCCTTTAATAATGGCAGCGTTAGGGGGGCAGTCTGCGAAGACATCGTCATATCTCACGATACAATCCTTGTGGTTATCCTTTAGTAATTCTAAAAAATAGCACATTAGAGGTACAGAATACTGAATATTGAAATCTTTCCTCAAAATTCTATCAGCGACAGATTGCCCATTATGATCCGGTCCAAAGAAATTTTTAATTTCTTGTCGGTATTGTGGAGACGGAAGATGTTTTAAGGCCTGACGAAAAGCGCTATCTTCATTAAGAAGCATAACATTTTTAATCAGCCCATTAAGCATGTCATCTCCGGCAAAATAGAAACTATCATAAAATAATGGTTCAGGTGTAATAGTAGTAACATCACCTTTTTCATAAGTATATCTACTTATCATTAGATCTGATGTACCTGCACCAATATCCAAAGAGCCAACTGTTAGCGAATGTTGAGTTTCGCCTTCCTCAATTTTGCCATAAAGATTAAAAAATTCGCTACAGCACCCTTTATATTTATGTCCGACCTCACCGTACATAAACACTAGTTGAGAACATGTTGCTTCGTCATAATACCATTCGGGATCCACGTCTTTCCGTGATTTTACCATTGGGATAACTTCAACCGAATTTTTTAAATCTTCAACACCATTAAAACGTAAAAATATTTTTACGGCATCCTGAGCACACTTCACCAATGCCTCTCGTTCTATTTTTGACATAGCGGTGGGGCAAGTGACAATAATACGCTTTACCTTACGTGGTAATTCTGGATAGCCAAAGCCTTCCTTTATAGATCTGTGTTTAAAGCTATTGATTTGAGAATGAGCTTGGACAAACATTTCAAGAAAGGATAAAGTCATTAAGGAGCGCCTTGAATAATGAAAAGAGAGACCACCCTCTCCATTGACATCAAATTGTCCGTCACTCTTTAATTGTGATGTAATACCTTTCAAGTTAAGAATATGGTCATCTTTTTCTCCGGGTAAAACTAAAAATTGCCATTCTTCTTTGTTCGGTCTCCAATCCCACAAATATCTCTTGGGGCTTGAATATGTAGATAATGAATCAAGACGGTTTTCTATATTTGATGCTCGATGAATTAAGTCGTTAGCTTCCCTACCAAGCCTTACTAAACTCGGGTAAACAAATTGACGACTATCCACATGACCGAAGTCTCCAAAACTTGCCTTTCGAAATGCTAATCTCATATCAAAAGGTTCATTGTATGAGCGAAGAGCCACCCCTTCCTCTGTATCACTAAGTGTATTTGTAAAGTCAATTAGTGAAAGCGGTCTAACTTGGTTGAAATTAGAATTATCCTCAATTAGAAGAGATGTAGTTCGAGAATTGCCAATATCAATAACCATATCGACATCCTTAACTTCAACATCGACATCTTTGTAGAGCTTTATTTTTGGGAAAAGCTCGTTCTTTGCCAAATAATTAATAATGAATAAATATGAGGCAGCATAGCTCATCTTTTTAATATTCGCACCTTTCAACTTAGATATACAAGTAATATTTGGGTGGACTATGTGCATTAGATGCTGATCAATATAACTCCATTTTTGACCGGTCGAGCAATAATCAAGCAAAAGAAGCTCATTACTGCATAGTGCCAAGTCAATATCCCTCCTAAACTTATCAGGGAAAACAGGATTTTCATTATTGATATCTTCCTCATAAGTTGCATGAGTATCGAATGCAATCAACACATCATATATTCTTTGTCCTTTCTCTTCTTTTAATGGAATTAGTTTGAAGCGAACCCAATTCAATGGTCCGAATTTAAACTTTCGCTCTGTCCTCTTGAAAAAGTATGGAGCAGGTAACCATTCACCTTCAAAAGCCGATAATTTATTTTCTCTATCGCTAAAAGTTAAACTATATATTTCTCCTTTTACGCCAGGGCAAAGCTCATCATCTATTTTCAAGGGCATTATACCATCATGCTTCAACTCGTCAATATCCAATTCAGTATTGGGATCTGATAAATATCCTTTTTTGAGTAAGTCAGCTTTTTTGTAATAAAGCGTACAATCCTCTGTGCATAACTCTTGAACCAACTCAAGTTTCCATTCGCCACTATTTGTATCATACCACTCATGGTACCACTGTTTGTAGCGATCCTGAGTGTCTATCTTTAAGCGAAAGGCAAGCATCTGAATTCCGGAGTTTGCAATAAGCGAATATTCCATTAGCGATTAGATAAATATTTGTGTTTACAAATTACGAATCTCTTAAAAAGAGATTGGGATACTTAGTTAAGATGTTTAATTCCAGACATATAAGTAATTGTCAGATTAAAATTGCTCAACAAATAAGGTATAAATTGAATAATCCATCAAAACTTTTATATTCACAATCTTCCGAATTTCAAATAATTTCATTAATTTTGTAATGTTCTAATTATCTCTTTTTAAGAGATTGGGATGGTTGCTAAACAAATAAAGCCCCGATTTCAGCAGGTCTGAAATCGGGGCTTACGTTAAAGGCTTTTCAGGATCAGGGAGTTGGCTTTGTCAACTACGGAGGTATCTAGGCTGGCGAGATAGATCTGCGTAGTTGTCTCACTATCATGTCCCATCCCTTCGCTTATTACACCCAATGGTATTCCTTTTGCTTTGGCTGCTGATGCCCAGCTGTGACGTGCTACATATAACGTTAAGGGTATCTGTATGCCAACCTTTTGCGCGATCTTCTTAAGATTGTGGTTTATATTATAGCCGACATTTCGATATACGTATCTCTCGTTCCTGCCTCTATTCTTTAAGATTGGTAATAGATAGTCTGTAATGTTTTCAGGATATTTATCCAAAATCATTTGCATCTCTTTGGTCCATTGTATGATGAGCTGTTGACCGGTCTTTTTTCTACGGTAAACAAGATATCCGTTTTTAAGATCGGTTTTGCGTAGGTATGCCATGTCTATGAAGCTCATTCCCCGTGTGTAAAAACTGAACATAAACATGTCTCGCGCAAAGTCTAATGTCGGATTCTTGGAAAGATCAAGCTGCTTTATTGCCTTGATCACTTTCAACGGTACTGCCCTTTTTACGGTTTTCGCGATTCCGGTATAGACTCTTTTGAATGGATATGACTGCTCGATTAGTCCATATTCGACAGCTCGGTTATAGGTGGCTCTCAATATGCGCATATAGAACGATATGGTATTGAGCGCGAGTCCCTGTTGCGAAAGATAAGCTTGATAAGTCTCCATAACATCACTATTGATGCAGTGAAGCATGATATCCTCATTATCCCTAAATTTTCTGAAACTTGCAAGAGCTGCTGCGTATGTCTCTGCGGTTCTCGTTTTCCCTTGTAGTTGTAATTTCGATATAGTTTCATTTAAAAAGTTGAAGAATGAGCTTCGAAGTTGCCTGGTGTGAAACTCGGAAACTATATCATCCGAAGTGTAATCTGTACGAATTGAAGGCAAGGATGCACAGATCTGTCGCAACAATTGAAGATCAAACAACAAGTTTCGTTGTATGGATTTCAATTTATTGTAGCGAGAGCTGGAATATACACATTTTACACACTCATTTTCCTCGTTCCATTCTGAAGGGAAGAGCGTATATCCCGTTGAGATTTGTCTTACAAGTCGTTTGTGAATGACTTGATAATATATCACACCCTCTGATCCTGAAGCCGATGAGCTTCTGAATTTTACTTTTATACTTGCCATGATAATTCAGTTTTAAAACCTACCGCGAATTTAAACTATCACACTACAACGCAAGTTATATTAAGTAATAAAGCAACCAAGGCTGACTCCGTGAGGAATCAACCTTGGTATATTGCGAACAGATAGGGTCGTTAGCCGAGGAAGGTGAGGATGAGGATCTGTGCGATGACTACGCGGGAGAACATGGCTATCGGGTAGACGGTGGCATAGGCTACGGCAGGGTTGTCGCCGGGAATGGTGTCGTTGGCGTAGTTCAGCGCCATTGGGTTGGCCATGGCTCCGCATAACATTCCGCAGGCTGAACCAAAGTCGAGTTTTGACCATCGCAACGAGACTGCAAACATAATCAGCACGGGCAGGAGCGTTATGATCACCCCTAATCCAACCCATTTGAGTCCGTCTCCATTCATTATTGTGTCTACGAAGTGTGCTCCGGAGTCCAATCCAAGACATGCAAGGAACAGCGACAATCCGATGCCTCGTAACATCAGATTGGCACTTCGCGTGGTGTATGTTACCATGTGTACGTTCGGCCCGAATTTACCCATCAGTATTCCCACGATGATCGGACCTCCAGCCAAACCGAGTTTTACCGGAACTGAGATTCCGGGAATAGCAATTGGAATTGAACCTACTATAAGACCTAACACCATCCCTACAAATATCACTGCAAGATTGGGATCTTTCAATTTTCCGACTGTATTACCAACGGCCTGTGCTACCTTATCGATCTGGCTCTCTTTCCCTACCACCGTAAGGCGATCGCCAAGCTGAAGCACGAGTCCGGGTGTGGCGAGAAGTGTTACACCGCTGCGGCTGATGCGGGTTATATTGATGCCGTAATTGTTGCGTAGGCGCAGTGAGCCGAGTTTCTTTCCGTTAAGCTCCGGTTTACTGATAACAACGTGGCGCGACACCAACGAGCTGTCGATCTTGTTCCAGTCAATATCGCCTGTGTTCCAATCGCGACTTTCCAATTCGCCGAACAGCACGGTCATGGCCTCAAGATCCTCTTCTTTTGTTATCACCATGACGCGATCATCATGTTTGAGGGTCATGTCTGAAGTAGGAATACTTACATTTCCATCGCGCCAGTGACGTGAGATTACGAATTGCTTCGGAGTTATGGATGCCAGATCTTTAATGTTTTTATTATAGACGGCAGGATTCTTTATCTGGAATGTTGCAATGAATGTGTTATGATCATCCGGATCTTCTGGAAGTGCAATATCTGATGGTCGAACCATCGTTTTGCGAACAATTATTATTGCGATAATCACACCTATCACGCCGAAGGGATATGTCACCGCACAGCTCAGCGCAGCCCCGCTTGCCGACAGTCCTAACTGCTTCAAGGCTTGCTGAGCTGCACCCAAAGCCGGAGTATTGGTTGTGGCGCCACTAAGGATTCCGCTCATGTCTGACATGGGTGTAGCGAATAGCCAGCTCAACGCTATTGCTGTAGCTGTTCCTAACAGCACAGTCACAAGACCAAGCAGATTCAGATTCAATCCTCCTTTACGGAAAGAGCTGAAGAAACCGGGACCCACTTTCAAACCGAGTTCATAGATAAACAGGATCAGACCGAAACTTTCCGCGAAATTGAGCATGGCCGGATCTATCGAGAAGCCGAGGTAACCGGCAAGAATACCTGCAAAGAACACCCATGTCACACCTAACGAAATTCCGTAGAGGTGTATTTTTGCCAATCCAAGACCGACGGCAATTATCACGGATATGACAATTACGGCCTGCACGGCACTATGCTCGAATAAGATGCTTTGAATCCATTCCATATTAATTCAACCTTTTTACCTTCTTCTAAATTATCTCGCCAACGATACATTGACCGCGACACCATAGTTTGAATTCGATGTCGGGTAAGCGGAACTTGACACAAGCGGTGTGTTAACCTGATGGTCAAAGAACGCAGACAATGTGATTCGTTTGCTTAAGATATAGTTAGCCATAAAGTTAACAGAGAACGTCTGCGTTCCGTTTGTGGCTTGTGTATATGCAGTCTCAATCCTTCTGATAAGAGACTGATTGTTTGAAAATGCAAGATCAAGATTTAATGAAAGGTCGTTGGACACGCCACCCTGTTTGCTGCCAATCTTGAGGATCTTATTGAAGTTGGCAATCTTATATCCGGCTCCTACCGAGAACTGCTTGCTTGTTGTTTCCACAACCTGACCGGCTGATGTATTGAGGTTAAGTGTGCGTGAATCTCGATACTCAGCGTTAAATGTAACATCGTTCTGCAGTGTTACCTTTGCTCCGATCAGAGGCGCGAACTTCTCGGTGATTGCAACTGAAGTGATATTAAATGGAGACGACGGCACGGGAAGTCCGGTCTGCTCATTAAGTGTAAAGCCCATATCATCACCGATGCTCACCCAGTTCATGAAACTTGAATAAGATCCGATAGAATATGTACACTGATAAGCGTGTGTCAAGGTGAAGTTCTTGAAAATCTTTTGAACATTTCCAAGTTTCACCAGTCCGTCGTATGTGATTTTCCAGTTAGGACGCATTGCATTGAGTCCCTCGAAATGTCGGAGACTGATCTTGTTAGGATCTGTGCCACTGTAGGCTGCAAGGAAAGCCGGAATAAGCACGTCGGAACTTGTTGCGCTGACTGTGCCCTCGCCAGGATTATACATAGTTCCTGCAAGGGGTGAATCTTCCAAAAATCCGGTGGATGGATACACAGATCCGTTATATGCTGCTTCGACACGGTTCGCAATCTGGGGGATATATTCAAGGAAGCGATTGAACGACTCCGAGGCATATCCGTTTTCAGCCTTTGAATTTTTCATTGCAGACATGATTGCTACATGAGTGCGCATATAAGAACCGGTGTAGGATGTTGGCATCCCGGCATACATAAACTGCATCTGCTCGGTTCGTGAATCGGTAAGGTTCGAGGTAAGCACGATCTTCAAACCCTTTATAGGTTCAAGGTTCAGTTCGAAATTGAATTCCTTGCTATTGGTCCACAATGCCGGAGATATCTGATCTGAGTTGGTTATGAGCCATCCCCGATCCATTGCCTTGTTTACATAATCCTTATCGTAGAAACCGAATGCAAAATCAAGACCCGGCGACATCGGACCATGCGACAGCGACTGACCGAAAACGTTACCCACATTCGGAGAGAACAATGGCAGGTTCAACGAATGTCCGCTACGCCATCTGAAAGATGCGGATTTTGGCATCATTAGGAATCTCAACGTATATTCAGCAAACTCTGAACCGAAATTCTTCGTCTCTTTGTTGTTCGGTTTAATAGTAACTTTCACCGTCTCTGAACCGCGATCAAGAATCTCTA
Source organism: Bacteroides sp. (assembly GCA_014802175.1). Taxonomy (GTDB): domain Bacteria; phylum Bacteroidota; class Bacteroidia; order Bacteroidales; family Muribaculaceae; genus Lepagella. The sequence continues at coordinate 124,784 of JAAVCU010000018.1, forward strand.
CAGTGTTTTCATCAACAACCTTATAGTTGAGTTTCTTGACTTTGCCATCAACCATAGCGGAGAACAGCACCTTCTTATTCTTAAGGTTGTGTTTTACAGTAGTTGAGGTGTCAGTTGAAAGTTGGATTGCACGCTCGAATTTTTTCTCATTACGACTATTCGGGCCGGTGGTTGTGCCACGCGCCCTCACCACATTGCTGCGCGACGAACCGTTACCGGAAAATCTTTTATTGATCTTCTGGAGATATTTCGACTTGTTGAACAGAGTCTCGAAATTCAATTTGGCATCTGCATTCCAGGTAGTCTGGTTCTGGATGCTGTTGCCGAGATAAATCCCCTCAACGGTTGCACCCTTATCCCAGCGATAAGTGGAATTATATGTCACAGATCCTGACAGGTAATCGAGAGCCGGAATCTTATTGAACGGCGCGCGATACGATCCGGTGAATGTCTGATTATAATTCCAGGGCGTTCCGAGATGACGGATTGACGACATCACAGTATCTTTCCACTGCTCATACTTGTCAGCAAACAACCTGCGGTTTACCGCTCCTACGGTCTCCTCAATCCTCGCAGTAGTATTGCTGGAGAAAGAAAGCGTAAGAGATTTGATAAGGTTCCAGCTCAGACTCAGCTGACGATCCCAGTTGAAGTTCTTGCTGACCTGCACCGGCAACTGGAAATCAACATCAACCTCACTGCGGGTCTGCTGCTCGTAGTAATATCGGTTCATGCCCGTGTAGAACGTCAGGTTGTTGAACAACCAGTTCACCTCCCAATCCTGGAAGAATTTGGCTGTTTTGCTCTTACCCTTAATCCAGCTGAATGGTTTAAGGGGTTTGATATAGGGTGAATAGGAATATTGGAAACTACCGCGATAATCGTTGGTATTCTCATACTCCGTAGTCGGGTCAAGATTCTTCTGCTTGTTGTAAGAGAATGATACTGTAAAGTTAGCGGGATCCCAAGGCATCGGATTCTTGCTCTGCACATTGAATTTCAATCCGGAGATCGAAAAGCTTTCAACCGATTTTTTAGTTACAGCATAACTCTTGATTGAGTCTTTCTCGTGTTTGGTCTGGGCTGCATCCAAAGCATCTTTCAGCAAGATATCCTGATCCAGCGGATTGTATTTGGGTGTTGTCGTTTCCTGCGATTTGGAGAAATAGATGGGAGCCTGAAGCTTTGCACCTTCAGGCAGTATCTTTCCTAAATCGCCCTGCACGGCAACATTATACTGCTCGTAATCCTCCATTCTGCGTGATTTCAACGGTTGATCCACGCTTCCGAAACCTGAGGTCTCCTTGTGAGCAGAGAAATTAACCATAGCAATATCACTGACCGAAAGGTTTACATTGGCATTAGCTGCCCAACCGCCCGATTCATTGAAATCAGTGACTTTTAGTTCATTTACCCAAACCACACCATCTTTAACACTGTTTGACCTGTTGCGAATACCGATAAGCATGACACGCACATCGCTCAGACTCGGATTACCCATAACACCGACTGTGTTCTGCGCATTATCGGGATCATGAGAAGTGTAAAGGATAGTGTAACCTACGCCCTCAATGTTCGCACTCTTGTCACGGTTACGTGCAGTTTTAAGGGTTGTGAATATGTCAAGTGGTATATTCAGGTAGTTCGACAATGGCCACACTTTAGCGCGGTCTGCCGAATTGAAGTTGTTATAATTACCCGGAGGAGTCAGCTCCAAGGGAATCTCATATTCATAGTAGTTATTCTTGACATCAGAGCCAAGGCGGATGAAGAGCGAAAGATCGCCATTACGGAGTTCGGTAACGTTATCGATCAACGCCTCAGCATGTGTCCACATCTGCAAGCGTTTGTAGATTCGCATATCGAGCTGCGTATTTTTGTAGATTCCGCGGGCGTCTCCGGGCTGCAAACCGGTAACCTTTATTGATAGAGACTGCTCGTTAAGCTGTGTGGCCTGCGACTGGCCCGGATCCTGAATACGATCCACACCGGGAGGAAGCACATAATTGACCGGAGTGCGCGCAGAGTTCTCTTCGATATTCACAACACTCATATCGATCTCTCCTTCTGCCGGCGAATCATTGCGACTGTTCAGATTGAATCCATAATCACGCCACTCACCCCTTACAAGCTCAAGCGTAGCAAATCGCAAGTGAGTAGTCTCGCGGAAACCGGTCATGAACATACGTGCGAAGCGAACGGTAGTGAAGTCAGTGATTCCACCCACTACTCTTTCCGGATCGTTCAAAGGAATTTTGAACTGATACCATACAGCGTGCTGCTTGCCGGCAGGAGTGTTGACATCACGCTCCACTTTGTCGGTGATGTAATTCTTACCCACCTCCATATCCTCCGGACGTATAGACACCTTATACTGGAAATATCTTTCGTATTCGTTAAGGGTATTATCCTGATTTATATCCTCAACATCCGGCACTGCACGAGCTGACTGATACTGTGGATTATCGGACTGATCGGGCGACAATGAGTTGCCCTCTACACCATTATATCTTTTATAACGCTCAAGAATATCGGCATGCGTGTCATCGTAATACGGCGAGCGGAAGAAGTGGTAGTTGTCACCTGCAGGGTCGTGCATCGGAGAGAATGGATTCGCATACATGTTTTCTATCACGGCCGGCGAGAGTTTTGACCGCAGTTTATTCAGATATTCCTCGTAAGTAGAGAATGTGAACTCCTCATCATTTGACACTCCATCAAGTCCAACGTCCTGCATCGGACGTGCATTAGCGGCGTTCTCAAATGCGTAAGTTAAAGAATTCTGGCGCGATACCTTACCCCACACGGTCTCTGTTATGAAATCGTTATTGCCATCGATAGGCAAACCGTTTTCATAACTCTTCATACCATCCTTGAGGATATCCTCACTGATCTCTCCGAAGTTGAAATAGAGATCTCCTCCATCGGTGTTTGGATTCGTATCGTCAAGGAACGGATCCATCATCCAGAACTGGATATACTCTACATTGGAGGTTTCAAAGTTGGTGTTATCCATCTTGCGCATGATACCACCCCAGCGCTTCTCAGGCTGCAGAAGATTTCCGGATTCATCAATTCTATCCGCGTCTACATTGTAAGGACCCCTCTCCTTCGGATAAAAAGAGAGATTAAGTGTCTGAACATAATTTGCCTCACCATAATTCAAATCACGATAAGGGAAGATTTCATCGATCTTGACTTCGCGCACGTATGGATTCGAGAGCATCCAAGGATCATTTTTCATATAACCCGGCACCATCGATGAATTTTTCTGTGTCCAGAGTCTGTCGATATAATACCACGCCAACAGCGCACGGTTCTTGCCATAATCCGGATTATTGCTTAACTGCGCTTCGGGGAACATTGCATTAGGTCCGTTCTCGTAAGGAGTAGAAGCAAGGAACCATGAATATGGTGAACGCAAATCAATACCGGTCTGTGTAGCCTCAAAGTCGTCGATATAACTTGAACCTTTGTTACTGCCGCTTTTCTGTTTATGAGGCACAAGCTGAGCAAATTCCGCATTTATATTGATGCGTGAAGGAGCGGTAGCGTTAATGGTAGGCACCTTGTTAAGCAAGTTGGTAAGCCACATGAACTCCTTATTATAGCTCAGATTCAGACCCCACATAGTGTTGTTGATAATCTCATCACCAATATTGACCTTTTCGGTCAGGGATTTTTCTGAGAAGTGCAACAATGTTCCACCCAATGTGAAATCTTTATTGAATTTATACTGAGCATCAAAACCAAGCAACGTTTTTCTCTGCATGGAGAAAAGCGACTGATTCTCCAAAGTAACGCTTACGTTAGTTCCTGAATCAATTATACTCTGATTGGTGATAGTGACAATACCCATGGAATAATCCACAGTATAATCACTGTTCTCGGTGAGCACCACACCTCCTGCCATAACAACCACTGATCCGCGAGGCACGTTCATGGCGTTAAGGCGGATCTGAGCGCCATTCGATGCCTGGTACTCTCCCATCAACGAGAATTTATTTTTATCCGCGAACTGTTGAGCCACTACCAATGTAGAGTCATACAGCTCCTGGTAAACATATTGCGAAGCTATAGCCGGATTTCCGATCTTCCTTGCAAGGTGCGATCCGAAAGGCTCGGCAACGGGGAATATGATTTTACCGTTCGATGATTGAACCGTGTATCCTTCAATATAATCAAAGAAACCATCGGAATTCGACTCCTGATTTGAATCCAGACGGTCAAGATTCATCACCTGCAACAAAGGCTGATTAGAAATGCTCCCGACGGGAAGATAGTTTATTTCCGTACCGGTAGTATCACTCAAGAACTTGATATTAAGCTTGAAATTCTTGCTCTGAAGCTGATAAGCGCCGAGAGAATAAACGTTCTTCATCATCAGCTTCCACATCGGTAGCTTGGGAGAGACGGTGGTGCTTCTCAGCATTTTGAGATACAAACAGTCGGAAGTATTGGTAATATCAGATGAAAACTCACCTACCTGATAAACCTTGCCCTGATAGGTGTATTCGTAAGCCACCGCCAACACCTCATCGGTTGTCAGGGCTGATTTAAGAGAGATGTATCCTAAATCGTCGTTCAATGTATATTCGCTTGATTTCAGCAATCTTGCACTCTCAACCTTCTCGAAATCCTTACCTCCATCTATGCCGTAGGCCTGCAACGGCGTAAGAGCCTGCGTAACCATATTGATGTTACGAGCCTCAGGATAATCGTTCTTTATGACGTTAAGGAGATTATTGCTTTGGTTCGAGGGATTATCGAACGCAGTATTAGGAACCCAATATCGGTTGGCAAGATTCTTGTTTTCACCAATATCCATGAATCCAACGAAGTTTCTGGACTCATTATAATTACCGTTCTTATTGGTGATCCAAACCTCTATTCGTGTAATTTTGATTCCGGAGGAAACATAAGGGAGTCGCGAACAGAAATTATCATAATTGTCGTAAAAATACTGAGCGAGGAAGAAGTGCCTGTTGGCATCATAGTTATCCGCCTTGATATTGAATTTTGTAGCTTGGACACCCCCGGAAGTCGACACAGTCTTAGACTCGGAGTTTTGCTGTGAGATCAAACCGGTAAGTGTAAGTTTACCAAACTGAAGTTTAGTCTTCAGACCGAAAAGAGCAGTTCCTCCCCTTATCAGCGAAGAGCCGGTGGTCATGCTTACATTTCCCGCCTCTATATTTTTGATTATCTCATCCTCTTTACCCTCATAATTCAGCTTCAGGTTCTTTGAATCAAAATCAAAAGTTGCATCAGTGTTGTAGGTCATATTGAATTTCAACTTATCACCTACCGAAGCATTGATAGTAGCCTGGATTTTCTGATCAAAGTCGAAATATGTTTTTCGTCTGTTTTTCAGCGACAAAGAGGGATTATCAGTTTTATTACTCTTGATACCCATCGAAAGCTGCACTGACCCTTGAGTTGTAAGACGCACTCCACCCGGTCCGAACACTTTCTCAAGTGGACCGAGCGAAAAATTCATATCAAAAATATTGAAAGGCTGTTTATCCTTCTGCTCGTAACTTTCGGAGTTGCGTTGACGGAAATAACCCATCATATCCTGACGCATCATCTGGTCTGCATACTCCTTGGGTGTCATCAGGAAAGGTGTGACTATATCTCTGTCGCCAATCTTGGTGTGTATCACGTACATCCCCAACTCCGGATCATACACAGCCTCGGTAGTAATATTCGAGGGGGTTTTAAGATCTATAGGATATTCTTCCGTTTTAAGAGGATTCTCATCCTTGACTTCAGGAATGGTTTTCTTAACATCTGCTTGCTGGGAATTAGCCACAAACGACAATAGCAGTGTTGTAAAGAACACTGCAAGAAGAATAAATATTTTGCCATTTGTCAGCTTAATTCGCATCAGAGCATTGTTAGTGCCTGTTTAATAGCTTTCTCAGTGGTAAGTGTGGGATCAGCGGCAAACAGTTTCTTCAGTACTTTCTGACTCTGCTGCGATGTGAATCCCAACATCACCAATGCTGAAAGCGAATCATCGTATGATTCTGTGGTCGGCGTACTGCTAATTAACGAATCAGTAGTTACTTTTATTTTATCTCTGAGGTCTACTATTATACGTTGGGCGGTCTTTCCCCCTATCCCCTTTACAGCCTTGAGCTGAGAATCATTGCCGGATGCAATCGCATTTTCAAGCTGATCGTCGGAAAGAGAAGATAGGATCAGGCGCGCCGTATTCGGACCAACACCGCTTACACCGATCAGAAGCCGGAACAACTCTCTTGTGCGTTTGCGCAGAAAGCCATAAAGAAGATGCGCATCTTCTCGAATAGCCTCGTGGATATATAATTTCTCTTTTTGCCCCAATGAGAGCGAAGGGTAATCGAGTAATGTCACATTCACCTCATAACCCACTCCATTACATTCTATAACTGCCATTGTAGGATTGGATTCCGCTACAACACCATTCAAATAGTCAATCATAAGTTCAATATTTGGAAATGTAAAATTACAATTATTTTATCGATTTCCGTTATAATTTTACTATATTTGTATTGAAATCGTTTAAACTAATTTTCGAAAGTTAAAAAAATAGTTTGGACAACTTCATTAATAGAAAAACTTACTTAATGGAACAGAGTTTTAATTCCCGACTTTTGGATAATGCCGTGGCGGAGCTGTCAAAGCTCCCCGGGATAGGTGGCAAAACAGCCCTGCGTCTTGCGTTACATCTTCTGCGACAGGAGAAAGATGTGGCCATCGATCTTGGAAGCTCCATAATTAGAATGAGGGAAAACATCAGGTATTGCAACAGATGTCATAATATAAGCGAGGAGGAGATTTGTCCGATTTGCAATGATCACAGGAGGAATCCGGAGATAATTTGTGTGGTGGAGAATGTCAAGGATGTCATAACGGTTGAATCTACCGGGGAGCATCATGGACTTTATCACGTTTTAGGAGGAGTTATCTCCCCTCTTGATGGTGTTAGCCCTTCGGATCTCGAAATAGACAGCCTTGTGGAAAGAGTGAAAAACGAAAATATTAAGGAGGTGATTCTGGCTCTCAGTCCTACAATGGAGGGTGACACCACCAACTTTTATATATACCGGAAATTGGCAGATACGCCAGTAAAAATCACTATGCTTGCACGAGGACTCAGCATCGGCAACGAACTTGAATATGCCGATGAGCTGACACTTTCCAGATCTATCAGAAACCGGATGCTGTTTTCAGATACATTCCACGACAAAAAATTATCATGACATTCCTTGAAAATAAAAATATCAGACTTCGGGCTGTGGAGCCGTCAGATGCCGAAGAGATGTGGAAAATGGAGTGCGACTCGACTCAGTGGATACATAACGCAATAGCAGCTCCCTATTCACTGAGGAGCCTGCGTGAATATGCAGAGAACTATGACGCAGACCCGATTCGTTCCGGTCAGCTCAGACTGATTATTGAAACCGTCGACAACAAAGCAATCTCAGGTATCATAGACTTATATGATATATCGGCATTTCATCGCACGGCCATGCTCGGTGTGTATGTCAAACAAGATTTCAGAGGTAAGGGCTATGCGTCGCAGGCTATAGACCTTGCCTGTTCTTATATGAAGAATCTGCTGCATTTTCATCAGATTGGTGCCAAGATTATGGGAACCAACAAGGCGAGTGTTTCACTATTTGAAAAAGCCGGCTTTATACACCGCGGAACACTGCCGGAATGGTATGTTTCGCCGGATAAAAGAGCCGACCTATTAGTATATAGTAAATTACTTTAAAAATTTTTCAGTTTTTTTTATTAAATTTGCCCCTTGATTTGTTATATGGTATGTATAGAGGAAATTTTTTCATCTGCCGAGCAGTTGATAGATGCACTCTTTAACCATTTATGAAATAATTATTAGTTTAAAATAAGGTAATTTTTAATGCAACATACGAGCAACCTTACATCGCAGATTATAGAAGCGATTCAGAACAAAAAAGGTCAAAAAATTTCGTTGATAGATCTTCAGGAGATCGAAAGTGCTCCTGCAAGCGAATTTATAGTCTGTCAAGGCAACAGTACTTCGCAGGTTTCGGCAATTGCCGACTCCATTCGTGAAGAATTGCAGAAAAACATCGGAATCAAGCCATATAATTACGACGGTTATCGCAATTCGCAATGGATCGTGATTGATTACGGAAATGTTCTTGTTCACGTATTCTTGCCGGATTATCGCGAGTTTTATAATCTTGAGGATCTATGGAGCGATGCTAAAATCACCCGGATTCCGGATCTGAACTAACGCTTCAGAATCCTTAACAAAAATACACAACTTCAATAGCTAATCATTGATATTATGAATTTATTCCAACAAAATAAATCTCCTCGCAACGGAGGTAATCGCAAGAAACGTCCGATGTTCAACATGTTCTGGATGTATGCACTCATAGCTTTGTGCATGCTTGGATTGTATTATTTCCAGGATAATGCACAGACAAAAGAGGTGGATTGGACTGATTTTGAGAAGGCAGCTCTGGCGGGAAATATCCAGAAGATATATGTTTTCTCAGAAAGCGGCGTGGCAGAAGGTATTCTCACCAAACAAGGTGCCAAGGAATTGAAATTTAACACCGATTCCTCTCTGAGCGGAGATATGAAGATCAAGACCACCATCCCCTCCTCCGATAAAGTTCAGGATAAGATTGATGAATGGAATGCTTCACTGGTTTCGCAAGATAAACCCGTAATTAAGGTGAATTACGAAAAAAGCAGCGACCTGATGAAGATATTGTGGTCATTTGGTCCGATTATCCTGATCGCATTCTTCATGGTATTCATGTTTAGGAAAGTTGGTAGCGGAACCGGCGGTGGAGGTGGAATATTCAATGTGGGTAAATCCAAAGCGCTTGTGTTTGACAAAAACAACGGCACAAATGTAACATTCAAAGATGTTGCAGGTCTGGCCGAGGCAAAAGTCGAGATCGAGGAAATTGTGGAATTTCTCAAAAATCCTCAAAGATATACAGAACTTGGCGCAAAGATACCGAGAGGTGCCCTGCTTGTAGGTCCTCCCGGAACAGGTAAGACACTTTTGGCAAAAGCAGTTGCAGGCGAAGCAAATGTACCTTTCCTCTCTATGTCAGGTTCTGACTTTGTGGAGATGTTTGTCGGTGTCGGTGCTGCCCGCGTGCGAGACCTGTTCAAGCAAGCCAAGGAGAAAGCTCCATGCATCGTGTTTATTGATGAGATTGATGCCGTGGGTAGGGCTCGTGGTAAAAATCCCAATATGGGTTCCAACGACGAAAGGGAGAACACCTTGAACCAGATGCTTACCGAGATGGATGGATTCCAGTCAAACAATGGTGTTATCTGTCTGGCAGCAACCAACCGAGCAGACATGCTCGATAAGGCGCTGTTGCGTCCCGGACGTTTTGACCGTCAGATATACGTAGATCTTCCCGAGCTTACTGACCGCATGGAGATCTTCAATGTGCATTTGAGAAACATTAAGGTCAACAGTCATCTCGATGTTGAGCAACTTGCACGTCAGACTCAGGGATTCTCAGGAGCCGACATTGCCAATGTATGTAACGAAGCTGCATTGATCGCGGCCCGAAATAACAAGGAGTCTGTAGATTGGAACGACTTTATGGCGGCAATCGACAGAATTGTGGGCGGTCTGGAGAAAAAATCTCGTGTCATCACCGATGCAGAGAAATATTCGATTGCTACTCATGAAGCAGGTCACGCTACTATCACATGGATGATTGAATATGGTAATCCTCTTGTAAAGGTTACTATCGTTCCACGTGGACGTGCTTTAGGTGCAGCATGGTACGCACCTGAGGAGCGTCAGATAATCCCCACGCAGGCTCTGCTTGACACAATGTGCGGTCTTTTGGGCGGTCGCGCTGCAGAAGAGGTGTTCACCGGCCAGATCGGAACCGGAGCGAGCGATGACCTTGAACGATGCACTAAAATCGCGCGTTCACTCGTGCTCGTTTACGGTATGAGCGACAAGCTGCCGAACCTTAATTACAACGACTCTACAGGTCAGGAGATGGGCTTCACGAAACCTTATAGTGAAGACACCGCCAAGATCATTGATGCCGAGGTGAAGCGTATTGTAAACGAACAGTACGAGCGTGCTAAAGAGATATTGCGCAAGTATGCCAAGGAGCATAACCAGATCCGTGATATGCTCATAGAGAAGGAGGTGATTTATCACGACGATGTTGAGAAGATTCTCGGCAAACGTCAGTGGAAATCACGCACAGATGAGATCATGGAGATCAACAAGAAAAATGAAGAGGGTAAAGAATCCGAGAAGGGAAAGAAGGTTATTGATATAACTCCGGAAGATGTCGAGAATGTTAAAGAAGACAATAATGATCCCGGAACACCTCCCCCTTTTAAACACTTTTAACAGTTAAGCGTTAAACATATATAACTCTTATCTGTCTAATGAGTATAAAACAGAGTGATCACACTCGCCAAAACTAAACAACTATGAAAAAAATACTTTACGGCATAGCATTAATGGCTCTGGCAGCGCCTTTGACAATGAGTGCGCAGGAGTATGACGACATCTATTATAATCCTAAGAAGGATAATACAGTTCAGACTAAGTCTAAAAAGCAGTCTAACTACATCAAGGATTTCAGTAGTGTCGATGTTGATGAATATAATCGTCGCGGGCAATACTATTCAAGCCCGATCGACACTATCGGCAGCCGTGTTGAAAACGATGAAGATTTCGTTTACACTCAGCAGATCCAGAAATATTATAATCCGACTATAGTGCTTGACAATTCCGATGTTCTCGCCGATGTCCTGAATAACAGCTATGGTAACGTAGAGATCGTGTTCAATAACGGGATACCTTCATTCTCACCATGGTATGGTTATTATGACTATGGTTGGCCCTATTACTCCTCTTATGGTTGGAATTCATGGAACTGGGGTTGGAATTCCTGGAATTGGGGTTGGGGACCGTCATGGAGCTGGAACTGGGGACCATCCTGGAACTGGAGTTGGGGCTGGGGTCCCTCTTGGAGCTGGGGTTGGAACAATCCTTCCTGGGGCTGGGGAGGTCCCGGTTGGGGAGGCCCCTCATGGGGATGGGGACATGGTCGCCCTTATGCCGATTATAGACCCGGTGGAAGATTACCCAATAACCCCGGTTCAAACTGGGCATCCAATACTCGCCCGGGAGGAAACTATAACGGGCACTACGGTTCCAATGGATCGAGACCGAACACAAACGGTTACAATCACAATTCCGGTGGAATCTTCGGAGGATCTGCAACCAATCATCACCGCACTTATGATGGCGGCTCCATTCAGACATCCGGCAATCGGAATTATGGTGTAGGATCAAATCAGAGTGGTTCAAACAGAAATGGTTATACTGTGAACAACAACGGACACCGCACATATAATAGCTCGGGTAGCACTGTTAATTCGAATAATTCCAATAACAGTCACAGAACTTATAATAATTCATCCAACCGAAGCAACAGCAACACGACTACAAGAAACAGCTACAACAGCAATTCAAGTAGAGGAAGCTATAATTCCGGCGGAAGTTTTGGTGGAGGAAGAAGTTCCGGTGGCAGCTATGGTGGCGGCAGAAGCTCCGGTGGAGGTGGTGCCCGCGGCAGTCACAGATAATATAACCTATGAAAAACAATTACACTATGAAGAAAATTTATTTAACTTTAACTTTGGCTTCCCTTTCTTTCGGGGCGTTTGCTCAAAGTGCAATCGATGCTTATCGTTTTTCACAGCCTGATCTGCGCGGAACCGCAAGATTTATGGGAATGGCAGGTGCGTTCGGTGCCCTTGGTGGAGATCTCTCTACCCTTTCTCAGAACCCTGCCGGTATTGGTGTCTATCGCAGCAATGAGATTGGGTTCACACTCGATCTTGATATGCAGAATTCCAGTGCTACGGCACAGGGCTTGAAATCCACCGATAGTCGAACCAAGTTTTATCTTGACAATATTGGAGGTGTAGCAACATTGAGATTGAACAGCACTGCAATGCCAAACCTCAATATTGGATTTACATACAATAAAGGTGTCTCGTTTAATCGCAGATATAAGGGAAATATCCCACAGTTAGCCAACTCCATGAGTAATTATATGGCAGCTCTCGCTAATAACGAAGGATTGACCGTAGCAGATGTAAGCACCATTGTAGACAATAATAACAATATTATTTACGATCCTTACAATCCGAACGATGGTGGAATTCAGGCTCCCTGGCTTGATATCTTAGGATACGACTCATATCTTATAAATCCGAATGGGAACCCCGACAATCCTTCATGGACAGGCCAGTACGGTTCAGGCACAACAGGTTCTGCGATGTTCGATGTGACTGAGAGTGGAAGTGTCGATGAATACAATATCGCTATCGGTGGAAATATTGCAAACACCGTGTTTTGGGGTATGAACTTTGACATCGTAAACTTCAATTATAATCTAAATGCGAATTATGGTGAAAACCTGAGCAATGCTTATGTTTATAATCCAAACTCCAATAGCGTTGAGCAAACAGCCTCTCAATGGGGAATGAGAAATCTTTACAGTGCTAACGGTCAAGGTTTCAATTATCAGTTAGGCTTAATTTTCAAACCCGTTCAGGAACTCAGATTCGGTATTGCTTTCCACACACCAACCTACTATAATCTCACTGAAACATATTCTGCCAACACTGGAGCACAGTATTATGGTCAGAATATTTCGGCCTCTACTAATAATGGATATCCCGGTTCTCAATCATACAATTTCCAATCACCATGGAAAGTGATTGCAAGTGTGGCAGGTGTAATCGGCAGCAAATTCATTATCTCCGCCGACTATGAATGGAATGGATACAAGACCATGAAATTCAGTGAGCCCAATAATTATGGAGTTGGTGGCGACTGGGGTTGGGATTATGGTTGGGATCTTTATTCCGCGTCTCCCAAGGCTCTGTATAACACAGATCCCTATGCCTATACAAATCAGGATATAAAGGATATTTACAAGAGCTCAAATTCATTAAGAATCGGTGCTGAATATCGCGTAACTCCGTCATTCAGTGTTCGTGCCGGTTATAGCTTTGTCTCTTCACCTGTTGAGGCAAAGGCAAAGAATAACGATATGACTATATACACGGCCGGCACAATGCCTAACTACAGACTGGATGACACCACGAACTACATCACTGCCGGACTCGGTTACCGGAAGAATGGTTTCTATGTGGATTTAGCATACGTTTACAAGCACATGAATTCTGAATACCACGCCTTTACACCGGATCCTTCCGAGCCGAATATCCCCTCCCCTCAGGCAAAACTGGCTTTCTCTAATTCAAGAATTGTTCTCTCCGCAGGGTTCAAATTCTAATGAAATATGTTCCTTTATAAGAAACATAGATACATAAACATATTAATGCTTCTAAGAGTCATCGGTTACCTTTTGGTAATCGAGGCTCTTTTTATGTTAGTACCCATCATAATAGCACTTTGCTATAAAGAACACGCCATCTGGGATTTTCTTATTTCAGCTGCAATTGCAGGAGTATGCGGATCNGGNATGATGGCGTTACGCCCAAAATCAAAAGATATGGGNCGNCGTGAGGCAATCCTTCTGACAGCCATGATATGGGTGATTCTATCCTTCTTCGGAATGATACCATTCCTACTGACCGGAACTCATCACACCGTAACAGACGCATTCTTTGAAACTATAAGCGGNTTCACTACCACTGGTGCNTCAGTGCTCAATACACTCGATGGCATTCCGAAATCTATTCTGACCTGGCGATGCGTAGTTCAATGGATCGGAGGTCTGGGAATCATTCTGTTTACATTAGCAGTTGTTCCCATGCTGAACTATTCCGGAGGTATGCAATTGTTCAATGCAGAAGTAACGGGAATGACTCACGATAAGCTCCGNCCCCGTGTTAGTTTNACCGCCAAAGGACTCTGGGCAGTATACATACTCCTTACNNTNGTTCTCATTGTATTGCTCAGCTTTTCAAAGATGGATTTNTTCAATGCCTTCTGTCATGGGTTATCCACAATGTCTACGGGAGGTTTTTCCACATCCGANATGAGTATAAACCAATGGGACTCGAATTATATCCGCATAGTCATGTGCATATTCATGTTCCTGGGTGGAGTTAATTTCTCGCTGTTATATGGCATTATGACCGGGCGCGATATTCATCTCTTTAAAAACACAGCATTCAAATGCTACGTATGGATCTTAGGATTGAGTTATGTCGCTTTCGTTGTCAACATTCTGATTGAGGGATATGCAAGAGACTGGACTGATCTGACNATCGACCCTCTTTTCCAAGCTGTCTCCATTATATCCTCTACAGGTATTACACAGCCCGATTTTCACAACTGGGGTTCTCTCTCTTTTGTTGTGTTACTGATAATCATGGTGATGGGAGCCTGTGCCGGCAGCACATCCGGAGGAGCAAAGGTAGACCGCTTTGTAGTATTGTTTAAGTTTCTNAAGAATGAATTTTATAAACTGATGCATCCATCTGTGGTGACAACAGTAACTATCAACGGCAAAGGCACCCCCAATAGCGTAGTTAATAAGACCCTGGCGTTTCTGTTCCTTTACATAATGGTTATTTGTGTCGGTGGATTGGTAATCAGTCTGCTGGGTCTGCCTCTTTCCGATGCGTTTTTCTGCGCACTGTCGGCAATCTCTAACACAGGCTTAGGAACAGATGTGACAGGCGTTGCAGAGAACTTTGCATTAGTTTCCGACGCCACCAAATGGATACTCTGTTTTATTATGCTTACCGGACGTCTGGAACTCTTTACGATCCTTATTCTCTTCACCCCTACTTTCTGGAAAAAATAGGTCGTTGATCGCGTCTGTATTGACCTTTACCGGTTGTTGCTTTTCCATACTCTATGGCGTGTTGCGGGCAAACATGATAGCAGTTCACACATGAAAGACAATTATGTCCCCATACCGGTCTATTCTTCTCGATAGTGATATTATTTACCGGACATTCCTTGGCGCAAATGCCACATCCGATACATTTGTCCGTAGCGTGCCACTTCTTTGCAGATATCCCCCACTTTCTGAATAGAGGATAAACAACAGAAGTCTTAAGTCCGGGCATACTCCCTCTATGAATATGAATTTCCCATTCTTCACTATCGATCTTCCCGGCAAGTTGAGTAAGCGTATTATCCAATTCTTTAATCTTCGCGAGCCTCACTTCATCGCTATCCACATCAAACCCCGGAAGAAGAACATAAATATTCGGCATGATTACACTCCACGCCCCTTTAAGCGATAGTCCTCTCCTGTTCAGAATCCGTTGCAACATCTTATCTGTGTTGCCGGTGTCATCGCCACAGGTTGCGATCATCCAAACAGGTATGTCGTTTCTTTTAGCCTTCTCAATAAAACTATCCGGAAGATCATTGATGAATTTCTCCACAATAGGAGGAACACCCCAGGCATATACAGGAAATACAAAACCTATTGATTTACCTCCCTCATAAACCGCAGGATCAATTCCCTGCTTGCAGATATTGTAACATCTTTCATTGAGTTGATCAGCAAGAAACTCTGCGGCGTATTTGGAATTACCNGTACCGGAGAAATANAAAATCATAAAGTGAAAATTTTAAATATCAGCTCCGTAAGTAAAGAATATTCATTCTGATAAGAATCCACACCCTTGCTCTTCACATCAAACTCTCTCAANGCGTGAATAGCATTTACGGCACCATACGGATTGTAATTGCGTAATGCGGTCTTAATTTCATTTAGCTGACTCGGAAATCTCACCCCTAACGNCACTTTNAGAGAATCATCCGACTTGTCGNGGAGATAATGTGCNATCACCAGTTTACTGAAGAAATTAAACAACGTAGATGTTGTCATCACCGTTGGGTTTGTCTTGGGGTTAGATTGGAAATATTTGATGATCTGAATTGCCTTAGGATAATTTTTTGTTGCTACAGCTGAAGTCAATTCAAAATTATTAAAATCNTTAGATATGCCGATATGCTGCTCAATATCTTCTACCGTGATCTTGCCATTCTCTCCCTTGATGTGTATTAACTTGTTGACTTCACCAAACAGTTTGGATAATGGTCCGCCGATATATTCACACAACAAGCTTACAGCCTTGTCCTCGATNCCNACCTTTTTTGATGANCAATAATCCTTAAGATGTGAAGACAACTGATAATCACGCACCTTCTCACTTTTGAAAATTACAGCCCCTCCTTTTGCGGCATTCTTCATTAAGGCAGATGTNGCATTAAGATTATCTCCTTTAAACGCCACCACAAAAACGGTGTCTTTATTCGGATGAGACACGTATGGCGCAAGTTTCTCGAGAGCCACCTTAGCCATCTGGCGAGACTGAGCTTCTTTAAGAAGGACAACTCTACGAGGTGCCATCACGGGCAACTGTTGGGCGGCGGCTACCACAGTATCCATATCGGCATCTACTCCATAATACACATTAAAATTAAAATCCTTGTCATCCTCTTCGATCGCTTTTGACTCTATCGCCTCCACAATCTTATCGATATAGAAATCCTCCTCACCCATCAGAAGATAGACAGGTGCGAATTCCTTTTTATTTATAGAGACCATTAGCTCTCTGAATGTTGCTGCCGCCATTCTAAAATTATTTACTTAGTTGTCTTTTNGTTTTGTTAAAGAACCGTTTTCTGCCATATCCGATAAACACGATGAATAGGACTGCACTGATCATGGCATAAGTAGGGAAACCATGTTCCGCCACACCAATATATTCCGGATTACCCGAAATGATCCCTTGATTCAACATCCAGTCGATTACTACCACTACACTATTGTTAAGCGCGTGGGCAAACACTGAAACCCATATCGAACCTGTCCAGACATAAAGATATCCGAAAAACGCGCCAAGAAGCATTCGTGGCACAAATCCGTAGAATTGGAAATGAACCGCACTGAATATCAATGCCGACACCCATACTGCCCAATAATTGGTAAGAGCTTTAGATAGCAATCTCTGCAAACCAGCTCGGAAGAATATCTCTTCAGCAAATCCGGTAATCACGCCGATTACAAGCACATTAATCAATAAACCGAATATTGAATTGACAGCCAACAGNGTTTCGGCAGTGCTGCGTGCCATATCCTCCATCCCTCTTATGTACTGTTCAAACTCACTCAGACCNGNCGGTAGTTTCATTGAATCATTCCAATATATGATCTGATTGAGCATGATGTAGCCGATGGCAAATGAAATAATCACACCCAAGATTGCTTTCAGCGATGGGCACTTGTTCAATGATAAAGTTCCGATCATTCCCTTATGTCCGAAAGTTGCAACAATAAATGATGGTAAGCTGAATGCCAACACTGCCTGCAACACAGATAAGATCAGATACCTTGTTCGCTCAGCCATATCNATAGTTGCCAATAAGGAGCCGCACGCCGAAGTGGCTATCAATCCAATCATGAAAGCCGCNCCGAAAATACAGATTTGAGCGGTTACCGGAACTTTGTTCATTTGTTAGTCAAATTTCTTGCGGGTGAAAATAAAGTCTCGTCCTAAATATTTCTCCCTTACAATGGGATTTGCTGCAAGTTCCTCACTCGATCCCTGAAACAACACCTTACCCTCAAACAGAAGATAAGCACGGTCAGTGATACCAAGAATAGAGTCAGCCTTATGGTCGGTAATCAGAATACCGATATTCCGCTCTTTGAGATGATACACAACTTCCTGGATATCCTCNACCGCGATGGGATCCACAGCAGCGAAAGGCTCATCGAGCATTATGAACTTGGGATTAATGGCCAGACAGCGGGCAATCTCGGTTCTGCGTCGCTCTCCACCCGAGAGGTTATTACCGAGGTTATGCCTTACNTTTTCAAGAGAAAACTCCCTTATCAACGACTCCAGTTTCTCTTTCTGATACTCCTTGGAGGTATTGGTCATCTCCAGAATTGCCTTGATATTATTCTCTACTGAAAGCGTACGGAACACCGAAGGCTCCTGNGGAAGATACCCAATACCAATCTGAGCTCGTTTATAAACAGGAAATTCCGTGATATCCTGATCATCAAGAAAAACCTTACCTTCGTTGGGTTTGATGAGACCTACAGTCATATAGAATGTAGTTGTCTTACCTGCTCCATTCGGTCCTAACAGACCCACGATCTCGCCTTGGGTAACGTTAATGGACACTTTGTTTACCACCGTGCGCTTACCATATTTTTTTACGAGATTATCGGTGCGTAGAATACCTTTTTCAGGAATAATCACAGTCTCCTCCTCAATCGCTCCGGCAGAATCTTCTATCGCAGTGACAACAGTTTCACGCATATCAGGCTGCACACCTTCGAGTTCCATTTCCTCTTCCGGCGTCAGCTTCTCATTCTCANGTTTGCCCTTCTTGTCAAACCTGCTTTTATCAAACAAAGTCTTAAATTTCATTTCTCGGCTTGAGCAATGATCTCACATAATCAGTCAGCAACTTTATAGCAACCTTATTGTGTCCACCCTGCGGAATCAACAGATCGGCGTATCTCTTTGACGGCTCGATATAAAGCTCATGCATCGGTTTCAAGGTCTCCACATATCGATCGATAACCATTTGCGGAGTGCGACCTCGCTCAATGCAGTCGCGGTGTATCACTCGGATCAGACGCTCGTCGGCATCTGCATCCACAAACACCTTTACATCCATCATGTCGCGTAATTCCTTATCTGTCAGAACAAGGATACCTTCAACCACAACAACATCGCGCGGCTCAATATGAATAGTCTCCTTCTGACGGGAACACGTTATGAATTCGTAGGTAGGCATTTCTATTGCCCTCCCCTCCTTAAGATCCTTGAGATGCTTAACGAGCAACGACCATTCGATTGAAGCCGGTTCGTCATAATTCATTTTCAAACGCTCCTCCAAAGGGATGTGTGCGTTATCCTTATAATAACAATCCTGAGGGATCACTGCAACCTCATCCTTTGGCAGACTTTCAATGATACGTCTGACAACCGTTGTTTTCCCGGAGCCTGTTCCTCCTGCTATGCCGATGACTAACATATATTCGCGTGTAAATTAACTGTGAAGTGAGTAAAAACCCACTATTTTTAGCAAAATTACTAAAATCAAATATCTCCTCCAAATTTTTTTATTAACTTTGCTAATGATTTAGGAGCGCAGCTCGAACTTTAGGAATATATGATTATATCATCTATAAAATCTTTTGGCAGATATTGCTCTTTTATGACTCAGGTGTTTCGCGTTCCTGAGAAATGGAAGGAGTTTTTTAAGCAACTGATATTTGAAATCTACAAACTTGGAGTTGATTCAATTCCACTTGTAACCATAATTTCAATATTCATCGGGGCAGTTATATGCATCCAGATGACTATCAATATCGTATCTCCGATGATCCCCTCCTACTCAACAGGTCTTGCAACCCGCGAGATCCTGCTGCTTGAATTCTCCTGCACCATGATGTCGCTCATCCTNGCAGGAAAAGTCGGAAGTAACATTTCATCGGAGATCGGCACCATGCGTGTCACCGAACAGATTGATGCGATGGAGATTATGGGATTGAATGCAGCAAACTACATAGTGCTCCCCAAGGTGATAGGATTTGTGCTGTTCGTGCCTGTGCTTTGCGTATTGTCAATGTTCATGGGATTGGTAGGCGGGGCGCTTGTGGCTCAGTTCACAGATATGATTTCGATGGAGAATTACGTTTTCGGAATCCAGTCTTTCTTCAATGAATGGTATATCTGGTACGGCATCATCAAAACCCTCTTCTTTGCCTATATNATCACNTCNGTTGCCGCTTATTACGGCTTTTACGTNAAAGGGGGTTCGCTCGAAGTGGGTCANGCAAGTACTAAAGCCGTGGTGTCCAGTTCAATTCTTATTCTTCTCGCCGATGTTATATTAACTAAACTTCTCCTGCAATGATTGAAGCGAAGCACGTTTCCAAATGGTTCGACGGACAACAGGTCCTTTTTGACATAAACGCAACTTTTGAAACCGGCAAGACCAATCTGATCATCGGTCAGAGCGGATCCGGAAAAACTGTATTTGTGAAATGTCTTGTTGGACTTCTCACTCCGGAAGAGGGAGAGATCCTTTACGATGGCAGACGCTTCCGCGATCTTGACACTGCACAGAAAAGGCAATTGCGTACAGAAATCGGAATGCTCTTTCAGGGATCCGCACTCTTTGACAACGAAACGGTGTTGGGAAACGTCATGTTTCCTCTTAAATTGTTCAGCAACATGTCAAAAGCCGAACAACTTGAGCGAGCACACTTCTGTATCAAGCGTGTTGGGCTTGAGAATGCAGATGGCAAATANCCTTCNGAAATCTCCGGNGGTATGCAGAAACGTGTGGCGATTGCACGCGCCATAGCCCTGAATCCNAAATACCTTTTCTGCGATGAACCNAANTCCGGTCTNGACCCGCGTACTTCAATTTTGATCGACGAACTTCTGAGNGATATCACNCACGAATANGGCATGACCACTATCATCAATACCCACGATATGAACTCCGTGCTCGGTATTGGTGAAAATATTGTATTCATCAACAAGGGTCATTGCGATTGGACAGGTAACGATAAAAACATATTCCGCAGCAATAACGAAGCNCTCAACGATTTTGTATTCGCATCCAAGCTCTTCAAGGAGGTTAAGCTTTTCCTCGAACGCGAATACGAAGCCTCCGAAAAATAAACAAGCGAAAAGGCGCAGTTAATGATATAATTCCTCAATAACTGCTACTGCCTCTGCCTGATTTTCTTCTGAGGNTCCGACTTTTGCAAAACGAACTATCCCATCTTTATCTACAACGATGGTCAATGGAAACCCCTCTTTTCTAACGAGTGCAACTAAATCCGTGGCTTCTTGAAGATGAGTCCATGTAAAATTATGTTGTGTTACAATCGGAAGAATATCTTCTTTATTATGACGAGAGGCTGAAAGAAAAACTACCTCCGGGAATCTATCTTTCCATTGTGAGAGGATTGGCATTTCTCTTCTGCACGGTCCACACTCGGATTGCCAAAGATGTTACTTGTTTAACTAATTATATTTTCGTAAATTTGCCACATGAATAAAGTTTACAAATCAAAAGTAGCTAAATGGTATATTTGGTTTTGCATTGGCATGACCATTACGTTCTTAGGTTCAATATTCTTGTGTTATGACTCAACATGGATTCTTCTTATTGATGTCATTTTTATGGGTATATGCTTAGTTATGATTTATGATATGCTTCTGCATACGGATTATACCATAAGCGGAGAAAGGTTGCATATTCGATGTGGTTTCCTGTTTCAAATGGATTTGCCAATCTCCAATATTTGGGAGATTACACATAAATCGACCATCCTATCATCACCGGCATTGTCCGCTAAAAGAATAGGACTAAGATATGGAAAAAAAAGATGGGTTTATATTTCGCCAAAGAATCAAGAAGAATTTATATCAGATTTAAACACCATCAATCCCACAATACAAATCAGTTAAAACTCCCGGCATCACTGCCGAGAGCTTCCATCCTTGTATGAAAAATTGTTTCGATTATCGGCCTCCTGCGGTCGAGCGATCTGCGTTAGCATCAACTTCCATAAGTTTCTGTGCTCCGCGTTTCTGCCGCCCCCATTGCAGATTGTATGATATGCTAATGTAGGGCATACGCATATCAAGGCGCATGTGCTGTTCGTTACGGTTCCATTTACTCAACGACTCGCTCCCTTGGTCGTATTTGCCAAATGGCATGATGATCCCTGCGGAGAACTGCCATGCCTTCCAGTTATAACTGAGGTCGATAATATTCAGATTCTCCCCCCAACTGATTTTCTCGCCCCAAAGGTCGCGCTGTGCCCTCATGTACTGACCGCTGAGCGCGAAGCCCCAGTGTGTGAGTTGCAGATTTGCATTGCCGCTCCATGCGTTGCTGTGATGCGTATAGCCTGTACCGCGCATACGCTCCAGACGGAACTGAATATAACCGCTTGCTGTTAACCAGTCGGGAATAATTTCTATCTGCGGCGCAAGGAAGAACGAGAGGTTTTGCAGTCCGCTACTGTTCTCGTAGGTGGTGATAAGTTTGTCACCCTCCCATAGCAAAAGTGGGGTTATGGCGTTGGGCGACGTAAAGGCGTGGACTCCAAACGAACCGCTGACGCGAGGCACGTTGAAGCCGTAGCGGAAAGTGAGCATATATGAGTTGGCAGTCTTGAGATCCTGATTACCCACACGCCACTGGAAGCCGTCGAGCTGCTGGGGAACAATATTGGTTTCGGCCAAAGACGGAGTGGATTGCCACGATGTGAAATTAAGTCGGAAATTGTGATTCTGATTCAGCGAATAGGTAATGGTAGCCTGTGGGCGAGGGCTCCATGTGTGAGTGCCCTGATTGGTTTCTGTGAAAAGAAAATCTGTATACTGCATACCCATTCCGGCGGTAGCGGTCCATTTCCCGAAACGGTGAAAGTACTCGGCAAAGAGATAAACTTTGTCTTGACGCTGATGAAAGATTTCATCACCAAGGGTCTCATATTGCGAGCGGTTGCGATTAGCAGTGTAGGATGCTCCGGCAGTAAAACGTCCTTTGCTCCAATTCTTGATATAATCTACCTCTATGGCGTATGCCTGGTTGCGGTCTTTGATATTTGTATGAATGTCGGTCAGATAACTTGCTGCCCCCGGCAACTTCTCAATATAATCCGAATAACTTCGTCCGAAATAAAACGAGCTGTTGAAGTTAGCAATAAGCATCTGTTGATGTGAGAAATGCTGTTGCCAGTATAACGACAGGGAGGGTGTTCCGCCTTTGTCGCCGTGTGAGTCTGTCAGGAGTATATC
>JAAVCU010000019.1:0-17081 GCA_014802175.1 Bacteroides sp.
AATGTAGATTTCGGTCCAGATGTGGCAGAGTTAATTGATATACTTAAAACCTTAGGTTACGAGTTTGGCCAAGAAACGATTATCTATAATCAATCTCAGCCGTACTATACTCAGATTGTCAGAGAAGCAGTTATGGATTTTCAATCTAAGAATAAACTCACTCCTGACGGAGTGGTGAATGATAAGACCGCAAAGAAACTCAAGAAGAAAGCCAAGAAGAAATGACTCTAATCTTAGATAAGAAAATATATAATGACAGCGTGATTTCAAAGGTTGTCTATTGGATGTCGGGCGATTACAAAATCGTCCGAATCTCCCTTGATGAATTTAAGGAACAGATTGACCTTGTGGGAGCCAATGGGGAGTGCGTAGATTCATTAGTTGAGGAAAAGTTTTTTCAACTTCTGAATGACTTCAAGCTTCGTCAGGTTGTAGCTGATGAAACACGAGATATAAAGACAATTCTCTATGCCAAGGCTTTTGCCGAGGATGAAGATTTAAGTGAAGAGGATATACATGACTGATAAGGAATATTATCTTTTGCCGTTTGACTTTACTGAGATCTCTGGGAAAGAAGTCTTGGTAAATGAATTAGGAGATATGATTATATCCCCTAAAGGCACCGTGCAGAAGATTGTAGATAGATCTTTGCATAAAGACGATTTGTATAAATCTCTTGTCGCAAATTTCTTTATTTCTGAACAGATAATACCACCATTGGTAGAGATATATGCTGAACGTCTAAGAGAGAAAAAACGGTTCTTGGAATCGTGGACAGGACTTCATATCTTTGTTTTGACACTTCGCTGCAATCAGAACTGCGTCTATTGTCAGGCTTCAAGTCAGAATGAAGAAAGTAATGGATGCACAATGAGTAAAGAGACTATGGCAAAGTCTGTCGAACTTATGTTCCGCTCGCCATCAGACTCTATAACAATGGAATTTCAAGGTGGTGAACCTTCTCTTGTTCCCGATTTGATCGAGTATGGTATTGAGTTAGCAGAAGAAAGAAACAAGGAAGCCGGAAAAGAAATACACTATGTGCTTTGTACAAATAGCATACATCTAACCGATAGAATGTTGGATATTTGTAAGAAATATGGTGTGGTTATTTCTACTTCATTAGATGGTCCTGCCTTTTTACATAACTCTAACCGTGGAAAGAAAGACAGCTATGAAAAGGTCGTTGCCGGTATCGAGAAGGGACGTCAGGCGGTTGGCCATGATAAAGTCTCAGCTTTGATGACAACCTCAGTAGAAGGTTTGAATTATCCCATTGAGATTGTTGATGAATATGTAAAGCTCGGTTTCCATTCATTATTTCTTCGCGCATTGAATCCATACGGACTTGCTACACATAATGATAATTGGAGTGAATACACTGATCGATTCATTGAGTTCTACAAGAAAGCATTTGAGCATATTCTGGAACTGAATAAACAAGGAACTTACTTCGTTGAAGAGTTCGCTGCTATCGTTCTGAGAAAGATGCTGACACCATATTGTACAGGATTTGTGGACCTTCAATCACCGGCGGGTGTTATCAACTCTGTTCTTATTTACAATTATGATGGCGGTGTGTATTGTTCGGATGAATCAAGAATGCTTGCTGAGTTTAATGACTACACATTCAGACTTGGTAGCGTTGACGACAAATACGAAGACCTTGTCTTTGGAAAGAAAGCCAAGGAGATTGCAAACGTATGGGCGAATGAGGCTCTTGCGGGATGTTCGGATTGTGCTTTGAAACAATATTGCGGAGCCGATCCGGTAAGAAACTATTCTACACAAGGTGATATGTATGGTAATCGTGCCACATCGCTTCTATGTCGTAAGAACAAAGCGATTATAGAATATCTCATATCATTAATCATAGGGCGTCACGATGAAGTGATGCCAATTTTCAGAAGTTGGGTATCATGAGAGGAGATTTTAGAATAGATAGCAATGATAATACGTTGTTCACCACTGCAAGGTGTAACAACAACTGTATTATGTGCTGTCAGCCGCCGTTGAATAACGATGATATTGAGGAGCTATTTGAACGTAATATTGCTATTATTAATCGTGCTCCTAAAGATATTTCTGTCGTCGGTATATCCGGTGGCGAACCGACTCTACTTGGCGATAGGCTGATTGACTTGATAAAACACATTCGTCAGACATTGCCGGATTCTGATATCCATATTCTGTCTAATGGAAGGAACTTCAAAGACATAGATTACACCCGTCGGGTTGTAGAGGCCGCAGATGACAAACTTTTTGTCGGGATACCACTGCACTCTGACTATTATAAAGACCATGACATAATAGCCGGAGCAAAAGAGGCGTATAATGAAACAATGGCAGGAATATTTAATCTTGCCGCATTTGGAGCCGCCATTGAGCTGCGCATTGTAATCAACAAACTCAATTATATGCGTTTGCCACAGATTGCTGATTTTATTCATAAAAATCTCCCGTTTGTGGCATGGACAGCGTTCATGGCAATGGAACATATCGGCCACGCCGTCTCCAACGAGCGAAATATATGGATAGAGCCGATTGACTATGCCAAGCAATTAAAAGAGGCAGTACTTACCCTCGCCCAATGGAGAAAGGAAGTTGCTGTTTACAACGTACCTCTTTGCCTTATTCCGGAGTCAATCCACCTCTACGCACAAAAGAGCATCAGCGACTGGAAAAACAAATACCTTCCGGAATGCAACCAATGCTCTCTCAAAACCAAATGTTGCGGACTATTCGCAACCAGTCATAAACCATTTAAAGGAATATTTAGAAAAGCAAAAGCTGAAGCATGGCAAGAGTCAATGAGTGATAAGAATATGCAAGACATTTAATATTACTGGAGCAATATGTGGAATAAAGTCAAAAATATATTTGGCAAGCAAACTAAGATTACCTCTTCTGAACCTATTAAGCAGGAGATAGATGGGACATTTGCAGGATCTAAAGATGCGTATGCTCAAAATCAAGAACAAGCTTCTGAGACATATCAATGTAATGTTTCTGAAATTGAGTTAGAGCAAATGCCACTTGCCTCAGCTTTATATAGATTGCGAAAAGAGTATGGCAATGATTTTATGCTTTCAAAGGCTGTACTGAATGCGTTATGCGATTATAAAGCATTTGACGGCTGTCAACCTGCACGTGCCATCTTTAGATTCCTATATACCGAGGGCATTTACTGCGATTTTATCAATCTTCCCATATCATCAAATTGGATAAATGAGATTAAGAAGATAAGCAATCGTTTATCCAATAAATTCGGATATAAAGAAGAGCTTATAGATCGAGTGCTCGCCAATATCCTATTAGGATTTGGCAAATGTTCCACTTCAGATATATATTCATTTATTATAGAGGAAGTCTCTGTAATTGAAACGGAGGCACCAAATAATCAGGATGCACCTACAGCAATTCCTCCACTACCTGACAAATATAAATTGCCGAATAATTCATATTCATTACCGAATACAGGTATACTCATAGAACGAGGTCTTTCTACTCCAGATATTGATAGCCTTAAACCAACAGCTGAAAGAGTGGAATGGGTACTGAATGGATATGGTGTTGACGGAAAAGTCGTCAACATTATCCCTGGACCTCGATACTCGTTATATGAAATTCAAGTAGAGTCCAAGAAATTGTCAAAATTAACTCGTAATGAAAAAGACATTCTTATTGCCTTAGGAAGTCGAGGCTGCCGAATAATCAATCCATTACCAAATAAATTGGCAATTGGTATAGAGATACCTAACCCAATAGAGGATAATAATATTATGCCAGGAGACATATTCAACTCAAAGGAGTTTAATATGTCTAATATGAAACTATCCATTGCAATTGGTATAGACTCGGCTTCTAATGTTGTCTTTGAAGACCTTGCTAAGTTAGGCAATATGCTTATATGCGGTGGTTTGGAGCAAGGTAAAACTACATTAATATATCAAATCATAGCTTCTCTGTTGTTTAAGGTTTCTCCTGACGACCTTAAATTTCTTATAGCCCATTCAAATCAATTGGAGTTACGTGAACTCAACAATTTACCGCGGGCATACTTTGCGCGTGCAACGGATGTAAGTGATTTGATTACAGATCGACCGGATTTATCTCATACATTCGTATGTCTTACAGAGGAGATGGAGAGACGAATCAAATTATTACACTTAGCGGGAGCTCGAAGTATTGAAGAGTATAATAATCTCTTTGTTAATAAGACTTTAAATCCTGATGATGAACATCATTATTTACCTCGACTCGTATGTATTGTGGATGAAATACAACCATTCTTTTACGGGAAAGAATGGGATGACACATTATCTCAAATGTTTGAAAAAGCAAAGGGGATCGGAGTCCATTTTATATTCACAACTCGGTACACATCAACTGATTCTCTAACACCTCTTATTCGTAGTTATCTGACTAATAAGATTTGTTTTAAGATAAATCTACCCCATGAGAGTCGGTTGGCTATTGGGAAAACAGATGCTATGAACCTACTTGATATGGGAGATGTACTCGTTATCAAGGATGGCGGAGTTGTTAGATGTCAAACTTCCAATTTTGAAACCAAGCATTTTGAGATTATCGTCAATGAGTTAGGCCGAAGGAATATTTATGGAAATGAATATATCCTACCCGATCAAGAAATATTTGAGGCGATAGAGCACACAAAACTTCCTATTTTTGACAAAGACCCTCTTTTTGATGAAGTGGCAAGATTAGTAGTAACATCTTATACAGCGAGTACCTCTTCAATTCAACGTAGATATAGTATTGGCTATAATCGAGCCGGTTTAATAATGGATCAACTTGAAGCTGCTGGTATAGTAGGTCCATCTAATGGAGGTAGACCACGTGCTGTTCTTGTTGATTCTATTACACTTGAATCAATCTTAAATGCTTTATGATATGTCAATGAAATTCTTAATATTGTTTTTAATGTCCTATATAATTGGAGTAGCGTATACATTCGGGCAGAAAGTATATTCAATCGGGCATGAATATCAAGCGGATGTAAAGGTATTCGTGGTGGATGCCGAATATGAAGCTGGTCTTGTTGTATTCAAGACCGATAAAGATTTCAAGGCAAAAAAGTCTGAAAATAAGAGGTTATGGCATATCTGCCCTCGTGAATATCAGGCAGACAAAAAAGATATTCTTTGTAGAGCGAGAGTAACGGGCAGACCTAAAGATATTCTTTACAGATTTTACAGATAAGGAATACCGCACTGGCTGGAAAAAGAATGACAAGAAACCATTAATGTTTTGAATTTATGGACTATACAATTACACCACAATACCATGAAAAGAAAGACTGCTATATATATGTAGTCCGATTAACAGATCGTGTTGGTAAAGATGATTTTACATCGTTGTCTGAATTGGCTAAGAGCCATAAAGGTTATTATTCTTCGTTCAGAGGCGTAAATGGCTTTGTATTCAAAACAGAGGAGCACGCAAAACAATTCTGTGAAGATATGATGGCGATTCTTGACACACTTCAAGATTATTCTACATCACCATCATCCAACACTCCCACAGCAGTGGAGCCTTCGACTCTGACGAAGCTGCCTCAATCCGGAATGGAACTTCACAAGGCCCTTCGAGCCGTGATCCAAACAGAAGGTGAAACAATTATCACCGAGGTTCGTCTTGTGAATATTCTGGATGACTTTAAGGCCTATTCGGAGATGCCCACAGCAAAGTACATACTTCGAGCAATCATTTCGGATGGTTTTGCTCATAAACTCCTACTGGTTGGTAAATGGAACAATGATGCAATTAATCTTGCAACCCGATTTGCCGCTACAACCGGATTCATGCCGGATGCCGTAGAAATACTATTTAAGTCTATCGCATTCGGTCTTGGCTGGATTAAGAAATGTGAGACATCCACTCCGCATTCCCTACCAACACCCGTTCCACAACCATTACCAAACCCAATACCGACTAGTCCCAGGTCGAACGGTTGGACAAAAAAGATGGATGAAGATAAAACGGATGCTTTCTTTAAATCAATTACTGAATATGACCATACAAATGAATTGAAATATAACGTTAACAGTTCGAATCCGGGCTTTTTTATTGATATATTTGATCAATTGAATCTATCTTGTGAAATAATTAAAACAAAAAGGGTTAAAGATCATTGTCCTTCCTTACATTTGATTGCATATGATTTAAAAGGAAGAATTAGACAGGACTGCCAAGTTGGATATTTTAAGGATGACGAAGTTGGGTCTAAAGAAGTAATTTCTACTTTATATGGCATTAAACCGCATAAAATTGGAAAATTAAAACTAAAATGGTTATAAATAGTAATGTCTAAGTGTAAATATTGTGGACAATCGGCTGGACTTTTTTCTCGCGTTCATAAAGAATGCGAGGAAAAACATGAGCGTGGACTGAAAGGAATGAGAGACCTTATGCGTAGATATTTCAGTGGAAGCGTATCAGCAGATGATCTGAAATTTAAACTGGCAAAGAATAGGTTGCCTTATTTCTTATCTGATGATGATATTGCGACTGTGGCGATTACTGCGATTAAGGCTTTTGGAGGTTCTCTAAAACGCCCTTATCTGACGGACACGCTACCACGAATTAAAGCATTTCTCAACGCGATTGCCATACCATACACAAAATTAAACGAAAAAGGCGATATGGATGCCTTGGCATTGAAGATGTTTCAGGGATATGTCGTAGATTTCTTTGCTAAAGGTGTCCCTTTGAGCCAAATAAAGGTCAGTACGGACTCTTTGATATCTGTCCTTCCATTGAGTCAACAAAAGAAAGATGAAGCATACTATAATGTTTTGAATAAGGCTGCGGATAAGTTTATGGCTGATGGATGGTTGGCTGATAATGAGCAGCGACTGATTGAGTCATATACATCTTCTCTTGGTATTGCTCTTAATTGCCTGCCAATGCAATATCAAAGCGAAAGCCTTGCACGAATTGGTCAGGCTATCGTATTGAAGGATTTACAGAGAGGTGTCCTTCCTCAAAAGCCACTCTCTGTCCCGGTGATGTTAGGACGAGGAGAGTGTGCGCTTTGGGTTTACGATAATGTTGCCATGTTTCAAGAGAAAATCATCCGCGAGTATGTCGGTGGTAGTCGTGGTATGAGTTATCGTATCTGCAAGGGGATGACATATCGTACCGGATCTTTCAAAGGACATCCTGTCGAAAGAAGCCACATGGATAAAGTTGGTGTAGGCTCCCTCGTCGTTACCAATAAACACTTCTTTTTCCACTGCCCGACAGCAAGTGTTAAGATTCCATATTCAAANCTTTTAGGCGTAACGCCATATTCCGACGGACTTGANGTCCACAAGGAGGAGGCTAAACCAAAGCGCACAGTCTTTCAAGGCTTTGACGCATGGTTCGTCATGAATGTTCTCAATCAAGTTAACAATATCTGAATGTTATGAAGCAATCAGACAATATATCATTAAAGCGTCTGCTAAGGAAAACGAAAGTTTCTCATTTTTCTGAACTTGATAATATTATAGGTTTCTATAAAACTATTCTTGAGTTTGAGAGGGGTAAAGAACCGGATATCGCCACTTATTATCCAATCAAGAATTGATGAAGAGGAACGAAATTATGATTTTGTTTCAAGTAGACCTATATTCCGACTCTACGGACATGAATATTAGTTTAAACAACTTCATAACTAAGTAAATGTTCATATTGTATAAAAGATGTGTTTTCATTTAGTATCGGTTAAATTTGAACACTTATTTAATCAAATAATAAACTTTAAATTGCATACGGTATGCTNAAAAAAGTGGTNAGGGCTGTTCTTGATNTAAATGGTGTTGATTTCATCATGAAGCCTCAGTTTTTAAATGTTCTGAATGATCACAAGGCTTTTGATGAGTATCCGGGTGCCAGATTTGTTCTGAAAAGTATTATTCAGGATGGCTTTGTGGTTAAGATTTTGGATGAATTTTCAAATCAAGGTGATGCTATTGGCATTGCAGAAAAATTTGTGTCNGATCTNTACACAAATTATGGTTTCAGAAGAGATATTNNAGTTGAAATTATAAANACATTATTATTCGCGACCGGGCATAATGGAATGTTNCATTGCGCGGANTCATCAGAAGTTATTNCTACGGAACAATGCACTGCAAACGAGCCTCATATTGTTTTCTCTCAAATATCATTAGCTCATTCGATTAGGGATATAGAAAGGCATNTGTCGAAGCGCGGATTTAAGACAATCGCAACAAAACCATATCAGATTTCTATGGAGGGNACATTTTGTGGTATAGATGATACAAAATTATATATTAATGGCTCTCCATCCGGACTAACGAAAAGTGTAGTTTTACNATATAANTNTGCTGCAANNAGCATACACTTTTCAAATTGTAAGACTTTATATAATCTGTTATATGACAAATATGGTGANGCAGATAGTTATGATGATCCGTTANATAGCCTTTTACATGGTTTTGACTATGATNATTACCTTAAAAATATCTGTGAGTATTCCCGATTGNNAGATAATTATGGANATNTCTTTTCNGCTAAATGGAATGTATANGGTGGTCAGATTGAATTGTATTGGTTAGGTGAAACTATGGGACTTACATACACCGATTCGATAAATTCTGAATTGGCGGATCGTCATCAGGAACAATTTAATTCCGAGAGNATATGATACAACAAACTATATTCCCAAGGGTTAACACCCACATAGCGGCGATAAGCAAGAGCTACCGTTTTAATGGTGGTACTGCAACGGTGCAGGTTGACAGNCTCGGCAACTACGAGATAATGGTGAATGGATCCCGNTCTTCAANTCAGGAAAATAGTGCCAAGCGTGATGCNGACTATAAACCGGCTGTNAACGACATTTCACAAAAAATGGTGGNAGCCTTTGAAAANAGAGATGCTGAGTTTACANCCATGCATAAGAAAGCCGCGAGAATGCAAAAACTGTCAGAGCATCAGAAAAAANTTGAAGCTCTCTCGCCTCAACAATATCTGCGGGAATCCTTCCCGTTGTCTCGACCGATGCGAGAAGATCTACGTCGTGAACTTGAAGNGGAGGCTGAAATTCGCTTNTCCGACCTATACGATGATAAGCGAAAAGAGCGAACAACATTCGTCNACGAGCATGAGAAAGAGGCAATGGCTGCAAGANTCCGCGCCTATGAGGAAATTCAATCTTTTTTCANCGATTTGCAAGATGATAAAGAGATTCGTGCGAATGACTCGTTTCAGAAAGAATATGAACGCCAAAAGAAAGAGATTGAGGACTATATAAATGGAGAGNCGGCCCAGACAGAAAGGAACATTAGAATGATTCTTGGGGAACTTTCTTTACCATATAGTGTTCATATTTCTTGTAATTATAATGAGAAGTTAGGACTATTGGATACTGACATAGAGTTCCATGGAGATATGAATTTACCCTCGAAAAAGGCCAATATTCTTTCAACCGGTAAGATTTCTGTTAAAGATAAGCTCGTAAAAGAGATGGAGCAGTTCAAGACCGAGACCATAGTAAGTATGATTTACTATGTAGCGGCATCACTCTTCAATTCCGCTATAAATATTCGCACTCAGAGAGTTACGGTATGGCTCGACGGGAAAAGGGAAGGTCTTGTATGGATTCAGTTTGACCGCGCCAAATTCGCNAAGCTCAGCATGAGAACTGTNAATCCCATGCTTAACTATTACGATTGGCCTCGTGTTGACGCTCTTAGAATGGTTCGAGGTGCATCACAATTTGATACATTGGATGTCAATAGTTTCAAGAATGCGATTGCGCTGGCTAAAGCAGAAAATGGGATTGAAGACGTAGAACCTGCCTCCTNATCTCCAGTAGAAGATNCCACAATGGTGACAGTATCTATTGAATATGCCGGAATGGTGGCTGGAGCTTTACCTAATGATGCTCTGATTCAATCGCTTGTAACTGAGGCTGTCCGGTCTGGTGCTTCCACTGTTTCCTTGCCAAAGAAATATAAAGGAATTATAAATGAATTGAAAGGATAACTATGTATTTAGGCCTNATTGATACAGTTTCAAAGATCGTAAAAACTTATGGAATTGATATTTTATCAGATCCTAAGTTCTGGCATATACTCTCAGANACTTATGCATTTGGTAATGAATATGCGCTTAAAGACTCATTCAAAAGATGTGTTGCTAATGGGTATATTTCTAAATTGATTACGATTAAGGGTAATTCAAAGAAAACCAAAGCGACGATTGCACATATCGTTGATTCGGAGAAGAAGTTAAATCCCGGTNGGGAAAAAGAGTATTTTGCGGTTCTTTATAGCATAGCTATCGCGATTGNTTCTTGCTCCAAGAAGGATTATTCAGAGTGGGAACAACCTAAAAATCATACAGCAAAAAAAGATACTCATAAAGGCAACNATCCAAAGTTCCATTCTACTAAATATTCCCTTTCGAATGTTGGTTGTCTNATTTGGGGTATTTGTGCCTGGATATTAAGCANCGCTCTATATGGACTTTCATTATTCGGCGGATTCCCACTGTGGTTATTAATTTTTATTATTGGGATTCCTCAGTTATCATATTGCTCTTACCTACTGCGTTTAGATCCTAATAGCAAAAATGATACCTCTAAATCATTAGGACTTCCTGTCATCATGGCATTCTTTATTTCAGATTGCATTGCGACTGGACTCTCTATTTCCCGTGACTTATTCTTGTTTTTATGGTCATTCTTATCTGGTAAAGCCTACCTGATAGGTATTGATAATTTAAGTTATTCATCACTNTGGATATGGATTGAATTTGATGATATTAGTGGATTTTTCTCCTTTATCGTATCATTGTTATTATTGTTTTGTATATTTTCTTGTTTTNGGGGNATTGTATCCAATCAATTNACATTTAAGCGTATAACTTTCAGCATTANNTGGACTAGTGTTTTGATATCGGTAGTAACGATTGTATTGATCTGTTCGGTAGCGTNTTATTATTTAGATAAAAAGAACGAACGGGTTAGAGACAGTTATATTAAATCAAAACAGTATATATCGGATCAAAACGTAAGATTACATAATATCCGGAAGAATAANAAAGTAGATTTAAGTTTTAAGGGAATNCGGTTNGGAATAGATTATGCTACATGTATTGGATATGCTGATTCNATNTTTACTTNATCAGATAAAGGGAAACGGAATTATGAAATTGTTGAAATCAAAGAATATGGTGATAAATCAATTGCACATTTTTCAAGGGTAATTAAGGGAATCGCCAACTGGGATAATCAAAAAGTCAAACTCTCCATATATGAATATAATGGNAAAGTTGGANANATAANAGNGGAACCTGATAANAATTCTTATNNGNNTGGTTTTANNGATTATTNNAGAACNCTNAGTTTATATATAGATAAATACGGAGAACNNGAAAAAGNAATTTGGTCTCCNATGTTNCNATACTTTAANGAAGANGGTCTTATTGANANANAATATGANTGGACNTATAATTATTGGAGATTCAAAAACGGAATAATCAAATTAGACTTTAGTTCAATAATATATCAGTCAGATACCGTATTATCATATATAACCGAGCAAGAGGTCAAAAAAGAACAGTATGAGAATCTAATACAGCAACGTATGAAACGAGAGCAAGAACATTTAGATTCTGTTGCAAAAGAGCAAGCTCGAAAGGATAGCGCTCNAAGAAAATTTAGTCATGATAATGCCATAAACGAAATATAGCNNATGAAGNGNCTGAAACANATNCATTTTCGCATTCATATTNTTTAATCCGNTAGTTCTACTGATTCTATTNAANAGCTANTGGGTTTCGTTNCTTGTNNCNTTCGTAATCGTAATNGGTGGGTATTATGTTNGTAANATAAAGAATCTGCGNTGGGTNGTTTGGNTATTCAANATTTTCGCTATCATTGGNATNTCTCTTAATGCNGAACTNGTTTTCAGAAGNTTATATGCNGATAANGGNGTTCCNAANATCTATGAGGTNNGAGGNAAATACTATTTCAATAAGCCNTATNTGANTCAAAAATTTGATGATGAGGAGTTTAATAGCCGGTATCTAACAAATTGTCAAGGATACCGCATTGATCTAATGGCTAATGCAAGTGATTCGATAACTAAATGTGACTGGTTGTTTTTAGGAGACTCATTTACTCAAGGTGCACAAGTCAACTATGATGAATTATTCTCATCATTATTGTATCGAGACTTTCCAGACAAAGTTATTGTTAATGCCGGTATGAGTGGTGCAGGACTGTATGAGAGCCTAAACTATTTAAAAGATGAGGGTGTTAATATTCATCCGAAGCGAATAATCCTACAGATTGGTGCNTTCAACGATTTTTATAATATCCGGGAACGAGAGNCCGGATGGAGTGAATATCTGATGGAACATTCAGAGTTGTATCGATATATCCAATATAATTTGATAGATAATCCAGTTCTGCCACTCGGAAGATGGACAGAACCGTTCTTCGATAACAAAGAGGAAAACTCAAAATATAATATTTTCTTCAAAGAATCCTCTTTAGTGAAAGAAGCTGATAAAAGGGCGTTTACAGAAGTCTTGTCGCAATTTAAACAGGAAGCAGACAAAATAAGTGCCGAATTANTAGTTATGCTTATTCCTTCCAAGGAGCAGACTTCCGATGANATGCTNACTGAGGTNTGTNATCGGTTTGATATTANACNGNCAGAANTGGANATGACCNNNACNAATANGTTGNCAANNGAAACCTGTAACNGTTTAGGNATTAGATTCATTGATTTGTATGANAGTTTCAGACATAGTGAAAANTTTCCNTTNTTNATGNGGGANGAACATCTNAATNCNGANGGNCATAAATTAATAGCNTCTGAGTTNAAATCTGCATTTGGTAACGAGAAGAGAAAGTATGAGGNNTTCAGTCTGNCNAATAAGAATGAAAGATACCCGACNTTCTTNGATGANGGAATGTCNGTGNTATTTCAATCNCAGNAAGANGATACATACNTTATNAAATCGTCAAATCTTATTCATTCTAGGGAGGANATTGTTTGGACAAGTCCTAAGGAACTCATTCATCCAGCGATTTCTAAAGACGGTAAACTGCTTGNCTTTACNCANGGTGATCAGGATAGAGGNGANACAGATGTNATACTCTATTATNGTGATACNGGTNCTGATTNAAGAGTAAATCCGATAGGATATAGAGGTGCAATNCCANCATTTAGCAATGACTCTCGNTTNATNGTCTATCCTAAGTGGAAGGANAATGAGAANNCTNTNNTATGTGTCTATGACATAGAGAGGAAGAAGGAAATCCTTTCAATCGGTNATAAGAAGACTGAATGTTGGCGACCAATTTTTTCTCCGGATGATTCCGTGATTTACTACATAAGAATGGAATCAGATGGTTTGTTTGGGATTAGACGATATGACATTGCTTCAAAGGAGGATAAGCAGGTCTTGAAAACGAGCTATAACATTTGGGATATTGCCATCTCTCCTAATGGANAAAATATNGTCTTTGCTGGACATAAAGATGGAAACTGGGATCTATTCTTATTAGACATTACATCTAACAAGGTTTCACAGCTAACCAAGACCATTGGTGATGAATGGGATCCTGTATTTTACAATGATAATGAAATATGGTTCGCTGGTGAGTTCGGAATAAACAACGGAATATACTATCTTCGATTGAAATGATTACAGTATTGATATTTCTTATTGCTCTTATTGCATATTATACTTTGGGAATTCGCTATCAGAGTGTTATTCTGACAGTGCTGAGCCTCTATGTATATTGGCAGGTAGCTGAATGGAATATCATTGTAATCGGATTCATTGCTTTGTTTAGCATTACGTTTTGCGAGCTTCTTTTTAAGCAGAAAAAGAAGTTATATNTGNTTCTTTCTATATTTTGTATTGCATCATCATTTCTGCTTCTACGTGAGCGTATCNTNGGATTGGGATTGCCGTTAGGTTTTTCCGTCCTGTCTTTCACTTCGATAAGTTTACTGGTTGATCAATACCGGTTTCCTAAGAGATATGGATATTTTGAAGTCCTGAGTTATCTGTTATTTTTTCCAAAAATATTTGCAGGACCTATTGAAAGAACTTCGCACTTTATCAAAGATACTCCGATACGGTTTAATGGGATGGAATTTTATACGGGGCTTAAATACCTCATCTTTGCAGCCTTTGTAAAATTCGTTATGGGAGATATGTTCGGCAAAACAGAGATGTCGTCATTNGGTCTCAACCAGTTTGCCAATGTCTTTGTGTTTGCTTTTGGATTTTTTTTCGATTTCTGGAGTTATACCCTTATGGCTATAGGTGTTGGTAAACTTTTCGGATATACTTTATCCATAAGTTTCAATCGGCCTTATGAATCTCGTACATTGCAAGAGTTTTGGCACAGATGGAACATAACACTTGGAGCATGGCTTCGGGACTATATCTATATACCATTAGGTGGTAATCGGAACAGTACCTTCAAATGGGTTGCTATTGTTATGTTAGTATTTCTATTNAGTGGTTTGTGGCATGGTTCAACACTCCCATTTATCGTATGGGGATTATGTCACGGAATGATATTATGTGTAGAAAGAAAGATTATAAAACCTGAGAGATTCAATTGCTTGGGAGTGGCTGTCTACCGTATTGTAGTCTTTATACTGGTAGCCTTTTTATGGCAGCTATTCCTTATNGATTCAGTTAAGGATATTGCACCACTGATTTATTCATTATTCATCTACGAAGCATTAGCCCCTCAAATTCTATATCAATTTGGTGTATGTCTAATAGGCATGTTTCTTTTAACATCTAAGAAGGCTGTTGTGATTTTAAANGGTCAACAATCANAGANAANCTCTATTATANCTGAAGTTTCCGTTCTATCTCTGATGTTATTGTCTCTCTTTCTACTCAACTGCCAAATGTCATTTAACTTCTTTTATTTCAGATTTTAACTATGAAAATACTTGGTATATCGGCATATTATCATGATTCCTCTGCGGCGCTAATCGTTGATAATACTGTGGTAGCTGCGGCTCAAGAGGAAAGATTTTCGCGAGTTAAACACGACAATTCCTTTCCCGTAAAGGCATGTCGTTTTTGTCTTGAAGAAGCACATATCAATATATCCGAAATTGACGCAATTGTCTTCTACGAGAAGCCATTTCTTAAATTTGAGCGATTNCTTGTTTCTCATATAACTACATTCCCNAAAAGTTACAGAATGTTTATCCGGACGATGCCAATTTGGTTGAANGATAAACTTAATATGCGTCGAACCATTCGAAAAGTATTGAAAGCCGAGTTTGGATATGCTCCGAGTAATATTAAGTTTATTGAACATCATCTTGCTCACGCAGCATTTGCCTATTGTACTTCTGGATTTGATTCAGCAGATATTATTGTAGTTGATGCAGTNGGAGAATGGGCAACAACGTCCATCTTCAAGGCATATAACAATAAAATTGAAGTGGTTTCAGAAGACAGATTCCCGGATTCTATCGGGCTNTTGTATTCATCGTTCACACAGTTCCTTGGATTTACAGTAAATTCTGACGAATATAAAGTTATGGGCTTAGCTCCNTACGGGGAGCGGAATGNTGATGAGACNAATAAGTTTATTGAATTGATTACCTCCANAGTAGTTGAAATTAAGGATGATGGGAGTATAAATCTTAATCTTAAATATTTTAAATTCCATTATTCAGACAGGATGATACCTATCAAGAAATGGGAAAATTTATTTGGGATAAAATCAAGAGTCAATGGCGGCGANCTTACCCAATCACATAAAAANCTTGCTTTAGCTATACAGTCAGTGATAGAGGATATCTTATACCGATTAGTAGCTTCATATAGAAAGACCAGTACGATNGAAAATCTATGTTTATCAGGAGGTGTTGCGCTTAATTGTGCTGCTAATGGATTTTTGCTCAAAAATAGTATTTATNAGAATCTTTATATTCCGTTTGCTCCCGGAGACTGTGGCTGTTCAATAGGAGCAGCTATGGCTTACTCGATGTTAACTGCTGGAAAAAGAGATTTTTCCTTATCTCCTTATCTTGGACCTGAATACTCTGATACAGAAATTAAGNATGCGTTACATCATAGGTCTGAGTTAGAATATGAAAAGTTAAATTCATATGAAATATGTGCGGAGGCCNCCAGACTTATCGATGAAGGTTATATAATTGGATGGTTTCAAGGGAGAATGGAGGTTGGNCCACGAGCTTTAGGTAATCGTAGTATTCTTGCAGATGCACGAAAAGCGTCGATGAAAGATGAAGTTAATTCTCGAATTAAATTTCGAGAGGCATTCAGACCGTTTGCACCATCAGTTTTGGCAGAATATTCAAGTACTCTATTCAAGACAAAAGATGAATCACCCTATATGATGTTTNCTGTACCAGCNNAAACAGATGNATTGCCAGCGATAACACATGTGGACGGTACGGCGAGGATTCAGACAGTTTCAAAATCAAATAATACTCTTTATCATAATCTTTTATCGGAGTTTTATAAGCGCACAGGTTGCCCTGCTATTCTAAACACAAGCTTTAATATAATGGGGGAACCAATAGTTTGCTCTCCGACAGACGCAATAATCACTTTCAAGAAAAGTGGACTTGACTTTCTGATAATTGGTAATTATATCGTTAAAAAGTAGTATGCAATTCCTTAAAGAAATAATCGCATTTATCNATGATACAAAAAAGTGGTGGTTAGTGCCTCTGCTCTTTGTCCTGTTAATTGTAAGCTTGTTGGTAATATTTGCTGACAGCGCAGTTGCTCCGTTCATATACTCTCTATTCTAAAATGAAGAANATATTGAATATATTAAAAGTAACGGGNNNACAGATAAGTAATATTATCGTTATTACCNTTCTAACTCTNGTATATATCGTNGTGATCTGTCCATATTATCTATTTATAAAGTTCGTCCGCCAAAAGCAATTACGGAACTATTCATACAAGGAGGAAGATACTAATAAGATGTTTTAGTTTATCTTTTCAATACAGAGGCTGACATNGTAGAGTAANATNTAATACTTGAAGAGATAATGTAAATGCAT
>JAAVCU010000019.1:17086-32755 GCA_014802175.1 Bacteroides sp.
GTAAAATGNAATAAATAATCCCAATTTTAGCGCCGTCTTCTTTCTTGNCTTTTTAGCAAATAAGTTAAATAAAAAAGGAAGAGGAGCCAATAAATCATCATTATGATNAGGTAGNANCCAGAAATNTANAAATCTCAAGACNAGGACGANNTGAATNAAGAACAGAATGAAGAAAAGCCNGATACTCTCGGACTTATAATCANCNCNCTNNATNAATTNNGTTGTCANCCTTACAGCAAATGACGATGGAACTATCTCGGTTCAGTATCAAGGNGAGAACTTCCACATGGAGTTNGGAGGAATGTACGCATGTGTTTGGGATCCAATGTGGGCAGGTTTGCTTGATAAATCTGAGNAGGTTTATTTTCCTATTNTCCTTNCAGAAGCTGAAATCACTCGCNGGAAGGGAAGTCCTCACTGCGTTCGGACCACAATCTTTATAGTGCTTAATAGATGCNTAATAGGAGCNTAATGGGTGCTTTTTTGTGCTAAATGAATGCTTAAGAGTGCTTCATGGATGCAGGTTTGCTTGATGATCTCGAAAATTTGTTGTACTTTTATGAGGGTGAGATGGAATGTTGTGATGTGAGATAGGTGGGTGGTGATGAATGGTAGGAGGGAGGTGTTATATATGGGCGATTTCCTAAATGATAGTGGAAGAATGAAAAATCTTATTTTGATAATAACCGCTGTTCTTGCGTTTGCGATTTCTTCTTGCTTGAAGTNAAATTCACAGTATGGCANCGGCGCGGGGAANACCGAGAAATCACGCTTATAGCATAGGNCCCGACTCATAAAAATGGNAGATCCCCNATAGTCNNNCTTCTGACTATCGGGGATCTGNCGTATAATTGACCTTAGTTTACTCAATTGAAAGATTACTCAATTGAAAGATACTGATCGTCGGTGACGGGTTCGAGCCATACGTTTTCAGATTCTTCTCCGGGTACGGCGAANGCCAGATGTGCAAACCATGAATCTTTCGCAGCGCCATGCCAGTGTTTTACGTTGGCNGGAATGTGAATCACGGTGCCGGGAAGAATCTCTACAGCCGGTTTGCCTTCCTCCTGATACCAGCCGCGCCCTGCGACTCCTACCAGCATTTGTCCACCACCTTTTTCGGCCTTGTGGATATGCCAGTTATTGCGACATCCCGGTTCAAATGTGACATTTGCAAATGGTATCTGCGAGTCTGAAATTTGAGCAAGATAGCTCTTGCCGATGAAATATTTCTCGTATGCAGTGTTTGGNTCTCCAATGGGAAAAATCATCTGGCGCTGGAAAGCCGCTTTAGCATCATCNCCCTTAATNTCATCGTTCCATACATCCTTGGCAAGACGGAANGCAGCCCAGGCCTTGGGCCAGCCGGCATAGAATGCGATATGGGTTATTATTTCTGACGCCTCAGTNCGGGTGATACCGTTCTTCTTTGCCTCCTGAAGATGATAGGTAAGNGAGCTGTCGGTGATTCCCTGTGATATGAGGGAAGTGATTGTGACCAAACTGCGGTCGCGCAAAGAAAGGAGATCGTTTCTGCTCCATACCTCNCCAAATAGGATGTCATCGTTGAGATGAGCGAACTCGGGAGCNAACTCACCAAGTGCATCNTGCCCAGCTGTCTGTACTATTTTTGTCTGTGCCATAAGATTGAAAATATTGGCTATGGTTATAAGTGTTATAATGATTCGTTTCATTGTGATATGTTTTATTTACNTTNCTTATTCCTGTATGCGTGGATTCTATGGATTTGGATTTATAATTGCAAAGTTAGCAAAAAAAATCGAACATCAAGCCGATACTCTGCCGTTCAGTCNNGCTGCTTACGATGCAGACAACAGNCCGAAAGAACTTTATCTCGTTAAAGGAGCAACCCATGNGGATATGTATGACAANGAACCATTCGTCTCTGAAGNTGTTATAAAGTTGTCTGATTTNNTTTAATCAGAATCTTAATAAAACTAAATTTTAAAACATANTTATGAGTAAAATNATTGTTATTGCCGGACATCCCGATTATAAACAGTCAATTGCGAACCGAGCNATCCTTGACGAGTTTCACAGACTTGTTCCTTCTGCNGAGATCGTTTATCTTGATGCTGAGTATCCGGATTTTAATATAGATGTTGATAGNGAACAGAAACGTCTTGTGGAGGCAGATACAGTNGTGTTTGAGTTTCCTTTCTGGTGGTATAGTGCCCCATCGCTGATGCGNAGATATTTCGAGCTTGTGTTGAGTCACGGATTTGCCTACGGCTCAGCCGGAACAGCACTCCATGGTAAGAAACTTATAATATCATTNACAACAGGTGCGCCGGAGGCAGCCTACTCATCTGAGGGCTATCAGCATTACGNCAT
The DNA here is from genome assembly GCA_014802175.1 of Bacteroides sp. Lineage (GTDB taxonomy): Bacteria > Bacteroidota > Bacteroidia > Bacteroidales > Muribaculaceae > Lepagella. The sequence goes on from JAAVCU010000019.1 coordinate 19,442, forward strand.
TGATGCCTTTATNCCNCAGTTTCGTGCATTAAGNAACCTTTGCGGNTTTGAATGGCAGGAGCCAATCATAAGTTACGGNATGATGCTCCTTAATCCTGATGATAAAGAAGCATCCGATCGCTTCTATGCCGAGGCAAAAGATCATGCCGAGCGGCTGCANCANGCTGTCTGTCAGTCATAGTCAAAAATAGCGGATTAATGATAACNTGGGTTGTCTGTGACTGCCCTTCAATGTCTTTCGCATTGTAGTCTATAAATATGAAGTCAAACCTCAAAGATAAATAAATTTTATCTTTGAGGTTTCTTTTTTCTCCTTCAGTACCTTGGTTCCTCTGTGTCAATAAATAATAGACAAAAGGCCTTTGGGGAGTTTGATGGATAATCGTATTACANCAATATTTGTTTTTCTTGAGCGACTGTTATCGGTGAGGAGTGACCTGATAGCAGAACAGTCTCGTCGGGTAATGAAAAAATCTTGTTTATGATAGATTCTTCCAGAACCTTGCGGTTTCCGCCGGGGAAGTTTGTAAGTCCGGGACCATGCTGATAGAGTAGGTCNCCGACAAATGCAGCNTTTTCCTCCGGTGCATAATATGTTACCGATCCGGGAGTGTGACCCGGAGTGTGGATAACTTTCAGGTAGAATCCTGAATTTGCCTTGAGTCGGATTATCTCGCCGTCGTATAAGTCCTCGTAGTGGGGTANCGTTATAGGNTTACCNGTNTTTCCACTCAGATTCAAGTATGGATCGGTAAGATATGGCGCATCCTCAGGATAAATATAGATAGGTGCAACGAGTTTTTCGCGAAGCAATTCTGCCGCCCCCATGTGATCGAAATGTCCGTGGGTGAGAAGGATTTTCTCAATTGTCCANCCATTNCGAACCACGGTGTCATAAATTACCCCAGCCTGNGCACCCGGATCAATCAGAAATCCNGATTTGGAATGATCGTCGATATAGAAGTAGGTGTTTTCTGCAAAGACACCCAGNACCTGCAATTCTTTGATCATGGCGAGTAAATNTTTAATAATTAATAATTTATAATTAATAATTAATGGTTGAACTATTCTGCTGGTACACGGTGCGGTTATAGTAGCTGACAGCCGTCGGGTCCGCATTGGTGAGGACGTTCGCCTGCGGCATTCTCGGTTTCACCCTGAGCTTTTTCCTGTTTTCTCAATTCGCGTTGCAGGGCAGATTTGAAGCCGTCGGTCGACAACGCCCCCGGAATGGCAAATCCACCATTGATAACTACGTATGGCACTCCACGAACACCACGCATCATTGCTTCACGCTCGTCAAAACGGACTTCGTCGTCATACATGTCTGATTCGAGAACTTCCTTTACGTCTGCCTCTTTCATCCCGACGCCAACTGCTTTGTCAAGAAGAACTTTATGGTCGGCAAGGATGAGGTTTTCAACGAAATATGCTTTGAACAGGGCTTCGTTTAAACGACCAACAGTTTCGCGGTCATACTTTGCTTCGGCAAGTTTCATAAGTCGGTGAGCGTCGCGCGTGTTGGAATATTGAGTTGTAGCATATCTGAAATCAATTCCAAGTTCGCGCCCGAGCGCGGAGATTTGTTCGATCTGCTCTTTTGCGCCCTCAAGCGAAAGGCGATATTTCATTGCAAAACGTTCGGGGGTGGAGCTGACCACCTCTTTTGAAGCATTCGGGTCAAGCTCGAAAGCACGAAAATCAATGTTTACTTGATCGGCGATGCCAAGTTCGTTGATAGCGTTTTGTAAACGGGTTTCACCAATATAACAATACGGGCAAGCGAAATCGCTCCAAATTGTGAGTGTAATCATAGTGTTTCCTTTCTTAAATAAGATTATCTTGCTTTGTTTTTTATAATTTTTTCAAGTGCTGTGGTGAAAGCTTTCAACTCCGACGGGCTCAACAGTTCGATGAGTTCCTTATGCCGACTCTCCGCAACTTGCATCACTTGAGGTTGTATGGAAAGGGCAGTGTTAGTCAGATAAACCCTCAGGCATTTATAGCTGACAGGCTCGACTCTGACAAACCCTTTTCTAACCAAACCTGTCACGCAGCGGCAGATCCCTGCTTTATCACGACCGACCATATCTGCAATCTCACATTGTTGAATGCCGTCTTTCGAGTATAATGCTCTTAGAACAAGGTATTCCGTTGATGTGAGATTTAGATGAGCATCCTTCAAAGTCCGTTCAAGTTCTTTAAGAAGGATCTGATTGGCGGTGCCCAGCATGCAGCCAAGAGCCGGAGATTGATAAGAGTCGTTTTTTGCTTTCATGATATTAAAACGCCTAATCACCGGATATGGTTGACACCGCAATCATTCTTAGTCCACTAAAATTGTAAAGAATGAGAACGCTTACGAAGCTTTGAAGTTAAAGATCGGACGGATTATGGTGTTTATGCTGACGGTGTCGCCTATGTTGGCAATGATTTCTTCGGCAGGTTTATAGACCATAGGTGATTCGTCGCGGGTAAGGTCGTTGACCGATTCCGAATAGATACCTTGCATGGAGCTTTTGAAATCCTCCATAGTGATTTTTGAATATGCCTGTGAGCGGCTCAGAACTCGCCCGGCGCCGTGAGGTGCAGAAGAGTTCCAGTCGGGATTTCCCTTGCCGGTGCAAAGCAACGATCCGTCTCGCATATTCAGCGGAATAATGCAACGCTCCCCACGGGCTGCAGAGATGGCCCCCTTGCGGATGATGTTCTCGTCGCTGATATAATTGTGAATGGATTCAAACTCCTCTTTAACCTCCACGCCCGGGAAAAACCTCATAAGAAGGAGTGAGATCAGTTGGCGGTTGAGGACTGCCCACTGCTGGCAGAGGCGCATATCATGAAGATAATGCTCACGACCCTCACCCTCGACATAGCAAAGAGCGGCCGGAAGATTCGGCTCTGCGAAATGATTTTCCCGTCGCATCTTCTTAATGACACTCTGCAGCTCCGAGCGGCGCCCGGCTACCTTATACTCCTCGATGGTGCGTTTGATATTTGCTTCGAGCTCATCGGCTCCATCGGTAAGATGCTTCACAGCTTTAGCCTGATAGATGTCTGCCACTTGCTTTCCAAGGTTGCGGGAACCGGTGTGGATAACAAGGTAAACGTTACCATCATCGTCTTTGTCAAGTTCGATGAAATGATTGCCTCCGCCCAGAGAACCGATGGCCTTGTTGATGCGACCGGAGTCTTTAATCTCGCGGTAGCAGTAAAGTTCGGTCACGAGTTGTTTGGCCTTGCGGTAAATCTCAATTTCCTCGCCGACGAGCGGCTTAAACCCACGTTTCACTTCACGGACCCACATCCCGGAAGGCACGTTGTTGCAGATATGCTCATGGAAAGCGTGAAAATCAATATCCAAGAGCTTGCCGAGATTAAGAATGCGCATGCCGCAGCCGATGTCAACTCCCACGATATTGGGGATGACCTTGTCGCCGAGGTCGCCTGTGAATCCTATCACGCATCCTGCCCCGGCGTGTACATCGGGCATAATGCGTATCTTCTTATCTGAAAACACGTCTATCGCCAGCAGCTGTTTAATCTGCTGCAAAGCCGTTTCCTCAATGTTGTCAGTGAAAATCTTTACGTCAAATCCTTCGATGGTCTTCATATTCTTATGTCTTTAATTAATTTCAACCGCGAAGTTAGAAGGCCGGTGCGCAATTATCTTGCGCACTAAATTAAAAACATAAAATTTATTATATTTTATTTGTCGGAAGGGGCATAGTGGGAGTTAGCTATCCTTACACTTTCTGCTACACGTTCACGAAATTCCGGTGGAGCTATGACCTCGGCGTGCCCGCCATAGCCGAGAATAAGGCGTTCGAGTTCGTTGTTTATCACCACTTTCAACGACAGTTGGATTGAGCCGTCTCGGAAGCGTTGCTCCACTTTTTGCGATTTGTGAAACGGCTTCGATTCAACGTATGGAGCCTGATTGCGGTCGATCTTGATAACTACCCGGCGCGCTTTGTCGTGTATTCCCTTAGTCACACCGATCGTGTCGTCGAAGAAGTGTTCCGGGTCAAAGTCAACACATTTTTTGAAAGGATGCTTCTTGTCAATCGTCACGGAGTGAATGCGGTCAAGGGCAAAAATATTGACCTGTGGCACATGGTTGGAGGCTTTCTCTCCGATGAGAAACCAACGGTTGCGATACTCCTTTAGTAAGTAAGGATAGACAACAAGAGCTTCCGACCGGCGAGCCTTGAACGACTGATATTCCACAATGATGGTCTGCTGTTTACGCACCGCATCATAAATGTCGCCTATAAATTTCGCGCCTGTGTAACCTGCTACATACTCCATATCCATAGCCGGCACCGAACTGCCCGTATGCCGTGAAATCTGCTCGTTGAGCTTGCTTATTGTGTCGATTGATGATGCCAACTGCGGAAAGCACTGTAACTGGCGTAATATGTCGAGAGCGGAATTGAGGGCGTCAAGACCTTCGTCATTCAGTGGCAGGTGTGTAATGCTGAAATCCGGATCTTCGTACTCATAATACTTATTATCGCGCACCACAATCGGTGCATTATAACCTAAGCGGTCGCTACGCATGAGAGCGAGATCGTTCTGAAACGTGCGCCGGCTCACAGGGTTGCTTCGACCCTCAAATTCCGCCAACGCATCGGTGCAGGCGTCAATGAGGTCGTTGATGGTCCAGCGGCGGTAACGGTTCTGAAGGCATTTGTCGATGGTAGATATGCGGATAAGTGTGGCTCGATTGAGTGGCATAGTCGTTTTATTTTTAGAACTTACTTACAAAAATAGCTAATTTTTCAAAAGTGCGCAAATCAATTGCGCACCGACTTCTCAATTTTGCACCAAAGATCAGAATTATATGATAATTACAGGAAAAATGACATCGGCGGAGGTATTCACCGATAATATTGAGGAGTCGGCACTCGACTGGATAACCGAACTTTGCGATCATCCGGCAATGGAGGGTGTGCCAATAGTGCAGATGCCCGACGTTCATGCAGGTAACTCGTGCAATGTAGGCACGGCATATCCGATCGGAATTTATGTCAATCCTGACCATGTGGGGGTTGATATCGGTTGCACCATTTCGATGCACCGCCTTTCATTTGCAGTCAAACCGGAGGACTTTCCATTACTTGATCATCGCATTCGAGAAGTGATACCTATGGGTGCAAATATTTGCACAAAGAACTCCCTAAATGAAAAGGAATTGTTTCGATTCCTTAACTCACAATATCAAAAGGCACGATCGGCAGCTCCGGATCTTATAAAAGAGGAAGCCCGTATAGATGCACGTTTCATCTCTGATTTCTGTCGCCGTATCAAACTTCAGGAGGGGATGTTCTATAAAAGTCTCGGCACTCTCGGTGGTGGGAATCATTTCATAGAGTATGGTGAGGACTCTGAATCAGGCGATGCGTGGCTCACGATTCACTGCGGATCACGTAATTTGGGTGTCAAGGTTGCAAACCATTGGCATAATATAGCCAGGAATCCGAAACGAGCCGAATATGTCGGCTACCTTTGGGGCGACTCTTTAGGCGGTTATTTATCGGATATGATTATAGCGCAGGCATACGCGCTCTATAACCATCAGATAATCCGCGACCGTATTTTCGCTATTCTCAAAAAGTTGTGTAAAGCCAAATGCATGGAGTCTATATTTACGACTCATAATTACATATCTCTTGAGGATGAGGAGCTGATGTTGCGAAAGGGGGCTATTGACGCATCGGAAGGGAGGAAGGTGGCCATCCCGTTCAATATGCGCGATGGTATTGCTATCTGCCTCGGAAAAGGTAATGAGCGGTGGCTTGGCACCGCTCCACATGGTGCAGGGCGCATCATGAGCAGGGCGCAAGCCAAAAAGCAAATATCGTTGGGTGAATTTGAAGATGCAATGACCGGAGTTTACTCAACATCGGTGTGTGAGGGGACTCTTGATGAGTCGCCGATGGCTTACAAGTCTACAGAGGAGATTCTTGAACTTATCCGTCCGACTGTGGAGGTCATAGCCATGATAAAACCGAAACTCAATATAAAAGAAGCGAATGAAACATTATGTACAGATAACGGCCGGGCGTGGACCGGTGGAATGTGCCAGAGCCGTGGCGCTCGTGGCACGCGAAATGCTAAAAACAATCCCTAATCTGCAACTTACATACAGTGAACCTCACAATCAGGCTGACGGGTGCTTCATGTCAATGACATTCGCCACTGATGAAACAATCCCGCAGTCAACCGTAAAAGGCTGGCAGGGCACAATTCTGTGGCGATCAACCAAAAATCCGTACCGGCCGACCCATAAACGAAGCAATTGGTTTGTAGGAGTTAGTTTCTTCGAAGAAGTTGAACTGCTGCAGATTGATGAATCGGACATAAGTTACGAAACCTGCCGGTCGGGAGGCAAGGGGGGACAGAACGTCAACAAAGTGGAGACTGCGGTCCGCGCTATTCACGCTCCCTCCGGAGTGTCGGTGAAATGTTCCGAGGAGCGCTCGCAGTCGCAGAACAAAGTCCTTGCGAGAGAACGGCTGCTGTTGAAGCTACGTCAGCAAAACGATAAGGCAGTAGCCGCCTCGCAGTCGCGTCAATGGAGCAAGCACGACAATCTCGAGCGTGGCAACCCGGTCAGAAAATTCACAGGTCCGCTGTAAATTTTCCAAAAGAATACAAGAGAATCGTTTGGGAAGATTTGTAATATTCATCAATAATCAGTATCTTTGGGGTACTTGCATAAGCAAAGACAAAAAATACATGATGTCATGGGATTAGATATTTATGCCGGGTCATTAACTCGTTATTATCTCCGAGATTGGGATACGATTACTCAACAACTGTCGGAAGAAGCAGGCTATAAGTGCGTTACGCTGGATGGAAATGGTAATGAAATTAAGCCGAAAACAGATGAAGATGAGGTAAAGGAGGTCCACAAGGCTGTGTGCGAGTGGAGGGATCATATTGCTGCGGGGATTGATCCGTCGCTTCCTGCTCCATTCTGGGATGAGAATGAGGGAAGTGCGTACTTTACCGACAACCCCGGTTGGGAGGCTTTCGGAGCATTGATGCTATTGCATGCTTGCAGTTTATCTGATAGCCCTTTCCCGGAATATGTGGATAGCAGTTGGGACGCATACGAGGAGCCGGTAGTAAAGAACGCTATGCATCGGAAGAATGTGTCCTCTTTGCTGTCGGAGGTTTCGTTGTGGGTGCCAATTCCACAGAATGTGTTATTTATTGCATCATTGCCGACAGGGGAGGAGTCAACCCTCTCTACGGTTTCAATGCTCCTACAAGAATTGGAGGAATTGAACCGGAAGATGTGGCAAGCAGATGAAGCCACTATTCTTTCTTGGCGTAATGACAAATATTATAAGCCGGAAATAGAGGTGATACGTAAAGAATCAAAATCTTTCTTTGGTCTTATACGTAAAACGAAAGAAATTAAGATAGAGAAATATCGCACAGAAGATTTGGCGCAGTGTGCTTTTTCTATCATGTATCAAACTGTCAAGTTTGCGGATGAACATAAAGTGCCTCTGATATTGGATTACTGATGTGCAGTCCGGTTTACGGTAAGAGTGCTGTGATGAGGATGAGTTGCAATTAAAAACAAAGATGAGGATTAAGAAAGAAAAGGTTATAGGATTTGTATGGCAACATATTCTGTTGTTGCTTTCAATGTTTTTTATGACTTTCGGGGTTGCACTTTGTGTGCGCTCGAATCTGGGAAGCGGAGTGATCTCTTCAATCCCGATGTCGTTCAGTCTGGCAGGAGAGGTGGGTCTCGCTACGCGATTTACAATTGGTGGATATACCAATATTATGAACGTAATATTGGTGGTGGCGCAGATTCTGGTGTTGCGACGCAAGTTTGAGCCGTTGCAGCTGTTTCAGCTTGTGATAGGGTTTGTGTTCGGATGCCTTCTCGATGTAAACATGTGGCTGACATCTTATTTTTCATCGTATGAATCGCTGTTGTCTCAGATTGTAGCGCAATTGTCGGGAGCGACGATTCTTGGATGCGCCGTTGCTACGGAGATCCGCTGCGGTTCGGTAACGATGCCCGGTGAAGGGATTCAGGTTGCCATTGCGAAGGTAACGGATAAACCGTTTCCGGTAGTGAAGATTATGGTAGACACGACACTGGTGGTGCTGGCCGTAATCTCCGGTTATTACTTTTTCGGTCAGTGGCCCAGGACTGTAGTGGGTCCCGGAACTCTGTTTGCCATGTTCTATGTAGGATATGTGGTGAAATTGGTGAATCCTCATCTTGGCTGGTTTGATCGTCTGTTGAACTATCGCCCCGGATTCCGACGTTACATATATGGCTTGGCCCGCTTTATATACCCAAATAAGGAGTGGTAACTATGGATAATGAAGGTGTTGAGGCAATGTTGGTGGCTAAGGGTATCAAACCTACTGCCAATCGTATACTGGTGATGAGGGAGTTGATTAAAACCACTCATCCGGTGAGCCTTGCGGATTTGGAGATTGCATTGTCTCCGATGGATAAGGCAAGTATCTTCCGCGTGCTTGAACTTTTCGCTGAGAAAGAGATAGTGCACGTGTTGGAGGATGGAAGTCGTTCATTGAAATATGAACTATGTCATAGCGACGGAGAGCACTCCGCGTCGGATCAGCACGCCCACTTCTATTGTGTGAAATGCGGGTCGGTATATTGCCTCAACGACATAGTCCTGCCGGCGGTTGATATTCCTGACGGCTATGAGGTGAAATCCGTGAACTTCATGTTAAAGGGAGTCTGTGCGAATTGCAAAAAATGATCTCCAATAGGGGATAAAAAGATGATGCAGTTCATGGAATCCGGTAAACCTTCAGGCTGAGTGGGGCGTTTTATTGATAGAATATGAAAAACACAAATTGATTATGAAAAAGATTGATGAAATCGTAAAGGAAAGTATTCCTACGTTGGCAGTGTTTATGCACGCCGGAAATCAGGATGCGGTAGAAGTGAAGCATCTTGTTGAGGAACTGAAGTCGAAGTACGACGGAAAAGCGCGCATAGAGCGTGTGGACGATTCGTTCGATGGAGAACTTAAGTTGAAGTATAAAATCCGCGAATACCCCACCTATATCCTCTTCAAGGAGGGTCAGGAGCTTATGCGCGAGAGCGGAAGAAAGTCGGAGGCAGAACTCGAGGATATGATAGTAAGGGCACTTTAAAATTATTAAAAAATAGAAACTATGATTAACACGGATTATAAGTTTGGAGAAGTGCACGAAGTTGCATCTCAGGTTGAGGTCGCAAATGATCATGTGCAGTTTAGAAATATCTTTTCAAATGCCAATGGTGGAGTGTCGTTGATAGCCTTCAAGGCCGGTCAGAGACTCGACACACATACGGCTCCAGCGGAGGTGATGGTGTGTGTGCTTGAAGGGGAGATAGAGTTCACAATGCTTGATCGTCAGCACACCCTGCGTGCCGGAGAATTCCTGTTGATGGGAGAGAATGTTCCGCACAGTGTACTGGCAACGGCCGATTCCAAGGTAATGCTTACCAAGGTTAAAGCCTGATCAGTCAAAAGTTATAGAAAAGTAAGTTGTTTAAGAAGATTCTGCGACAATTGCGTCATAGAATCTTCTTTTTTATTATATTTATGTTTATTATATTTATGGCAAATTTTGATAAGAATAAGTTGCCAAGAATGGATTGAATACGCTTAAATAATCTAACTTTAAAATGGTTAGCTGGATTATTAATCATTAATTATTAATTTTCTAAAATTATGGGATTGAAGTTTACACCGGAGAATATCACAAAGTTGGGAGAGGATGAGATTTTTGTTTTCGGAAGTAATCTTGAAGGTCGGCACGCCGGTGGCGCAGCCCGGGTGGCTTACGATAAATTCGGCGCAGTCTGGGGACAGGGAGTGGGACTGCAAGGGCAGTCATACGCCATTCCGACAATGCAGGGAGGCGTGGAGACTATCAAGCCATACGTAGATGAGTTCATAAATCTTGCGCGCGAATGGGATCAGAACACATTCTATGTAACGCGAATCGGGTGCGGCATTGCCGGCTTCACAGATGAGGAGATAGCCCCATTGTTTGACGAGGCTCGTGATCTCTATAATGTGCGACTTCCCGAATCGTTCGTGAAGATTATAGATCGTAACCGATCACTTAAGTAATAAGTAAGTTCTAAAAATAAAACGATATATGTAGTAAGAAAAACTTGAACAATAAAACTCGTTCTTTTTGGATGCTTTGAACTTGTCATTCAGTTGCATAGCGCGCTATGCTCCTTCATTCCGCACTCAAATCATCTCAAAAATAACTTCCTTTTATTTGTTCATTTATTTTTCTCACTTACTTATGGAATTATAGCTTGCGGGTGAGCCAGAAGCGGCGTTCCGGTTCCGGAAAGCGTTCTATGGCGTAGCGTAGGGTGGTTCTCGGTAAAGAGGCATAATTTTTCTCCAGATAATCCAGGAGTGTCTCTTTGTCTCGTTTCCCGATTTCGCGTAGAGTCCAGCCGATAGCTTTATGTATTAGATCGTGGTGATGGCATTTCAGCTTGTCGGCCAAGAGCAAAGTGGGCTCGAAGATTCCGTTGCGAATCAGATCCAGTGTGGTGACGATTGCTATGCGTTGCTCCCAGAGGTTATCGCTCTCTGCCAATCGATAAAGAATACCATAATCCTGCGGCGTGTTTAATCTGAGATATGGCCCGATGATATACTCGCACGATAGATCCACGAGATCCCAGTTGTTGGCCTTCCGGGCGTTTGCCAGATAGTATGTTGCAATCTCTTTTCGTGCATTATCTTTCACAATTGTATCCTTATCGGACTTTCTTGGTAGATTTGCTTTCATCTCCTCAACCAAGAGAAGGAATCCGCATAGCCTCACTTCGTGCCAAGGGCTGTCGAGTAACTTGCCGATCTCCTTAAATTCTATGCGTAATTTCGCTTCTTTAACTATGGCGCGTGTTCGCGGGACTCTGATGCCGAGAAACTGGTCTCCCTCACCATACTCACCTTTGCCGGTCTTGAAGAAGCGTGACAGTATCTTTTGCTGCTCTTCGTTCCTTTCAGCTAAGAATATGGCTTCTATCTCTTCCTCCTTGATATTTTTACTAATTTTCATTCGTCGGAATTACTTTTCATTGTTCTCAAGAATCTTTTTGATATTATTTTTGAGGATATGGAAGCCGGGATGCACCATCTGCCCGTGATTGTAGCCATCCAATTCATAGATTTCGACATAGGGATGACCTACAAGTTTGAGCATACGCCAGAGGTATGCGTTCTCCTCATATCGACCATATAGCTCCAATTCCCTGTCGCCGCTGATGATGATATATGGAGGTGCATCAGGGCGTACATAATAGAGGGGTGCGTGTTCGTCGATAGTAGGCTTCAAGGGAGAAAAACCTTTGTCGATTTTGCGCCATTCATAGTGGGTGATGGCTTGACCGCTGAAAGGTATGATACCCGCGATTTTATCTGCATCAATGTCATATTTCGCCAACCTGGATTTGTCGAGTCCTACCATACTTGCCAAATATCCTCCGGCGGAGTGTCCGGCAATGAATATCTTGGAAGGGTCGCCGCCATATTGCTCGATGTTGTTGAAAACCCAGGTGATTGCCTTGGCTGCATTGTCGATACAGGTGTCGATCTCCACATCGGGCAGGAGTTGGTATTCCGCAGACACAATAACATACTCGGTATCTTTGAGTTCTGCCGGGATTTTGGCTTTACCACCCGTGAGACCGCCACCATGGAACCACACCACAACCGGATGACTGATGGAATCGTCAGGATAGGAGATTTTTGCGAAGCAACGATCAGGAGTGTCGTATGATATTTGAGCAGCTTTGCGTTCGCCGAAAGCGGAGGCGTAGATTGCTAAAGCAGCTATGATAGAAAAAGCTCTCAGTTTCATGATTTTTAGGTTTGGAACACTATCCACGCGATTAAACAACTTTACACCGCAAAGTTAATAAAAAATCTGAACTAAATCTCAGAATACGCGGTTATTCAGATAAAGAAGTTATTCGAATAATTACAAAAAGATATAATTATGAAAGTATTGGTTGTTAATGGAAGTCCGCATCTTAACGGATGTACGGATCGTGGTTTGCGTGAGGTTGAAACGACCTTGCAGGCGAATGGTGTTGAGGTGGAGCGCATAAATATAGGTAATAAAGATGTACGCGGCTGCATCGGTTGCAATTTCTGCAGAAGGAATGGTCGATGCGTATTCAATGATGTGGTAAATGAAGCTGCACCGAAATTGGCTGAGGCCGATGGTCTGCTGGTAGGCAGTCCGGTGTATTATGCCGGTTCCAACGGACAGCTGCTCGCATTTCTCGACCGTTTGTTTTACAGCACGTCCGGCATAGTCGATAAGACCATGAAAGTTGGAGCGGCAGTTGTATCGTCACGTCGTGCCGGCTCCACATCCGCCTTTGATGAGATTAACAAATATTTCACAATCAGCGCGATGCCGATTGTGTCAAGCACATATTGGAACGAAGTGCATGGGTTTACAGCAGAAGATGTCGAGGACGACAAAGAGGGCTTGCAGACCATGCGCAACCTTGGCAAGAACATGGCGTTTATGCTCAAAGCCATAAAGATGGCCAAAGAAGCTGACGGCCTCCCCGAACAGGAGCGTGCTGCTTTCACCAATTTCCACACCGAAGGTTAATGAATATAAGTGTGAGTTTTAAGAAAGTGACCCATGGATTGGTAAGTGGAATGCTCGCGCTATCTTGATTCTCCAGATTTGCTGAATCATCTGATGCACCAGGCTCAGACCGGTTACACCGACGAATACCGTTCGATAGAAGAGACCTTCTCTCCTGAGGTTATGGCAGAGGTCACCGATTTCATTCGCCTCCACTGATATTGCCGATTACATATTAATTTTATCGAAGGAAAAAATTTTTTTATGGCTTCGATAAAAGTAAAATTCCGTCCTTCGGTCGCGACAGATAGGGAGGGCACGATCTATTATCAAATTATTCAGGATCGGAAAGTGCGTCAGCATTTTACTGATTACAGAGTACTGAACGACGAATGGGATGAAAAGAGGGCAATGGTTAAGTGCAACCCTGGAATGCGCCGCTATAAACATCTGTTAGGAATACGAGATGGTATAAAACGTGATGTTAGCCGGCTTATGCGAATAATATCCAGCTACGACAATTCCGGATTACCATATACTGTTGAGGAATTAGTAGAGGAGTTCATACTCTATAATAAAGAATACACGCTGTTCAACTTCACAGAAACGCTAATTGATCGGTTTATTAAGAATGGGAAGTTAAGAACAGCAGAAACCTATAAAGCC
>JAAVCU010000020.1 GCA_014802175.1 Bacteroides sp.
TAATTCAAAAAAATTCAGAGATTCTCCGGCGTTAAGATTGAGTGATTTGATAGGATAGTCTATCAAATCACTTTCATTACCAACATAGCTAATCCAATATAAGTGACCGTTTAAAGTCCCATAAGTATATTCTTTGACATCAGGGCTGGGTGTTAGCGGATTTTCTTCAGGATAAAATATGATGGATAAATTTTGATAAGATCTATTGTTAATTATGTAATTATAACTGGTAGTGGGGTCACAACTACACATACATACACAAAATATGGTGTATAAAAATATTTGATAGATAATATATCTCATATTTAAAGCACTTTAATCGTAATTTATAATATAAAATCCCAGAATATCATATTATTGCCATTTGTCGGACTGAAATTTGATATTTGCGGCCCATACTGGTATTAGCACACGATATATTGTTTCACTACTTAGTTTCATGGTAAGAATGGGTTTGTGAATGTTAAGGTTAATTTATTTCCGCCAAAGATATGTTTAATTGTTGAAATATACAAATAAACTTAAAAATATAGTTGAATTTGTTTTAAAATTACTGAAATATATAAAATAATGATGTTTCTAATGGCGAATGTCCGTACTAATGTTAAGTAAGCCCTAAATTATAATTCCGCGTTTTTCCGCTCGTTCAGCGTCTATGCCACGGCATAGAGCGAGTTCCGTATCTGCTTTCGCAGCCCCAGAACGTTCCGTCCGGGATTGTCAACAAAATCTAATTATCGCGAAAACTTATTTACAAAAATTGTGATAATTTTTGTGGGAGAGGCGGAAAATTTGTAATTTCGCAACAAAAGTAATGTGATTACGCGGGGAAAGCGTAATTTTGTATAAAACAATAACAAGACTCTATCAACGGTTATGGATTTTATTTCGGAGAGAATCAACAATCTCACGCCGTCAGCAACGCTGGCAATGTCGCAAAAGAGTGCGGAGTTACGTGCCGCCGGAATCGATGTGATAAATATGTCGATCGGTGAGCCCGATTTCAATACCCCCGATTTCATCAAGGAGGCAGCAAAGGTTGCCATTGATGAGAACTATACGCACTATCCCCCCGTGCCGGGATATATGACGCTGCGTAAGGCTATCAGTGAGAAACTCAGTCGCGAGAATGGCGTGGACTATGCTCCCGAGCAGATTGTGGTGGGTAACGGTGCGAAGCAGGAGCTTTGCAATGCTCTTCTTGCCACTGTCAACCCCGGCGATGAGGTGATCATCCCCGTGCCTGCATGGGTAAGCTATATGGATATGGTGAAACTTGCCGAAGGTAAGGTGGTGCCGGTTTACGCAGGCGTAGAGCAGAATTTCAAGATCACTCCCGAGCAGCTTGAGGCTGCGATCACTCCCCGCAGTCGCGTGGTTATGTTCAACTCCCCGTCGAATCCTACCGGCAGCGTATATTCCCGTGCCGAACTCGCGGCGTTGGCGGCAGTTCTGGAGCGTCACCCTCATGTCCTTATTCTTGCCGATGACATCTATGAGCATATCAACTATGTCGGAGGCGCGCCGAGCATAGCTCAGTTCGAGAGCCTTCGCGACCGCATGATGATAGTGAACGGTGTGTCGAAGGCATACGCCATGACAGGCTGGCGTATCGGCTGGATTGCAGCTCCATTGGCAATCGCAAAAGGTATCATCAAACTTCAGGGGCAGTACACATCTTCAGTCTCTTCGATCGCCATGAAAGCGGCGGAGGCTGCCTACACCGGTTCGCAGGATTGTGTGGAGGATATGCGTCGTGCGTTTGAACGTCGTCGCGACCTCATCGTGGAACTTGCAAAAGAGATCCCCGGCTGGGTGGTGAATAAGCCCGACGGAGCCTTCTACCTCTTCCCGGAAGTTTCAGCGTATATCGGCAAACGCTATGGCGATCGCGAAATCAAGAGCAGCGGCGACTATGTGATGTATCTGCTTGAAGAGGCACACGTCGCAGCAGTAGATGGTGCCGCTTTCTGCGCGCCCGGCTATCTCCGCCTCTCATACGCCACCTCCGAAGACAACATCCGCGAAGCCATGCGCCGCATCCGCGAGGCCAGCGCCAAACTCGGCTGACAAACTAATTCCTAATTAATAGAAGTAAAGTGGGGCTGCCATAGCGTTTTCAGCTATCGGCAGCCCCAGCTCTACAATCTAAATGTTACCTTTTTTACCTTATTTATTCTTTACCATTTAAGTACGCGAACTTTGTAGACATCCATATCCGGAACTTTGATTGTGCCGGCATCGGAAGCTCCCATCACATTTGTTGAGTAATGAAGTGTCTGTGTGCTCCAGGTCTGTGTGCCTTCCGGTGTGGTGGCATCGGTATACCAGCAAGCGCCCGTCTCGCCATTGTAGTTCACGCTCTTCAATGCGGTTGATGCGGAGAACTGCGTCATCTCCTTGAAGGAGTTGTTGGCAATGTCGTAAAGGTAGCATCCGCGGCCTGCAATTGTGAGCGTGTTGCTATCTACAAGATACATGTCATGAAGACCGGCTTTGGGTGTTTTTACGCTTGTTTCGAGTTCGAGACTTGGTTTGTTGGTGTCCATGCCCACTAATTTGTANATATTCAGTGCCTGACCTCCGATNGCATATAATCTGTCGGTTGAGGGGATATAGACAACACCATGAGCCGACGTTAAAGGTGTGCTGAACAGAATCTCATTATTCTTACTGATATCGTAAATCTGCAACTTATCGCCATTNTCAGAGCATGCCACAACAACTTTATTNCCGGGAAGCATTTCAGCAGAGTGCGCTCCGGGAGTATTAGTGGCAAAGAAGAGCGGCTGTTTGGTTGCCACGTCAAGAAGCACGGTCCAGTTGTAAGAGCTTGTGATAAGCAACTTGGAGCCNTTNTCCAGAGGCTTGGCGTCGTCGATATGGTTGCATCTGTTGGCAGCCAGACCGAGNACATCTTTGATATCCTCGGCGTTCCACTCCCATGTGACTCCGCCATGATATGTGCCACCCATCGCCATATCGGGATTCACCATATACACTTTGTTGGAGCCGCAGAAGATGATGCTCTTCTGATCGGCATCTACAATCTGAGCAGTGTTGTAGAGTTCGCCCGATTCAAGACTTACAGCCTCAGTGAAGTTATATTCCAGAACNTTATTATCGGTCGTGTTGATCTTGACGGTATAACCATTCTCCAGCTCAACCGGAGCGAGAAGAACGGCTATCTTCTGAGATTCACCGGAGCAATTTACCGGCACTGCGGGAGTCACGGTTATTGAAGATGATTCAGCAGAAGTAATTCCCGATTGCAGGTCAAGAGTGGTGTTTCCGGCAATATTCACTCCGTTTCCATCGACAGTTACCGATTTCACACTGTAATTNCCGCGNTCGACACTAACCATAAGTGTGGCGTANGCCTGTTTCAAACTTAAATCCACACCCTCGTAACCGGTGATGCGGCAAGTGGTGTATCCCANCAGAAGNGGAGANACCACGCCCGTCTGCAACACCGGAGTGTTATACTTCACCGTGTGTCCCTCTCCGCTNACGTTGGCTGTGGAGGGATAGAAACCTACAACGGTAGATTCGGCATTGCGTGCCCCTTGAACTTGAAACATGAACAGCGATTTTGAAGANCCCGGGGTGATCGGAGATGCATAACTTACCTCTGCGCTTCCGTTTCCGGCTACGAAAATCGCGCCCTGCTGATCCGCACCCCATGTCGCTACGGTAGTGGCGCCACTGTCATTATAATATCTTTCGAGTGTGATGCTGGTCTTGGCGCCGAGATCTATGATAGCCGTGTCGTCATCACTCTTGCANCTTGTTGCCACTATGGAAGTGGAAAGAGCGCAGAGTGAGAAGATAATCTTATTTAGTTTCATGTATATATTCTTTAATAGGTTGAGTTGTCGGGAACCCCTGTGCATGGCAGGAGTTCCCGGTAATAAAGTCTTTATCTAACACAGCAGCTTCCGCAGATGTCTCCACCGTGTGAACTCCATGAAGATGCACGGTTGCCACCTACATATCTACCGATAAATTTACCATTCTCACCGTTAGCTCCGATGTANGCGGAGAAGAGGATACCGTTGATGAAGTTATTACCTCCCATCTGCTTCTGATTGGCACCGGCATCCTGCCATTGTTCTATAATATTACCCTGGGCATCAACAATGATACTCTGATTCTGAAGNTGACCGGATGTAATCATATAGCGGTTCTGATCGTCAACCACCGGGTGAGAATAGTTATAGAGGTTGTTCTGACCGTCGGGAGCCTGCGACACGCGGATAGTCTTTTTCACAGTCGAGAGAGAGCCGTCGATAAGATAAGCATTTGAATCCTTGCAGCCTACAAACACGTCGCCGTTCGGTGCTACGATAGGCTCGTAAAGGTCGTTGCCTCCAACTGAAAATTCCTTAACAATCACCTCATGAGTGTTGAGGTCGATAAGACTCATGGCGCCACCCTTATGGGGAACGTATGCCTTGGTGCGGTCGTTGCTTACGGCAAAACCGGTGATTTCGGTCATGCCCTTGGCAAATTTGATCGACTTGATGATCTCGCCGGTAGTGATGTTGAGGAAGTTAACCGCAGTAGCATTCTGGTTGCCGACAACAAGTTCATTGCCGTTAACGAGAATACCGGAGCCTTGTCCGGCTACCGTTGTTGNCCATACCTGAGTGCCGGAATTTGCATTGATGGCAAAGATATTACCGCCGTTATCGTTGATATAGACCATAGAACCGTCAGCATTGACAGCGGGAGCGGCGGCCTGCATGCTTTGTGCGCCCTTGAATTGCCATTTAAGCTGACCGTTGGGAGTTACACAATAGAACTGTCCCGCACTCTGCGTGCCATAGTAGATATCTCCGCTTACGGGGTTAACGGTGAGCATATTGTAGCTGCCGCTCTTCTCGGCGGGAGTATAGGTCCATTTGAGTTCGCCGGTTGTGAGGTCAAACGCATAGAGGGCTGCGACCTTGTTGAAGGTGATGATGTATACGGTGTTGCCATCAGGAGAGAATACCGGAGCAGTGCCCTTGAAACCATTGTAGGCAGTGCCGTCCTGCACCCATACGTCGTTGAGTACTCCAAACTCACGAACATTGAGATACACATCCCATGTCTGCACCTTAGCACCGGTGTTGGCGCTCAGCACAACTTTGGAATCCGCATTGGCGCTACTGAATTGATAGGTTACAATGTCGCCCTTCAACTGCTTTCCGTCGGGGAAGGTCCAGGTTACATCTGTTGCCGCCGGGCGTCCCTCACGGTTGAAGGTAAATGTCACCGGCTGTCCTACTATTGCGTTTGTAGCGCTGATGAAGTAAGGGATACCCTCCGTTGGCATGACGCGCTCTGAAACCACTGCTGAATCTCCCTTGGGATATACGGCAATAACCTCCACGATATAATTGACATCGTTGGTGAGGCCTTCAATCACATAATCGTTGGCATCGGCGGGAAGTTCCACTGTGTTACGCTCCTCGGGAGTTGCCTCCTGATAATATGTGATTTTATAGCCTGTAACAGATGTTCCGGGTTTAACCCATGACATAATGATGCATTCACTTCCGCTCTCGAAACTGTAATCATTCAAGGGGAAGCGGGCGGTTGCGGGAGTGCAGACCACCTCTACCATCTGAGAGATAATATCACCATAAACGGCCTGAACCCCGAAGGTGTATTTTATACCGTTTGAGAGGTTCGGTAAAAGATATGTCATCTCACCACC
This sequence comes from Bacteroides sp., assembly GCA_014802175.1. Classification (GTDB taxonomy): domain Bacteria; phylum Bacteroidota; class Bacteroidia; order Bacteroidales; family Muribaculaceae; genus Lepagella. The sequence goes on from JAAVCU010000020.1 coordinate 5,705, forward strand.
GGTATAAATCTTGACGTTTTCGTTATTTTCGTCGGTATAAGAGATCAGGAAGTCAGTAGGATTCCAACCCTCGGGCATGGACCATTGCAGCTCTGCCTCTTCATCGCCGGGTATTGCCTTCAACTCCACAACTTGATGACGCGCCGAACCTGCCTTATAGTCCACCTCTTCCCAGCATGAGGTCATTGTTACCGCAAGCAGCGCCAAACATATATAACTTATTATCTTGTTCATATCTTTAATTCTTCTAAGTGATTAATAGCCCGGATTCTGCCAAAGAATATTGGGGTTGTTCACGATCTCCAGCTGATCCTGAGGAAGGGGGAAAAGAAGGTCGTTGGTGTCGATGTTATAACCCAACCCGGTGAAATATTCCACAGCCAGACCAAGTCGCACGAGGTCGAACCAGCGCTGACCCTCCAGAGCAAACTCACGACCGCGCTCCATGGCAAGCTCATTAGTGAATGTCTTCATGTCGGGCACATCCTCGCTTGTAAGGTTGGGCAGACCTGCGCGTTCACGGGTCATGTTGAGATACTTGAGGGCAGTTGTCATGTCGGTAGGAGCCACAGCCTCTGCGTACATCAGCACCACATCGGCATAGCGCAAGTGAGGGAAGTCGTTACCCACCACGGTAGTGTAGATTGCATCGTAAGTGTCGAACCATTTCTGCATCACATACAGGTTGCCTACCTTGGTGTAATTGGTGATAAGACCTATGCGGTTATCGGCGTTTCTGTCGTAGATTGCCTTAAACTCCATGGTAGGATTCACGATGTCTGCCTCCACGTTGGTGGAAGTGCTGAACCAATAACCGTGACCTGAATCGTTAGTCTTATTATAGTAAATTGCAAATATTATCTCTTTATTCATCTTGTTGCCGGTATCGAACACTCTGCCGGTGTTGGTTTCAAGACCATAATATTTGTTAGTCATGGCTTTCTCCAATACCTGAGCGGCCTCCGTCTTCTTGCCGAATGTGAGGTAAACTTTAGCAAGCAAGGTCTGAGCTGCCATAGATGTTACGCGCGCTTTCTCACTGCCGGGGGTAGCCGGAAGGTTAGCGGCTGCCTCGGTCAGGTCCTCAACAAGCATGTTATACATGTCGGCCTCAGTGCAGCGTGCTATGTTCTTTGCATCGGCGGGTGCGACAACTGTTTTTGTCACNGGTACTACACCGAACACACGATAGAGTGTAAAGTAGTGCCATGCNCGCAGAAACAGACATTCCCCGCGATAAAGACCGGCATTCTGGATGTCGGAGCGACCGTTTAAGTGCACAAGCACATCGTTGCAACGATAGATGCCATTGTAGCTTTTCTTCCAAAGATCGCTTACTATGCCGTTATTGGCTATAGGTTGAAAGTGGTCAATATCGTAACGGTCTTGGGTGGACACCGCCATNGCGGTCTGCTTGCTCTCATCGCCTCTGTAAGTGAGCTCGTCGCGGTGAAAGCTTATATTTGACTTTACCTGAGCATAGCATCCACGCACAGCCTGATCGAAGTCGTTGTCATTTTGGTAGAAGTTACCTTCTGTAATGCTATTACTGGGATACTGCTCAAGGAAATCCTGACTACAGGATGCAGTGGAGAGCATCAGTCCGCATCCTGCTGCAATTCCCAGTATTGAACGGTATGATATATTCATGATTTATAGTTTCTAAGTAGTTTGAATTTTTAGAGTATTATTAGTTAAAAGTANACATACTCTTAGATAGTGACGTTAAGCCCGATATTGAATGAGCGGCTCAAAGGGTATGAGCAGTAGTCCTCACCGGGAGTAAGCGCGTTGTCTGCACGCTTGTTGACTTCGGGGTTATAACCGCTATATTTAGTGATGGTGAAGAGGTTATTGGCCTGGAAGTACACGCGAACTTTGCTGATGCCGGCGCGGCGTGTAAGTTTGGCGGGAAGTGTGTAACCTAAGCTGAGGTTCTGCAAACGAAGGTAAGAACCATCCTCAAGGTGGAATGTCGATGTACTTGCACCGTTACGTCCCGTGCTCTTGCGTGTAGCTCGGTTCAGGTTTCCGTATGGCCAGCGATTGAGCGATTCTTTCATCATGTTGGAAGAACCCTCCATGTTGAGGAGATAACGACGCTCAAGGTTGAGAATCTCATTTCCGTATACACCCTGGAAGTTTGCGGTAAGGTCAAAATCTTTGTAACCGAGGTTGAAAGAGAATCCGTAATAGAAATCAGGCATGTAATTACCGACAATGGCGCGGTCGTTGTCTGCCTCGATCACACCGTTGCCGTCAACATCCACGAAGCGGAAGTCTCCTACCTGAGTCACATCGAAGTGAGGGTAGCTGTCAAGTTCCTCCTGGTTGTGGAAGATTCCATCCTGCACCATGAGGTAGTAGCAACCTACCGGCTGACCTACGCGGGTGAGATAATAAGCGCCTGAGTAACTTGAAGTTTTGATAATGTCGGCGTTGTTGTCACCGAGTGCAGTCACTTTATTGCGGTTAAGAGTCCAGTTCGCGGAGAAGTTATAGCTGAAATCGCCGAAGGCGTGACGTGATGAGAGTTGAAGCTCGACACCTTTGTTTTCCATCGCACCGATATTCACCTTGGATGTGGTCACACCCGATACCTGAGATACGGGAACATCGAAGAGCATATTTGATGTCTTGGAGAGATAGAGCTCACCGGTAAAGCCGAGATAGCCGTTCCATGCTGTCAAGTCCACACCTACGTTCCACTGAGTGTTTTTCTCCCAGCCGAGCTCNTTGTTAGCCAACTTTGAGGGATAATATTGAGTCTGGAGACCTCCGCCGAGATCGATGCTGTTCTTGGTATAAAGCGCGAGATATTCGTTGTTTCCNATCTGAGCGTTACCNGTCTGACCCACACTTGCGCGAAGTTTAAGGTCGTTAAGCCAAGAGGCNGTGTTGCGCATGAATTTCTCTTCGTTAATGCGCCAGCCGATTGAAGCGGCGGGGAAATATCCCCAGCGGGTGTTGGGAGCGAATCGTGAGCTGCCGTCGCCACGGATAGAGGCAGAAATCATATATTTGCTGGCGTAGCTGTATGATGCACGCACCAACCAAGACTCAAACGTATAACCATAGGCATTGTCGTACGATGCATCCGGATCGATGGTGACACCCTTGGTGGTGCGGATCTTATCGTCGCCTACGGTTCCTTTACCGGTAAGAACCATTGTGTTCACNGANTCCTTCTCAGCCTCGTAAGCAGCCACGGCACTAAGTCTGTGGTCATCGCCGAACGTGTGGTTGTAGCTGAGCATATTCTGGATTGTCCAGTGATAATAGTTGTTGGTCTGTGCTTTAGCCTCCGGCTGCGTGGGGGAATCATAATACTTATATCCACGCAAGGGGAGATATGAAGGACGGTAATAATTGCGCTGGTAGTTGTAGATATCCGCACCTAAAGTGATTCGGTATTCCAGTCCGGGGATAAATTCATAGGAGGCGTAGGCATTACCGAGAATGTTGGTTTTCTTGCTTCTGTCGGTAATCTCATTTGCGAGCGCCACAGGGTTGAGAACCTCGTTTAGCTGGCCATCCCATGTCTGGATACGTAACAGACCGTTCATATCCCAGTTGTACGACCCGTTACTAAGGTAAGGAGAGAAGATCGGAGCGCACATCAGGGCTGAAGCGATAACGCCATCGCCGTTATACTGGGCGTCGGCCGATACCTGNTTGTTCTGTGAGTAGTTGGGACTCAGATTTACACCCCATTTGAAGTTGCCGCGCTTGCCGTCAAGATTCACGCGGACACCGTAACGNTGGAAATCTGAATTGATAATTGTGCCCTCTCGGTAGAGGTANTTAAGNGTGGCATAGTAGTTCATATTCTTGGTTGAACCGCTGACACCTACGCTGTGCTTGGTTGTTACGGCTGTGCGGAAAATCTCATCCTGCCAGTCTGTGTTGGTGAGCGTTCCGGTTTTATCCTGCAGGTANGCCTGAATGATGGGATCAATTCGCTGATAGGTCTGAGGNCGGGTTGCGTTCGGCATATCTATGCTTGAACCTTTTACCTCTGCAAGNAGAGCGCCGTTGCGGGCTTCNGCATACATGGTTGCAAATTCGTAAGCATCCAGCATCTCAATCTTTTTTGATACGTTTGAGAAGCCTACCATACCATCGTANGTTACGGTTGCTTTTTCGTTTTTACCGCGTTTGGTGGTGATAATAACAACACCGCAGGAACCTCGGCTACCGTAGATAGCGGCTGCTGATGCATCTTTGAGCACTTCGAGGCTCTCGATGTCGCTGCTTTCGAGGTTGGCAAATACGCGGGAGTCGCAAGGCACGCCGTCGATTACGTATAACGGGTCGTTGCCGGAGGTGGCTGACTGAATGCCTCGTACACGCACGCTCACATTACCTTCCGGATCGCCACCGAGACTNAATACCTGCACACCGGGCATCTTCGCCGCCATAGCGTCGCGGAAGTCGGAAGTGGGTGCTGTNGCAAAATCCTCACTCTTGATTTGTGTTATGGAAGTGGTGACGTCGCGACGGTTCTGGACACCGTAACCNACCACGACCACATCCTCAAGTTCGTTGATGGCGGAGGTTAATTTGATATTAGCCTGNGTCTGTCCCTCTTTGAGTTTGACGGATACACCGTTGTAGCCTACATAACTCACACGCAGCGTGGGAGTGCCGGATACGTTCAGGGTGTAGTTGCCGTCAAAATCCGTAGAGGTGCCTTGAGTGGTGCCCTCCACAAGGATTGTAGCACCTATGAGCGGTTCACCTTGTTCGTCAACAACGACACCGCTCACCTGATGTGTCGAAGTTTTTTGAGATGTTGCGGGGGCTTTCTTCCCACCGATGGCGGTAAGCACAATTTTAGTGCCTTTAAGGTCCATCTTCATCTCCGGAAGATACTGGGCAAGAATCTGCTGCACGGTTTTATCTTTTGCCTGTACGGTTACTTTGCGTGCAGGCAGTTCGGCATCGGCGTAAGCGAAGGTGTAGGGGCTGTTGGCCTCGATCGCCTGAAGGAGCTCCTTAACTGTCGCGTTTTTTACGTCGACACTTACTGTGGGGGTCTGAGCCATAGAGCTTAAACACCCGAGCATACACAGCGCTAATGCGATAAGAGATCGCCTGAGAACTGATAAGCTTCTAAGGTTAAGATTCATGATAAATTGTTCGTTAAATAATGGTAGATTAGTTTACTTTACTTATTCGAGAATTATGGAATTCTGCGATTCAAAGCGCGCACGTCGTTTGGTGAGCGCACTGATTACACCGATCACATCTGCGAGAGGCTCGTGAGAAACGGTAAGTGAGAAATGCCGATGCTTCAGATTATTATCCTTTATTTCAATCTCTACCTGATATTTCCTTTCAAGATTTATGATAATATCCTCTAAAGGCATATTGCTGAATACCAGTCTATCGTGCATCCAGCGACAGTAATTCTCAGCATTCGCATCTGACACAATCCCTTGTGCATCCGTCGGGTTGTAGACCAATCGCTCATTGGGTTTCAATGTGGCTAAAACCTCATCTGACTGACGTGTGGTCACGCTCACGCTTCCGTCGCGGAGCACAACATCCTCGTAGGATCCATCCGGATAGCATCTGGCATCAAACTTTGTGCCTAATACCTCGACTTCTATTTTATCCATTTCGAGTCGGAACGGATGTCTGGCGTCGTGTTTGACATCAAAATATCCCTCGCCGGTCAGAGTGGCAATTCTATTGGTGGAAAAGTCCGATCCGTATTCAAGTTTACTGCGGCTGTTCAGCCANACGTTGGTGCCGTCGGGGAGTGTNAAGTTTCCNACACTCCCATCGGCTGTTATCAGCACATANTTTTCATCGGGGATATTNTCTNCNCCNGCTTTNNCGGAAGCGTAATAATACCCNCCGGCGAACATGACAGCTGCAACTACGGCTGCCGCTGCATACTTGAAAAATCTGAATCGTCGACCGATANGAGACTTCCCTCCGGTTGAATGTGATATTCTATTCCATAAATTTTCCGATGGCACGGCTGATGCTCCCTCCTCCCATAACTCGAGAAGTTGNATCTCCAGATCCGGATCAGTTTGATCCCCCTTGTTTTCAAGATATTCTTGTAAATGTTTAAGTGACTTCTGATTCATTGCCATCGTGTTAATAAAGTTGTTTAAACAACTTCAATGGGAATATTATTTAGCGGTCTGNGTAACTACGAGTTTTTCCTGATACTTACCGGCTGAAAAAGTGAGTGTTCCTATTCTNTCCTCCTCTTGAGTGTTTTCAGTCCAGCTGACATTNACAGCAGTGTAACCGGTAGATCCGTTGTTGACGCTGATTGTAAGCCACTCGGAATCGCTCGATACGGTCCAGTCTGTAGTTGCGGCTACTGTCACNGACTGCTCGCCGGCNTCGTAAGCGCACTCGATTGTTTTGGCGTAGAGGTACACTCCTTCTACAAGTTCTTTGTCATCGTTGTCTGAGCACGCCGCGACTCCTATACACAGCAGAAAAACAGACAGACAAAGCATAATCGTTTTCTTCATGATGATGAAATTTAGGTAGTATTAAGTTAATTATTGTTTAANATTNANGGNTANTTNTNNAGATNAAATATTACTAAATAGACGTAGAAGGAANGNATTCGGTCAGTCTGAATTTAATTAAAATTAGTAAAAATTAATAAAAATATGTTAATGAAATATTTTCTATAAATTTCTATATCGCAGCTTAAAAAAATTCCTTAAATTTGAAGTTCATTAAGTATGTTGGACCTATCTGAACATAGAAACACGACCGAATCTGTCTACCTTGAAAAGCTCGCNAAAGGGAGTCAAACGGCATTACGTTACTTTTATGAGCGTTATGCCGGAAGGATNGTTGCGTTCGCAAATTCGCTGCTTGGTTGCCGGGAAGATGCNGAGGATGTGGCTCATACTGTTTTTGTCAATCTTTGGGAGCAACGNGCTGCNGCCACGCAGATTAAGTCGGTCGACGCCTATCTGTACAGGATGACGCGCAACGCCACTACTGATATNTTAAGGAGGCGTGTGCGCGAAAGATTATACCTNTCCCGNAGTAATGAAGGGGAAGANACCGNCACCACCGAAAGTGTAGAGGNTGAAATTGAAACCGACATTAGGNTACTGGAAGCAATCAANAATCTCCCGGAACCTCAGCGCACCATATTGCGACTAAGACACTTTGAAGGGTTGAGTTATCAGCAGATAGCCGAACGATATAATATCAGTCCCCACACGGTTCACTACCACATATCGAAAGCCCTTGCCAACCTCCGAAATTCATTGACCGGTTATCTCATACTCTATTATTTCGGTCAGCTATATTTTTAGGCTCATTATTAAGAAGCGATTAAATCGANGNATTAAACGNNGATTAAAAGTGAAAAATATTTTGCGGATTCAAAATTAATTGTTAACTTTGCATTCGCAATAGGGCGAATACCAGAGTGGCCAAATGGGGCAGACTGTAAATCTGCTGGTTTATACCTTCGGTGGTTCGAATCCATCTTCGCCCACCACTCACTTACACACTCACTTTCCAGGAGGATCAGTCAAGCAATTGACAGGTCCTCCGCTCTATTTCTAAGAATTCGACAATAGAAATCCTGTCGTCAAGACAGGATTTCTATTGGCAACCGATTCATGGCTTGCATTTCCCCACGGGCGGTTCTATAAGACTTATCCTAACCACGGTTGTCCTTGCTAAGCTTCGCTTTACCGCCTCATCGAAATGCTCCATATATTTCGGAAGAAATCGCTGACACAACAATCTCAGCGCTTCAATTTTTTCTTCATCGTCCATCACGATTTCAGCCTTTCCTAATGCAATCGCTGAATGGTAATATTCAGTAAAATTATTTTTATCCTCCTCGAATGTAGGCTTACATCGGCTAACTGCCGATAAGCTGACAATAGGATTGTTCTTTATGCAATACATTTTCTCTCCATCATCGGCACAGTGGAAATAAAAAATATCATCGCCTTTTCTCACTAATGAAAGCGGCAATCCGTATGGCGTTCCATCGTGCCGCGTCATGCTGACCGTCACATAAG
>JAAVCU010000021.1 GCA_014802175.1 Bacteroides sp.
TGGATGCTTTGAGCTTGTCGTTCAGTCGCATAGCTCGCTATGCTCCTTCATTCCGCACTCAAATCATCTCAAAAATAACTTCCTTTTATTTGTTCATTTATTTTTCTCACTTACTTATTGAACAGATCCATGCATATAAACTATCAGGTGAACGGCTCAATTATTAATTATTAATCATTAATTATTAATTACTTTATATATGGAAAGGAAACCGATATTAGTGGTGTCGACAGGAGCCGGCGTCAGTGCAGAGAGTGGCATAAGCACTTTCCGCGATGCGGGAGGTCTGTGGGAGAACTATCCGGTGATGCAGGTGGCTTCGGCCGATGGTTTTGCGCGCGATCCGGAACTTGTGCATCGTTTTTATAACGAGCGCCGCAAGCAGCTGATCAACGTGCAGCCCAACGATGCCCATAAGGCTCTTGCCGAGTTGGAGAAAGATTACGACGTGTATATCATCACGCAGAATGTCGATGACCTGCACGAGCGCGCCGGTTCGTCCAACGTGTTGCACCTGCATGGCGAGCTTATGAAAATCCGCTCCATCATCCATCCCGATTATGTCGAGACTCTTGATGTTGATCATCTGGAGACCACACCCGCCACACGAGGCAAGAACGGCGATCCGATGCGTCCGCATATCGTGTTCTTTCAGGAGCCTGTGCCGAATATAGAGAAAGCCGTGGAGCTTGTGCGTCAGGCAGACATATTCGTGGTTATCGGCACATCGCTGGTGGTTTATCCTGCAGCCGGGCTGATACAGTTCGTGCGCCCCGGCACACCGATCTATTATATCGATCCCAATCCGGCAGCCACACCCGGCATCGCCGATGTTACGGTGATCAAAGCCACTGCTACGGAGGGTATGCGTGAGCTTGAGAAGATACTTCTTAGTGAGTAGTGAGGAGAGAGTAGTGAATGGTGGGAGAGAGGAAAAAAGAAGAAATTTAAAAACCAGATAAATTATGGCAAAGATCAGAGGAGCTATCACCGTTAACATCGAAAGATGCAAAGGTTGCAATTTGTGCGTGGTGGCGTGTCCTACAAAAACTCTCGCTCTGCAACCCAGTGAGGTTAACGACAGAGGTTATCATTACGCCTATATGGAGAATCCCGAGAATTGCACGGGGTGTTGCTCCTGCGCCTGGGTGTGTCCCGACGCATGTATAGAGGTTTACCGTAAACGTATCGATTGATGCGGTGATAAATTGAAAGAATAAAGCAAAGGAATATGAAAGAAGAAGTAAGACTAATGAAGGGTAATGAGGCGATAGCCCACGCTGCGATCCGTTACGGTTGCGACGGCTATTTCGGTTATCCTATCACCCCTCAGTCGGAAGTGCTTGAGACACTCGAGGAACTCATGCCTTGGGAAACAACCGGAATGGTTGTGCTGCAGGCGGAGTCGGAGGTGGCTGCAATCAATATGGTTTACGGTGGTGCAGCTTGCGGAAAGGCTGTGATGACCTCTTCGTCGTCGCCCGGTGTGAGCCTCAAGCAGGAGGGTATCTCCTATATAGCAGCGGCTTCTCTGCCGGCGCTGATCCTCAACGTTATGCGTGGAGGTCCCGGCCTTGGCACAATCCAGCCCTCGCAGGCAGATTATTTCCAGGCTACGAAAGGTGGCGGTCATGGCGATTATCATCTCATCGTGCTCGCTCCCTCTACGGTGCAGGAAATGGTAGACTTCGTAGGTCTCGGCTTTGACCTCGCCTTCAAATACACAAACCCCGCAATGATTCTTGCCGACGGTATCGTTGGTCAGATGATGGAGAAAGTTATCCTTCCCGAACAGCGTCCGCGCCGCACCGAAGAGGAGATCCGTCAGCAATGCCCCTGGGCGGCCGATGGAAGAAAAGCCGGAAGAAAACGTAATGTCGTGACTTCGCTTGAACTCGAATCTTCGAAAATGGAGGTTATCAACGAGCAGCTTCAGGCCCGCTATCGCGAGATTGAGAAAAACGAAACACGTTGGGAGGAGATCGGTGTTGAAGGAGCCGACTACCTGATGGTGGCATTCGGTTCAATCGCCCGTATCTGCGACAAAGCACGCGAACTTGCAGAAGAGAAAGGTATCAAGGTTGGTATTGTGCGTCCGATCACACTCTGGCCCTTCCCCTCGGAAGCCATCAACAAAGCAGCCGAAGGAAAGAAAGGAGTGTTGGTAGTAGAGCTTAACGCCGGACAGATGATCGAGGATGTGCGTCTTGCCGTTCACGACCGTCTCCCCGTGGAGCATTTCGGTCGCATGGGTGGAATCATCCCCAGTCCCGAAGAGGTAGTGAATGCTCTCGAACAGAAGATAATCAATAAATAATCACCTCTAAAAGAAGACAGAATGGAAATCGACATCAAAGATATCATTTGCGAAGAGAATAAAGTCTACAGCAAGCCCGAGCTTCTTGAGGAGGTTCACATGCACTATTGCCCCGGTTGCAGCCATGGTGTGATCCATAAGTTGCTTGCAGAGGTAATTCAGGAGATGGGACTCACCGACAAGACAGTCGGGATCTCACCCGTAGGATGTGCCGTGTTTGCATACAACTATATAGATGTTGACTGGGTGGAGGCTGCCCACGGACGTGCGCCCGCCGTAGCCACTGCCATCTCGCGTCTCTGGCCTGAGAATGTGGTGTTCACATATCAGGGCGACGGCGATATGTCGGCTATCGGTACGGCAGAGTCTATCCATGCCGCCAACCGAGGCGAGAATATCGTCATGATCTTCGTAAACAATGCAATTTACGGTATGACCGGCGGACAGATGGCTCCCACAACGCTCGTGGGTCAGAAAACAGCCACAACACCCTATGGTCGCCGTGTAGACCTCAACGGACATCCACTTGAGATCACCAACCTCATGGCAATCCTCGACGGCACCTGCTACGTAACCCGTCAGGCAGTGCACACCCCCGCCGCTGTCCGCAAGACAAAAGCTTGTCTGAAGAAAGCGTTCGAGAATGCATTAGCTAAGAAAGGAACATCCGTTGTGGAGGTTGTGGCCACCTGCAACTCAGGCTGGAAACTCACTCCCGAGAATGCCAACAAATGGATGGAAGAGAATATGTTCCCGAAATATCCGCTCGGAGATCTGAAGAATGTAGACTGAAAACTGGAAAAACAATGAAAGAAGAAATAATTATAGCCGGATTCGGCGGACAGGGAGTGCTCTCGATGGGTAAGATCTTGGCATACTCCGGATTGATGGACGACAAGGAGGTGACATGGATGCCTTCATACGGACCAGAACAGCGTGGTGGAACCGCCAACGTAACCGTAATCCTCTCCGACGACAAAATCTCCTCGCCGGTGCTTGACCGTTACGACATTGTGATCGCCCTCAACCAGCAGAGTCTCGACAAATTCGGAGAGAAAGTGAAAGCTGGCGGTATCCTTATTTACGACACCAACGGTATCCATAAGCATCCGACACGCGACGACATCAAGATTTATCCGATCAACGCCATGGAAGCCACTCTCGAGATCGGTAACTCCAAAGCCTACAACATGGTGGTGATGGGAGCATTGCTCGAAGCCATGGACTACAAACTCCCCATGGAGAATGTGATCAAAGGTTTGAAGAAATCGTTGCCCGAGCGTCACCACAAGCTCATCCCTCTCAACGAGCAAGCCATCGAGAAAGGTCGTGAATTAATCAAATAGCCAAACGTTTCCTTGCTCGATTTTCATCGAGCAACCAAACTGCATAATATGCTGAGCCGGGTGATTTTCACCCGGCTCAGCATATTTATTAACAGTTTTTATTATGAGAGGATGCGGTGTCGCCGCAGTGGCCCAAGCTGTTGAACCGCTAATGCGGTAGCACAGTCGCAGCGATCCGGAAGTGTATGTGTGTAGCCGGAGTGTAGCCGGAGTGTAGCCGGAGGGAGGGATCGCTTGCAAATTGCCTAAATTATAGCTATATTTGCAAAGAAGATGATGAATACCTTCATTGAATCGTTTAGAGTGATCTCATGCGTAAAGACCTAATTAGCTTTGTGTTTCTTTTCATTGCAGCCTTCTGCTCCGGTAGTTGCCATAGGAGTGAGGAGAAAGGCAGCGGGCACGTGGTGCATCTTAGTCTTGACGATGTTGAGGTGTTTGACGATCTGATCCGACACCGGCAGGATTACGACTCACTCTTCCAGCATCCCTTTATGGCTTTCCTGAAGGAGTTGCATAGCGAATATGGGTTACGAATCACACTCTACACCTACGATCGTTTCTGTGATCACGACAGCTGTACCCGAATTGAGGATATGCCGCTGAAATATAGAAACGACTTCCTGAAGGCCTCCGATTGGTTAAGGATAGGGTTTCATAGCCAACGGGCCGATTTTGACAGCCTTGTCTCAGTGGCTGAATTCAGAAATTCATATAACAGGGTTAATTCTGCGATTGCTCAATTTGCTGATTCTTCAATGATTGCCTCAACGCTTAGATTCCATTATTTCTTTGCGCCCGATTCCCTTCTGAACGCCTTGACGGGTGTCAGGAGTCTGCTTTGCGCCGATCATGGCAATCTGGTGTCATATAATCTTTCCCCTTCGGAAGCCAAAACAGTAGAAAAAGGGGAGAAGATTGTGAAAAACGGTATCTCCTACAGGCGAACCGATTTGAGGATTGATGATAATCTCAGGGTGATCAGTGATTTGAAAAGACTTGGGCATGCCGACACACTTGTGGTGTTTGCCCACGAGTGGAAGCTCTGGCATCGCCCCGAATGTGATAACCGCCGAAGTGTGGCCCGGAAAATAAAAGTCAGGTCATCGGAAAGTGTCAATCAGATATTATTTAAAGAAACTGTCAAATGGCTCAATCAGGCCGGCTATAAATTCTCATTCCATGAATAAGGACAAGCTAAAAAGATACTTCGATATTTTAATACCTGTGACCACGTGCAATCTTCATTGTGATTATTGCTACGTAACTCACCATCATCTCTCGTCGGCAGAGGTAAAGCCACTTGATTACAGTATTCCTCATATCCGTAAGGCATTTTCGCAAGAACGCCTGGGAGGTAAGTGCTTACTCAACTTCTGCGGTGAGGGTGAGACACTTCTGGCTCCATACATAGTGCCGTTAACACGTGAATTACTTGAAGAGGGACACTATGTAATGTTAGTTACAAATGGATTGCCCACCAAACGTATCAAGGAGTTGACAGAAGAAATCCCTGCGGAATTAAGAAAGCATCTAATACTCAAGATCTCCTTTCACTTCATGGAACTAAAATCGAAAGGACTTCTTGATAAATATTTTGACAATATCCGTCTCCTTGAGCGCAATGGTGTTTCGTTTACAGTTGAGCTTACACCCTCAGATGGCGAGATTCCATATATTGAAGAAATTAAGGAGGTATGCCTCAAAAACCTTGGGGCACTCTGCCATATCACTGTGGCACGCGATGACAGTAAACCCGAAATACCGATCCTTACCGCACTCTCACGCGATGAATACATCAAGGTGTGGGGGCAGTTTAATTCTCCCTTGTTTGATTTCAAGATGCAGATATTCGGGCAGCCGCGTAAAGAGTTTTGTTATAACGGTCTATGGGGCGGATTTATCAATCTGAATACCGGGTCATTATCGCAATGTTACAATGCAAGACGCACACTGATCCTTGATGATCCTACCTCTCCGATACCATTCTGTGCGGCAGGGAAATGTAATGTGGCGCATTGCTATAACGGTCATTCATGGCTTACGCTTGGGATGATTCCGGAACTCGTGACTCCCACGTATCTTGAAATGCGAGATCGCATCACAGCCGATGGCCGACATTGGATTGGAGAAGAGATGCGGCAGTTCCTAAGTCAGAAACTGGAGGAAAATAACGAGCAGCTGCCACCCCGCTCCAAGTGGTGGATCATGGTTAAGAGGGAGTTCATCGATCCGGTTTATTCACTCAAAAGACGTATTTACGCCCGTATTCACAGAAGGAGATGAATTTCGACGAGAAAATAGTGCAACTAAGATGGTTGATCTCCGAGGCACTTGATCCTCTTTTAGGGGGAAGGGTCATTATTGTAGATGCACCATATTATGACAATATTGGAGACTCGCTGATCTGGCGGGGAGCCACGGATTTTATCCGCGGGAGCGGTCGTAGGCTCCTGCGTAGTTACGGTGCCGGCTATTTCCCTTTTCCTCGTATGGATAAGGATATCACCATTCTACTGATGGGAGGGGGCAACTTCGGTGATTTATGGCGCGAATTGCAGGATATCAGACTTGAAATCATAGCCCGCTATCCGGAGAATAGGATTGTAATGCTTCCGCAGTCAATATGCTATCAGGAAAAAGACTTAATCGGGAAAGATGCTGAATTGATGGCTCGTCACCCCGATCTGCATCTCTTCGCACGCGACAAGGCAAGCTATGATATTCTGTCGGCACATTTCGGTCGCAATCATCTCTATCTCGCTCCGGATATGGCATTTTATATTGCCCCCGAACTATTGGCGCGTCATAGGAATCGAGAGGAAGGGAAAACTCTTTTTCTGCTCCGCAGCGATAAAGAACTTTCACAAGATACGCCGGTNGCNTTGCAGGANGCGGATGTGACATCCGATTGGCCAACAGAAAAGTTTAAGCCAACAATAAGGAATTTCATGAGAGCGAGAAGAATCTCAAGAGATCTGAAGCGTATCGGTATCCCNTCCCGATTTGTTGATAGAGCAATCGAAGCCTGCGGAGGCAGATTCATCCGTGATTCATTGACCCCGAAAGGGTGTGAATTTCTGGAACCATTTTCACGCATAGTCACCACACGCCTTCACACCATGATCCTGTCAGTACTGCTCCATAAACCGGTGGAGTATATAGATAACACNTATGGNAAACTGTCTGCGTTTGCCGAGACNTGGTTNTATGATTTATCCGAAGTTAAAGCCCATGGAAGAGATTAAAGTTTCTGTAATTATCCCAATCTATGGGGTAGAGGATTATATAGAGAGATGTGCCCGCACACTTTTCGGGCAAACCATGCGCANCGGCATTGAATATATCTTCGTANATGACTGCACGCCCGACCGTAGTGTCNAGATTCTTCAGGAAACACTTAAAGAATATCCGGANCGAGCTGAACAGGTAACGATNCTTACCCATCCTNCAAACAAAGGGTTGGCTGCCACACGCAAAACCGGAGTNCGTGNGGCGCGNGGAGAGTATATAATCCATTGCGACAGCGACGATTGGGTTGAACCNGAAATGTATCNACTTATGTACGANGAGGCGAATCGCACTCANGCCGATATGGTTGTATGNGACTATATAAATGAGTATGAAACAGGATCTGAGCCGGTAAAACANGAGTTTAACGCTAACACAACTAATCAATTGATTGATTTGATTGAATGGCGACTTCATACAATGGTCTGGCTTAGGATGTTCCGACGCTCATTTTATGAAANCTTCGGAATGGACNCTCCGGATGTAAATCGCGACGAAGATTTCCCGGTTTCATTCGTGGCGCATGCGCTGAGTTCAAAAGTGAGTTACCTGCCTCTGCCGCTCTATCATTATAACCGTATAAATCCCGGATCGATCACTGCTCGTGATTCCTGCCGGAATTTTGAAGATTCAGTGAAGGTCTGGAGCTATGTGAGAGATTTTGTCCATACTCAGCCGGCTGATAAAGAACTCGAGTCAGTCCTCAANCGCCGAATTTCCAAAGTCAGGAATAAAATATTGAGGTATAGAGAGATTTATGACCTTGACCGCTGGCGCAACCTATGGCCCGATCTGAAACTTAANGANTGTTTCAACTTGAGATCCAAGGTGTGGTTTATATTGGCAAAATTGAGATTGGAGTTTATCCTTCGCATATTTATGAAAGGCGANGTCTGATCATCGNNGGAGCGCACACCGGATTAGANGGATATAAAATGAAATGCAGGAGCTCCGACAGATTAATGCCAAGGCTCCCGCAACATCAAGGTTACGAAAAGGTGATTTCTTTTTAATAATAAGGNGTTCTTATACCAAAAAGTGGGCGCGTAACCATATTGATTCATTATTATAACGCCNCCGGGCTTCAAAGGTTCGATTGCTATCTTAAAAATAATTAGTAAATTTGTGGTATGGAAGAAGATTTCGATATCAGAGAGAGGCTGAATCGTCCGGAAGGAAGCGATCGNGACATTGAAAAGGCATTGCGTCCCTTGGAGTTTGACGATTTCAGCGGACAAGATAAAATCATAGATAATCTGCGGGTCTTCGTGCAAGCTGCCAAGATGCGCGGAGAGGCACTCGACCACACCCTGCTGCATGGNCCTCCGGGTCTGGGAAAAACCACNCTCTCCAATATTGTGGCCAACGAATTAGGTGTCGGCTTCAAGGTTACCTCCGGTCCGGTGCTCGACAAACCGGGAGATCTTGCGGGCATACTGATGAGTCTTGAGGATCACGACGTGCTGTTTATCGATGAGATCCACCGTCTGCACCCTGTAGTAGAGGAGTATCTCTACTCCGCCATGGAGGATTTTCGTATAGATATACTGCTGGACAAAGGCCCGGGAGCCAAGAGCGTGCAGCTCACAATCTCCCCCTTCACGCTTATTGGCGCCACCACCCGAAGCGGAAGTCTCACGGCTCCGCTCCGTGCNCGATTCGGCATCAACTGNCACCTCGAATATTATGATCACGAGACCCTGAAGGGTATCATAAAGCGCTCNGCCCGTCTGCTTAATATCGGCATNGACGAAGAGGCGGCGTTGGAGGTTGCATTGCGCAGCCGAGGCACACCGCGTGTGGCAAACTCCNTNCTGCGTCGTGTCCGCGACTTTGCGATGGTGCGCGGCTCCGGTCATATCGACCTCTCGATNGCACGCCATGCACTCGAAGCACTGAACATNGACCGCCACGGACTTGATGAGATCGACAACNGGATATTGCTTACAATCATNGACAAATTCAAGGGTGGACCGGTCGGNNTGACCACAATCGCCACCGCCATCGGAGAGGATGCCGGCACGATAGAGGAGGTTTACGAACCNTTCCTGATAAAAGAGGGTTTTCTGAAACGNACGCCCCGTGGGCGCGAAGTCACCGACCTCGCCTACAGGCACCTCGGCCGCAACCCTAATCCGATTCAATCATCACTCTTTGATAGTTAATAACTCAAGTTTCGCAACTAATTTGAGGTTAAAGTCTCAAACCATAAGGAACCATTAAAACTATCTTATACAGTAATATTAGAGTATTTGGTCAATAAGTTATTAAAACCATTAAACCTTTCGGTTTATATGCGTCGGCAGCCACGGTCGAAGACCGTGATGGTTTTAATAAAAACAGGATTAATATTTAAAACTACAACGATGGTTACAAATGGTTATAATGGTTTGGTAATTAACAAAACAAATACTTGAGAAACTTAAATAAATTATAAATTGGCTGGAATTAAATCATTGGCAAAAGAGACTGCCGTTTACGGACTGAGCAGTATAATCGGGAGGTTCCTCAACTGGTGCCTTGTGCCGCTGTATGTATATCTCTTCCCCTCGCAGGAATATGGTATCGTAAGTTACCTCTACAGTTTCACGGCCGTGGCGCTGGTAATCCTCAACTATGGAATGGAAACCGGCTTCTTCCGGTTCGTGAACAGGGAACCGGATCCCGATAAAGTTTATTCCACATCGCTGACCTCCGTAGGTTTCACATCGTTGCTGTTCATAGTGCTGNTGAGTGTCTTCATTCAGCCCGTATCGAACGCATTGTTGTTGCCGCATCACAAGACCTATGTATGGATCTTAGGTGTCACNGTAGCCATAGATGCTTTCAGCAACATNCCCTTCGCCTATCTGCGCTATAAGAAAAAAGCNTTCCGCTTCGCCGGAGTNAAATTGCTCAATATCGGTGTGAACATNGGNTTAAACCTCTTCTTCCTGCTCGGTTGNCCGTGGATAGAAAAGCANTGTCCCGGATTGATAAATTGGTTTTACGCTCCCGTAGGAGGGGAANCNTTCGGGATTGGCTGGATCTTCGTNGCNAATATCCTNTCNACGCTGACAGTGCTCTGCTGTCTGCTNCCNGAACTGAAAGGGCAGCGTCCANGTATCGACTCCGCGCTACTCAAAAAGATGCTCAACTACAGCTGGCCGCTCCTTATTCTCGGNGTTGCCGGAATCATGAGCCAGAACATGGGTCAGATGCTGATACCATACATCTTTGCCGGACATGAGGAGGAAGCGCGCTCCATGGTCGGAATCTATGGTGCAAACATAAAGATAGCCATAGTAATGGTAATGTTTGCCCAGGCATTCCGTTACGCCTACGAACCCTTCATCTTCGCGCANGCCAAAGGGGAGGGGGAAGATAAGANNCNGGCGTATTGCGACGCCATGAAATACTTCGTCATTTTCGGACTCTTCATNTTCCTTGCGGTGATGTATTATCTTCCGGTNTTGAAACATTTCGTATCGCCCGGTTACTGGTCAGGACTCAAAGTCGTGCCGGTGATGATGCTTGCCGAACTCTGTTTCGGAATCTTCTTCAACCTCTCGCTGTGGTATAAGCTTACCGACCGNACGCAGTGGGGAATGTATCTCTCCTTNCTCTGCTTCGTGCTNATGCTCGGTTTCAACCTCTGGCTNGTGCCGATGATCGGNATNCCCAACGGTTACATGGGTTCNGCATGGGCTGCACTCATCAGTTACTTCATTGTGATGGTTGTTTCCTACTTCTTAGGGAAGAAATACTATCCGCTGCCATATCAGNCNGGCCGNCTGTTTCTTTATCTCCTCTTTGCCGGATTGCTGTATGCCGGAGGNGAGGGNGTAGCNGCGCTCACATCCGGNTGGCTGCTTTATGTNGCAAGAACGCTGATGCTTCTNATCTATATCTTCGTGGTTGTTTCAGTTGAAAAGATACCNNTGCCCGGTNGCAGAAGATNNGAGTGNAATATTTCAGATTGATAACATAAAATTATCGGTTTGAAAGTAAAAACAAGGCTAAAATTTCGCTTCAAAAGTTAAAAGTTTCGCAAATTAACATAAATTAACACTTCAGAGNTTGTTAATCGATTGGTATTTCAAAAAAATAACATATTTTTGCAGNCAATTACATAGATATGAATCGATAACTGCTTAAGAATGCAATTGTATCGTTAAAAAAGTTGCGAAACTATAGAAGTATTGCATAGCGTTCAGACACACATTTCGAGAAGAAAGCAATGTCTGTATCACAGGGAGTCGTCAAACGTACAACAGCAACCACCGAAGGCTCCCGAGGTGAAAAAATGAGACATGAAAAATTTTGGTTATAAGGAGGATGACGCTTTTGTGAAAAAGTGTCATTTTTTTATAATATGATTATCATCAAAATTCACCAAATATCAACTTGTTACCCCGGAGCGGTGATTTAAGAGTTTCCCAGACCTCCTCGTTTTCGCTCCCTTATATCGATGTGAGGTTACTAATAAAACGTCCTTTCAGGACTTTATTATGATATTTTCATATTGGAGTGTTATCGGGATAATCAAATTTTTTAATTGAATTCCGCGTTTTTCCGCTCGTTCAGCGTCTATGCCACGGCATAGAGCGAGTTCCGTATTTCGAAGAAGCTATTTCCGTTCCCTTTGTTGGAACATTCTGGAGCTGCGGCGCAGATACGGAACTATATCGGCGATAGCCGATGCGCGGAAAGGGCGGAATCCCGCGGATAAGTTGATCTTGGATCAACTTCGCTGAACAGTCCGTTAAGGCACAGAGAATTTTCACCGGATGACTCTGTCTCAATTGATCACAAAGTGATCCTTGGTACCTTTAATTTTTTGACATTCCTCTGTCTATATGTGTCAATAAATTATAGACAAAAAGCCTTTGGGGAATTTTGAGGATAATCATATAAAATAATGAGTAAGTATAACCGCAGACGATTACCGAACCTCATATAAAAAGCAAAAAACGCAGAGCATCGTGGCTTGCGTTTTTCGATTTCTTTTCCTCAAATGAGGAATGAACTCTAATACAAAATTAGTAATAATTTCGCTACCTACAAAATTTTAACGAAGAAAAGTATGTTAAAGTTTATCACAAAGAGCATTTGTAGGAGTATTAAAATCAGCACGACCAACACTATTATTTTAACCGGCAAGAAACATTGCCTGTATGCCTTACGCCATTTTGTATTGTTATGGGTAAATTTTAGACTAAGAAAACTTTGGGGAGTTTTCGGGATGGACAATAATATTTTGGGGCGGGGAGTGATAAACGTGAAGATTTTTATGGGGGTGTAAAAAAGAATTAGTAAATTTGCGAGAATAACCATAACTGCGATGGTATATAAATACGACTGTTTAGTGATTGGCTCCGGAATTGCCGGTATGAGCTTCGCGCTCAAGGCATCAAGAGGAGGAGCGAAAGTGGCAATGATCTGCAAGACCTCACCCGATGAGGCTAACACATATTTTGCCCAGGGAGGTGTCGCTTCGGTGACAAACCTCGAAGTAGACAATTTCGAGAAACATATCCACGANACNATGGTGGCGGGCGACTGGCTCAGCGATCCCGAAGCCGTANCCAAGGTCGTGGAGAATGCCCCGGCTCAGATCCGNGAACTGATCGGTTGGGGTGTGGATTTCGATAAGAAAGAGGATGGCGATTTCGATCTGCACCGCGAAGGCGGGCACTCTGAATTCCGAATCCTTCACCACGCCGACAANACCGGTGCGGAGATTCAGATGAGTCTTGTCGAAGCCGTGAAGAACGACAAAAACATAGATCTTTTTGAAGACCGCTTCGCAATCGAGATTATCACGCAACATCATTTGGGTAAGATNGTGACNCGCCGCACACCCGANATCACNTGTTACGGNGCATACGTGCTCAATGAGGAGACCGGAGAAGTCGATACATTCCTGGCGAAAGCCACAGTGATGGCAACCGGTGGCGTAGGNGCGGTTTACACCACNACCACCAANCCGCTGATATCCACCGGCGACGGCATTGCGATGGTGTATCGTGCAAAAGGCACGGTCAGCGATATGGAATTTATCCAGTTTCATCCNACAGCGCTCTATCACCCCGGCGATCGCCCCAGCTTCCTGATCACGGAAGCCATGCGCGGCTACGGAGCAGTATTGCGCAATATGGATGGCGAGGAATTCATGCACAAATATGATCCGCGTCTCTCGCTNGCACCNCGCGACATCGTGGCGCGAGCCATCGANTCCGAGATGAAGCTCCACGGCACCGACCACGTCTTCCTTGACGTAACGCACAAAGATCCGGAGGAGACCAAACGTCACTTCCCCAATATATACGAAAAATGCCTCTCTCTCGGCATNGACATCACCAAGGATATGATACCCGTAGCGCCGGCNGCTCACTATCTCTGCGGCGGTATCAAGGTGAACCTCAACGGCGAAAGCAGCATCAACCGCCTTTATGCNGTAGGTGAATGCTCGTGTACCGGACTCCACGGTGGCAACCGACTTGCCTCCAACTCATTGATAGAGGCNGTGGTTTACGCCGATGCGGCAGCGCGNCATGCGCTGGANCAGATCNCNGGTTACGACTGGCGCACCGATGTGCCCGAATGGAACGACGAAGGCACCGTGCATCCCGAAGAGATGGTGCTCATCACCCAATCGGAGAAAGAGGTGAACCAGATTATGGGTTATTATGTTGGAATTGTGAGGAGTGACCTNCGCCTGAAGCGCGCCTGGAACCGTCTTGACATCCTTTATCAGGAGACCGAAAATCTCTTCAAGACGAGCAAAGTGTCGCGTCAGTTGTGCGAACTCCGTAACATTATAAACGTAGCGTATCTCATCATGCGCCAGGCAATGGAGCGCAAAGAGAGTCGCGGACTCCATTTCACTGTGGATTATCCTCATCCGGAAAATTAAGAGTCCCATCCAATACCCAAGTATATGCGTAAGAAATTATTATATGGGCTGCCGATTATGGCAGGAGTNTTTGNGGCAGGGTTGTCGTTGTCGGCTCAGCAGAGCCACGACGCGGCTTTGGCGCGCAACTTCAATACGTTCAATTCGGTAGTGAAACAAGTGGAGCTTCATTATGTAGACACCATCAACACCAATGAAAGCTTCAAGGCGGCTATCGACGCCTTCCTGATGCAGACNGACCCCTACACCGAATATTACAGCGCNGACAATCAGGAGATGCTGCAACGTATGACCACCGGCGAATACGGTGGCATCGGCAGTTATGTGATGGAGCGCAACGGCTCCACNTTCATATCGCAGCCAATGTCGGGAAGTCCCGCACTCAAGGGNGGACTTCGTGCCGGCGACCATATAATAATGGTAGATTCNGTAGATGTCCGCAAGAAGGGNAGTGCCGATGTAACCAAACTGTTGAAAGGTGTTCCCGGCACGGTGGTGCGCGTGATGGTAGNCCGCCCGTATGTGCAGGATTCGATACTTACCTTCGACATAGAGCGCGCCAAAGTCAAGGAGAGCAGCCTCGTGTTCGACACGGTAATGAACGGTGTCGGCTATCTGCGCCTCCAGTCTTTCATAGACAAGACTCCGGAGGAGGTGCGCACCGCATTCGAGAAATTCAAGAATGAAAAAGAGTTGAAAGGTATAGTCCTTGACCTGCGCAGCAATGGTGGCGGACTTGTGGAAAGCGCCATAGATCTTGTAAGCTACTTTGTGCCGAAAGGTACGGAAGTGGCGCACACCATCGGACGNGACCCCTCGATGAGCAAAATCTACAAGACGACACGCACCCCGATGTTTCCCGACACTCCGTTGGTAGTGATGATCGACGGCGGCAGCGCCTCGGCATCGGAGATTGTGGCNGGCTCGTTGCAGGATCTCGACCGCGCNGTGCTTGTAGGCTCGCGCAGTTATGGCAAAGGGTTGGTTCAGGCNCCGCTNGAATTGCCATACGGCGACATTCTGAAAGTGACAATTGCGAAATATTATCTCCCCTCCGGACGTTTGATTCAGGCTCTGGATTATTCACANCGCAATCCCGACGGTTCGGTGGCGCGTGTGCCCGATAGTCTCACTAATGTCTACAAGACCGTANACGGACGCGAAGTGCGCGACGGAGGAGGTCTGCGCCCCGACACTACCGTGGATTGGGGCACTGTCAACCGTCTTGTTTACAACGCCGTGGCCGACAACTGGATCTTTGATTACGCCAACAAGTATGCCGCCGAGCATCCCTCCATTGCATCTCCCGCAAAATTTGAGATCACCGACAGCATATTCTCCTCATTCAAGCAATCGATTGATCCGGAGAAATTCAAATACGACAAGGTATGTGAGGAGATTCTCAAGCAACTTCGTCAGGCAGCCGAGACAGAAGGGTATATGAACGACGAAACCAAGGCTCAGATCGATACACTCTCAACGCTGCTGACCCACAATCTTGAGCAGGATCTCGATAACAACCGCACGGTACTCTCCGAATACCTCGGAGGGGAGATTGTGGAAAGATATTATCACGAGCGAGGGAAAGCTGAATATGACCTCAAAGGTGACAAGGGACTCAAAGTTGCACTCGAAGTGCTCAAAGACACCGACAAATATCTGAAACCCAAGAATAAGTAATTTAAGTTCCTCAAGTGTTTATTTTGTTAAGCATCAAACCATTATAACCATTTGTAACCATCGTTGCAGTTTTAAATATTCATCCTGTTTTTATTAAAACCATCACGGTCTTCGACCGTGGCTGCCGACGCAAATAAACCGAAAGGTTTAATGGTTTTAATAACTTATTGACCCAATACTCTATACTGTATAAGATAGTTTTAATGGTTCCTTATGGTTTGAGACTTTAACCTCAAATTAGCTTGCGAAACTTAAGTAAGTAAGAAATACGTACAAAAGATTAAAATGGAATTAGGGGAAGCCGACAAACTGTTTGCAACTCCGGCGCGCGTGGCCTCCGTTGATGGGGCACTTGCCGACAAGAAAGCGCGCCGCATACGAATTGAAGGTCTCGAAGGGAGCGCGGTGGCTATGTTGCTCGCCGGGCTTAAGAAGAGTAAGGTGGCATCGCTGGTGGTGGCTGATGATATGGACACTGCCGGATACATGTATCACGACCTTTGCCAGATACTCGGACCTGAAAAAATAGGTATCTTCCCCAGCGGCTACAAACGTGCCATAAAATATGGACAGCCGGATCCTCCGTCGCAGATTCTGCGCACGGAAGTCCTTGACGCGCTCCGTGAGAAAAACTGTCCGTTGCAATATGTGGTCACATATCCTGAGGCGCTTGCCGAGAAAGTGGCTGATGCCGAGACGATAGCAACAAATACAGTCTCCTTGAAGAAAGGTCAGCGCATCATCCTCTCTGACCTTCTCGGACGTCTGCGCGAATTAGGCTTCAAGGAAACGGAATATGTCTACGAACCCGGACAGTTTGCGCGGCGTGGATCTATCGTCGACGTTTACGCCTACTCGGGAGAGCTCCCTTACCGTCTCGACTTCTTCGACGACGAAATCGACTCCATACGCACATTCGATGTTGAGACGCAGCTGAGTGAGACNCGCCTCGATTCCATAAACATAATCCCACCCGGNGCGGGCGACACNTCCGGCAGGGGTGTCAGTCTGCTTGAATATGTTCCNGAGACNACGGCAATCTTCTGCCAGTCNCCCTNATACGTAACAGANCGTGTGAACGCAGTGGCGGAAGANACCATCTCCTCCAAAGCCCTGATTGCCGAGGAGGGNGATGCCGACGCCATGAANAAGGTTGTGGATGCCGCNGAGTTCGCGATCCGNTTCGGGGAGATGAAAGTGNTAAAATATGGCACGCGCGGCACTGACGCCGAATTCGATGCNGACACCACAATCAAATTCANCTGCGGTCCGCAGGCTCTCTATCACAAGAACTTCGAACTTATCTCCGACAGNTTCCTAAACTTCCTCAAAGAGGGGTATAGGATCTTTATACTCACCGACTCTCCCTATCAGGCNGAGCGTCTGCGCCACATCTTCAGCGACCGNGGCGACGACATACCTTTTACGGCTGTTGACCGCACGCTTCACGAAGGATTCGTGGATCACGACAGCAAAAACTGCTTCTTTACCGACCATCAGATCTTCGACCGCTTCCACAAATATAACCTTCGCAGCGACAAAGCCCGCAGCGGAAAGCTCGCCCTCTCACTGCGCGAACTAAACCAGATAGAGATCGGAGACTACATAGTGCATCTCGANCACGGCATCGGCAAATTCGCCGGTCTTGTGCGCACNGATGTCAACGGNACGCCGCAGGAGATGATAAAACTCCTCTATCAGAACGACGATATTATACTTGTGAGCATCCACGCGCTCCACAAGCTGTCGAAATATCGCGGTAAAGAGGGTGTGCCGCCAAAGATCAACAAACTCGGCTCCGGGGCNTGGAATAAGCTCAAGGAGCGCACCAAGACCAAGGTCAAGGATATAGCGCGCGATCTCATCAAACTCTACGCACAACGTCGCGAAGAGAAGGGGTTNGCTTATTCCCCTGACTCTTACCTGCAACATGAGCTGGAGGCAAGCTTCATTTATGAGGACACCCCCGATCAGCTTCGAGCCACACAAGCCATCAAGGCCGACATGGAATCCTCNCAGCCGATGGANCGCCTTGTCTGCGGNGATGTAGGTTTTGGAAAAACGGAGATAGCTATCCGCGCCGCATTCAAAGCAGCCGTAGANGGAAANCAGACAGCAGTGTTGGTTCCGACCACNGTNCTCGCCATGCAGCATTACCACACCTTTGCCAACCGTCTGAAAGATCTGCCNGTGCGTGTCGATTTCATATCGCGNGCNCGTAAACCGAAAGAGGTAAAACAGATCCTCGCCGACCTTGAGGAAGGGAAGATCGACATCCTTATAGGCACACACAAAATTATTGGGAAAAGTGTGAAATTCAAGGANCTCGGATTGCTCATAATCGANGAGGAGCAGAAATTCGGTGTGGCTGTGAAGGAGAAACTGAAACAGATAAAGGTGAACGTAGACACACTCACCATGAGTGCCACACCGATTCCGCGAACGTTGCAGTTCTCGCTGATGGGTGCGCGCGATCTCAGCTCACTCAACACTCCACCTGCCAACCGCCGTCCGGTAGAAACCAACGTCAGCTCATTCGATGATGACGTCATCAAAGAGGCCGTTGAGTTTGAGATGAGCCGCAACGGTCAGGTATTCTTCATCTCCAACCGCATAGAGAACCTCACGCATATCGAGAACACGTTGCGTCGTCTTATCCCCGGAGTGCGTATCATCACCGCCCACGGCCAGATGCCTCCCGAGAAGGTGGAACAAGCCATCATCGACTTCGCCAACCATGACTACGACGTATTGCTCTCCACCACCATTGTCGAGAACGGTATCGATATGCCGAATGTAAACACCATCCTCGTCAACAACGCCCACAACTTCGGACTCAGCGAGCTTCATCAGTTGCGCGGACGTGTAGGGCGCAGCGACCGCAAGGCATTCTGCTATCTGCTGGTGCCTCCGGGTGTGCCATTGACACCGGTGGCGCGTCGTAGACTGCAAGCCATTGAAAGCTTCAGCGACCTCGGCTCCGGCATACACATCGCCATGCAGGATCTCGACATACGCGGAGCCGGAAACCTCTTGGGTGCCGAGCAGAGCGGATTCATTGCCGACTTAGGTTATGAAGCCTATCAGAAGATCCTGAAAGAGTCAGTAATAGAGTTGAAGACGGAGGACTTCGCCGACACCTTCACGGATGTCTCCGCCGGTAAGGAGGAGGAATTTGTGGCGGAATGCACCATAGAAAGTGATCTTGAGTTACGCATCCCCGGGGAATATGTTCCTCAGGAGAATGAACGCATCACACTTTACCGCCGTCTCGATAATATGGAGGCACCCGAACGACTTGAGGAATTCCGCAACGAATTGCGCGACCGCTTCGGTGAGATCCCCGCCACAACCGAGGAACTGATACGTGTGGTTCCGTTGCGCACCGCCGCGCGCCATCTCGGCATCGAACGCCTGGTGCTCAAAGCCGGGCAGATGAGGATCTATTTCGTAGGCGACGACAACAAAGCCTACTACAATTCACCGGCCTTCGGAAAAGTCCTTGCGTATCTGCAAGGAAATGCCGCCCGCTGCGACCTTAAGGAGGTTAACGGGCGCCGACTGATGGTGGTTGATAATGTAACCGGCGTGAGCGCAGCTCTCGAAATCCTGCGCGCCATGGAAAGCCTTATGCCGATATAACATTACATATAGTGCATCATTTGCACCATTGAATGAGTCAAATTCGCCAAAGTCTTATAAATTGGTGAATTTCAACGCGTCCACTCTTAATATGGGAGATTACTTTTGCGATAAAAAATTTGCAAAAATAATCCAAAAATGAATCTTAAGAATCTAATGCCGGTGTTAGGACTCACACTTGTCGGCGGTGTTGCGTTGGCAGGCGAAACCTCACTATGGTACAATCAACCCGCCTCGAAATGGATGGAGGCTTTGCCCCTCGGCAACGGACGCATCGGAGCAATGGTCTATGGCGGAATAGGGGAGGACCGCATAGCCCTCAATGAGATCTCGATGTGGTCAGGACGTCCCGACTCCACAAGCAACGACCTTTGTGGCCGCGACAATCTTGAAGCCATGCGCGCAGCATACTTTGCCGGAGATCCTGAGAAAGCTAACGAAATAGGCACCGAACACCTCACCGGGCGAATGACCACCTTCGGCACTCATCTGCCGTTGGGTGATCTCGTCATAAATATGGAGCACCCTACGGGTCAGATTGCCAATTATCGCCGTCAGCTGGATCTCTCAGATGCCACTGCCTCCGTCACATATTCAATCGGAGGCGTGGACTACAAACGCGAATATATCACCGATTATCCCGACGATGTAATGGCCATCCGCTTCACCGCCTCCAAGCCGGGAGCCATCACCGCAACATTCGCGCTCGATCTGCTGCGTAAGGCTGACATCTCGGTTACTGGGAACGGGCTTGAATGCACCGGCACTGTCGATTTCCCTCTTCATGGTCCCGGAGGCGTGGATTTCATCGGTGGCGTACACATAGATAATGAAGGTGGTGAAATCTCTGTTACGGATAACGGATATGCAGTGAAAGGAGCCGACGCTCTCACAGTGCTGGTGGATATCCGCACCGATTACAAAGACAAGGACTATAAGAAACTTTGCCGCACTACACTCCGCAAAGCTTCCGATCTCGGCTGGGCAAAACTTTCCGGAAACCATAAGGCGGATTACTCCGCGCTTTACGACAGAATGGATGTGGATTTCGGAGAATCGGTCAATAATCATCTCCCGACTGACACACGCTTGCGCCTCCTCTGTTCTGGAACTCCCGACCCCGGTTTCGACGCACTTTTCTTCCAATACGGACGCTATATGCTCATAGCCTCATCGCGCGATCACGGCTTGCGTCTATGCTCGAATCTCCAGGGAATCTGGAACGACAACCGCGCCTGCAACATGCCCTGGACCTGCGATTATCATCTCGATGTGAATATAGAGCAAAACTACTGGGCATCGAACCGCGTCAACCTCTCCGAGTGCAACAAACCCCTTTTCGATTATATTGGTCTTCTTGCCGAGCACGGAAGCGAGACAGCCCGCAAGATGTATGGCTCGCGCGGCTGGGTGGCTCACACCGTTGCCAACGCATGGGGTTACACCGCACCCGGTTGGGGCGTGACATGGGGAATGAACGTCACCGGTGGGGCCTGGATGGCAACGCATCTCTGGAGTCATTACCTCTATACTCGCGACAACGATTACCTGCGCCTTACTGCCTATCCTCTCCTCAAGTCGTGTGCGGAATTCTTCGTCGACTATATGGCTCAGGATCCCCACACAGGCTATCTGCTCACCGGCCCGAGTATCTCGCCCGAGAACGGTTATCTTTCAGCAAAGGGTAATCACCTCGCACTCGACATGATGCCGACCATAGATCGCACCATGGTTTATGAAATCTACAATGCCTGCATCGAAGGCTCAAAGATATTGGGTGTAGACAAGAAATTCCGCACTCAGCTTGAAAAGGATATCAGGAAACTGCCGCCGCTCAGGATTGGCGACGACGGACAGCTCGACGAATGGTATAATGGCGCCCGCCGTGCCGATCCCTCTCACCGCCACTCTTCGCATCTTCTCGGACTCTTCCCTCTCAATCATATCTCAGTCACCCACACCCCCGATCTTGCCGAGGCATCGTTAAAAGGTCTGAACATCCAGACAAGCGATCCCAACTGGGAAGACACCGAGTGGAGCACCGCCAACATGCTTTGTTATCACGCGCGCCTTCACGACGGCGAGGCAGCCCACGGCTGGTTGCAGAATCTTTTCAAGGTCTTCACGCGCGATAACCTCATGACCGTGTCGCCTGCAGGGGTGGCCATGGCGGAAGAGGATATCTTCAGCTTCGACGCCACGGAGGCATCCGTAGCCGGAATGTGCGAGATGCTCTTGCAAAGTCACGACGGTTTCCTTCATTTCCTGCCGGCGTTGCCCGCCACATGGAAAACCGGAAAAGTCAGCGGACTCTGCGCCGAAGGTGGATTGACCGTGGATCTGGCGTGGGAAGATGGAGTGCTCAAGAGCGCCGTGGTCCATGCCTCCGACGACTGCACCTTCCGCGTCAAAGATCGGAAAGCACCCGTGAAATTGAAAAAAGGTGAGAGCTGGCAATATCAGATCTGAGGCGTGTCGAAACTGATATTCTGATGTGTCGAAAGATATTGATAATGATATGAATCATTTGCGCAATCCCGCATAAACAGCGGGATTGCGACAAAATAAATTGTGAAAGTGTTGCAAAATTTGGAGTATCTGTTTTGATGAAAAATCGGATTGATGTGCTAATTTTGCGACAAGATGACACCACGGAAGTGACAACAGACTTGTTAAAAAATTACTTTCACCGGTGTCTGCAATTAACCTTAAAACAACAACAACAATAATAATACGCATGAAACTGAAACTTTACGCAATCATGCTTACGGTGTTATGCAGCGTGCTTAACTCGTATGGCATCAAGGTGTCGGGTTTAGTGATCGACGAACAAGATCAGCCATTGCCCGGCGCAACAGTATCGGTCAAAGGGACGCACAATGGTGCAATCTCCGACATCGATGGTAAATTCTCATTGGAGGGAAATGTAGGACAAACCCTTCTGGTAACTTACGTAGGTTTCCAGCCTGTGGAGATGAAGATTCCCGCCACAGGCACGGTAACCATAATTCTGAAGGAGGCCAGCTCCGCTCTCGACGAGGTTGTGGTGGTTGGTGTGTCAATGAAGAAAAGCGATCTCACCGGCTCCGTGTCACGAGTAGATGCTGATGTCTTGACCGAGAAACCTGTCACCAACATCAACGACGCGCTCTCAGGTCGTGTGGCAGGTGTGAGCATCGGTAAGGCATCTTCTCCATCAAACGATTCTTCAATCAAAATTCGCGGAACGAACACCATCAACTCCGGAAGCGCGCCGATCTATGTAGTCGACGGTCTGGTAATGGGTAACGACTTCGGATTCTACAACTCTATCAACGTTAATGATGTCGAGTCGATTCAGATTCTCAAGGATGCTTCCGCAACAGCCCTTTATGGTTCACGAGGTGCAAATGGTGTAGTGCTTGTCACCACCAAGAAAGGTAAAAAAGGTAATGGTGAGGTTTCTTACGACGGCTGGGTAAGTTTCTCTCGTATGGGTCATCGTCCGGCCACTATGAATGCTCAGGAAATCTTCGATCTCCGCACGCAGTCTTTCGCCAACGGTTATATGTTCAACAATCCTGAGGCAGATCGTCAGGCATACATCAACGATGTTCTGCTGAACTCAAACATCGCTTTCGAAAACCGTGAGTTCGACACATGGCGTGCCGGCAAGAGCTACGACTGGTTGAAGCAGGTGACACGCACAGGTGTTCAGCATAACCACACACTGGCATTCTCCAAGGCTACTGATGGTGTGAACTTCTACATGAGTCTCGGCATAAACCAGCTCGAAGGTATTATGAAAGGTACTGATCAGGATCGTTACACAGGCCGTATCAATGCATCAGCAAACGTTACAAAATGGTTGCAGGTCGGCACAAACTCATCTTTCACATATCAGAAAGACAATATGACCAGCGGCAATGTCTACACTCAGGCTCGCCAGAATGGTAACCCCTTGCTCAATTACGAGCCCTTCATGAACGACGAAACGCGCCACAACACCGAGAACCTCACACTCTTCTGGCGTGCGCAGTCCGGTGAGACAAACAACAACTTCAACCCCTTCAACTCATTTGAGGTAGTCACTGATCGTTCGCGTTATCACCTCACTTCCTCAAACTATATCAATATCAATCCTATCGAAGGTCTTAACATCCGTTCTACTTTCGCCATCAACCACGGCGAGCAGAGCTGGAATCAGTTCTGTCCCACAGGAATCCAGGAATCTTATCGTAACTATTCCGAGGATGCCTACGCCACCCAGCAGCGCTTCAACGAAACTCAGTGGCAGTGGGATAACACTATCAGCTACGACAAGACCTTCAATTATGTTCACCGCGTAAATGCTTTCTTCGGAACATCAACCTCTCGCAAGACATACAGCGACCTGAAAGGTGAGGGACGTAAATTCGCGTCGAACGACCTTGGTTACAACGGACTCTTCGGTGCTTCCGTGCCCGACGAGCGTAAGATCTACAACAGCAGTGTTGCCAACTCGCTCCTTTCATACGTGGTTCGTGGAAACTACTCTTACGATAACCGCTACTTCGCGACATTCACCGGACGTTGGGACGGCTCCTCAAAATTCGCTCAGGGTCACCGTTGGGGCTTCTTCCCCTCGTTCTCACTCGCTTGGGACATCACAAACGAGAAATTCTTCCCGAAACTTCCCCAGATCAACCAGATCAAGCTCCGTGGAGGTTATGGTGTTGTAGGTAACCAGGATATCGGCGACTTCATGTATGCCACTCTTTACTCACCTCCGGCTCCATCAAACACAACACCCTCTTACAACACCGACGGACGCCGCGGCACACCCGAGATCACCTGGGAGAAACAGAAACAGACCAACATCGCAGTTGACATGAGTTTCTTCAATCGTCAACTCAACGTGACTCTGGAAGGTTACTGGATCACAAACTCAAACCTTCTCCTTTCTCACTCTCTTCCGAACACTTCCGGTTATTCTTACACCACGGAGAACGTAGGTGAGCTTCAGAACCGCGGTATGGACCTCACAATCGAGGCAACCCCGATCCGCACTCAGGACTGGACTTGGAACATCAGTGCAAACCTTGGTTTCGACCGCAATAAAATTACTAAACTTTACGGTAACCTCAGCCGTATCCTCGGCAGCTGGCGTTGGGACAACTACTTCGTAGGTGAGTCTCTCAGCAATATCTATACACTCAAAGCCGGTGGCATCGCAAACGAATGGAACCGCAGTGAGTGGGAGGGTATCGATTACAACGGCCGCACAATCGGTCTCGGTGATCTCTATGCTCTCGATATCTCAGGACCCGATGGCACTCCCGATGGTGTAGTTGACTCTTACGACCGTCATATCTACGGCAAACTCGATCCCAAATTCTATGGTGGCTTCTCAACCGATCTCTCATGGAAGGGTATCACACTCAACGCTGTCTTCAACTACTCTGTAGGTGGACACCGCATCAGTGAATATTACGAAGGACTCATCAGCTCAATCGGTGAGAGCCAGGCTTCTCCCGACTTGCGCGATTCCTGGACTCCCGACAACACTGGTGCATACTTCCCCCGCCGTATGCGTAATGCAACAGGTTACAGCCCCTATGGAGCAGGCGATACTGACCGCTATATTCAGGATTCATCATTCCTCCGCCTCTCAACCCTCTCACTCTCTTACAGCTTCCCGAAGAAGATTCTCAACAAGATCCGTTTCAATAATCTTCGTCTCTACTTCACGGCGAGCAACGTATTCTGCGCCACCAAATATAAAGGTTTCGATCCGGAATATGGTGATGGCGATGGTTACTTCCCCGCAGAGCGCACATTTACTGTAGGTTTGTCGTTCAGCTTATTCTAAATTTTAATTCAAAAAACTGAAAACATGAAATCACTCAATATACTAACGGGGTGTCTGATTGTAATGGCAGGTGTCTCTTTCACCTCTTGCAGCGATTTTCTCGATGAGAAACCCAAGACAGCCCTGACAGAAGAGCAGATCTATTCCTCTCCCGAATATGCGGAGACAAGTCTGGAGGGTTGCTATAAGAATTGGCGCAGCTCGTTTCACGAGAATATCCACTATCTTCTCGTCGGAACCGACGAGGTTCAATCCGGTGCTTATCAGGCATTGAAAGAAGATGGCATGCGTCGTGGAGCCCTCGACCGTTACGACGGTCTCCTTACTTCCGAGGTCTCTTATGTGGAGGGACCGTGGAACAACCGCTGGAAAATCGTCGGCGAGGCTGCAAAACTTGTTAAGGCACTCAAACCGGAGCGCGATGCTTCTGAGTATGTCGGACAGCTTTATGGTGAGGCTTGCTTCATCCGCGCAGGAATCAGCCTTGAATTGGCTATGATCTATGGTCGTATCCCCGTACTTGACCTTGAACGAATCGAGGCTGGCGAACTCAACTACGGCCGCCGCTCAATGCAGGAGGTGTGGAGCTTCATCATCAACGACTTCAACGAGGCTGAGAAATATCTTCCCGACACAAGTTCTCCCCAGCGTGCGAACCGTTATGCCGCTCTGATGCTTCTTGGTTACGCCTATATGGCGGCTCCCGAGGAGAGTGGCATGCGCAACTTCACTCTCGCCAAGGAGGCTCTTGAGCAGGTGGCTGTCGGAGGTCCCTACAGCTTGGTTGAATATTACGACCTCTGGGATTACAATATCAAGAACTCTGCCGAGTCAATCTTCGAGTGGCAGTATGAGAACGCATGGCCAAACAACAATTGTATTCAGTTTGCATTGGGTTCACGCGCTGTTCAGTCATTTTTCGGCGATGCTTGTTATATGGCGGGTTACGACCATGCTGTTCCGACTCAGTGGGCTTACAGTGATGTCGAGGATGGCGGCATCTGGGAAGATGGTGATATACGCCGCGAAGAAAATATCCGATATGACTTTGAATATTACGGACGTACACCAGATCTCTCCAATATCTCATGGGAGGATATAGGTGAAGATCACGACGAGCTCAAACCTCACATCAAGAAATATGAGGACTTCCGTACCGACACTCACTCCGGCATGGGCTTCAACAATATGTGGAACTCCGGTAAGAATATCCCGTATCTCCGTCTTGCAAATGCAATCCTACTCTACGCTGAAGCGCTCAACGAGATCGGTCAGACTTCAGAGGCTGTGAAACAGGTTAACCGCGTACGCCGTCGTGCATGGGAGAATATGCTCCCTGCCGACAAAGCGTGGAGCGAGGGAATGTCGAAAGATGAATTCCGCGAAGCTATTATGACAGAGCGCGTGCGTGAGCTTTTCGCCGAGAGATGGCGTAAGTTCGACCTCGTCCGCACCGGCAAGTTCGTGGAATATGTCAAGACACGCAACGAATGGACTAAACGTTCCGGCACTATCGCCGAATACAACCGCTACTGGCCTATTCCGCTCAAGGAGCTTGACCAGAACGATGATATCGACTATACCGACCAGAACGAAGGCTACAGGTAAATAATTAGTAATTAGAAGTTAGTAATTAGTAATTTCTGTAGATAATCAAATAAGACTAATCAAATAAGATTAATAAATCATGAATAAAAATATTATTCTCGGAGCGGCAGCTATCGCTCTTTCAGTTGGTTCTCTGACCGCTGCAACCAAACCGGCATTGTCCAAACTCAACATCTCCAATATCTGCCCTCCGGGTCTGTTTCAGGGCAACATGGCATTTATCGATGCCAATAACGACGGCAACCTTGAACTTCTTGTGAAGGGTCGCGATGTGCCCAACGGATGGGCAACCACTATCAAACTCTTGTCGGGCGACGGCTACGGTTACACCGCAGGCGCGGATATCTCGGACCCCGACGGATGCTCATGGCAGCGAGTAGTGGTGCCGATTGACTACAACGCAGATGGCAACATCGACTTCATCCTCGGCAGTTCATGGAATGCCAAACTGATGCAGGGAGATGGTAGCGGCAACTTCACTATGGTGGACACCGAACTCTTCAAACTTGATGGAGAAATCAGTATTGATGGCTCGGATGGTGAAAGATGGTATTGCGGCTTGACAGCTGTGGCTGACTTCAATGGTGATGGTTATCCGGATATCGTCACATTCTGTGGCAATCCCCGCGAGGATCAGGGTGAGCCGGTGCTTTTCATAAATAAAGGTGGCACCGGAGAGTTTGAGAAGATGGCGGGAATCGGACTCAATCCTCAGCGTGGAGGCACAATGGCTGTCGGTGATTTCAACAAAGATGGGTATCCTGACCTCGCAGTGTTGGGCTGGATCGACAACGACCGCGTACGTCTTTACAAGAACGATGGCAACGGTATGTTTGAGGAAACCTGCTCTGCCAATTTTGATGAACTCAATGCCGGAACCGAGAATGGCTACATAATGTTTGTTGATGCCGACAACGATGGTTGGCTCGATGTCTTCGTAACCGGCGAATCCTGCCCCCAAGGATGGGCTAAGCAGGCTGCGCTCTATAAGAACAACAACGGCACTGCTTTCACCAAAATCGAAGGACTCGATTTCCCGGGAGTGAAGGCTGCCGGAGCAGACTGGGCTGACCTCAACGGTGATGGTCTGATGGATATCGTTTACGCAGGTGAAAGCGATAACGGTGAGATTTGCGTGGTTGCTTACGCAAATGGCGATGGCACATTCACTGTAAACAACGAGATTATTGCAGGTCACCGTGGTGGAGCTTCAGTGGCGATTGCAGATTTCAACAACAACTTCAAGCCGGATGTTGCAGTGATGGGTTACGGCAACGGCGATCTGTTCGAGCTTTATAACAACGCCACCTCACGTGGCACATATTCCGCCCCTTCTGCACCGGCAAATCC
Source organism: Bacteroides sp. (assembly GCA_014802175.1). Classification (GTDB taxonomy): domain Bacteria; phylum Bacteroidota; class Bacteroidia; order Bacteroidales; family Muribaculaceae; genus Lepagella. Next base: position 27,963 of record JAAVCU010000021.1, read on the forward strand.
TGTGTGCGAGGCTAAAGGTAACAAGACAGAATTCCGTTGGGAAGCAGGTTCCGACAAAGTGGCTCCCGAGGCTGCTCTCCGTTATAACCTCTATGTTAAGACTAAAGAAGGCAAAGTGTTCTGCACAGTTCCGGCTGATCCCACAACCGGGAAACTCCTTCAGGGCGACGTTCACGCGGCTTCAACAGCTCTCACTCGCACACTCAATATCAAGAAAGATGACATTGCTGAGTGGGGTGTTCAGACAATCAATTCGGCTCGACTTGTCAGCGAATTTGCCAAAGGCACGGATGCAGGTTCCGGCGTTGCTGAGATCAATACCGAGTCGTTCAGTGTGGTGTATGCCGGTGGAATCCTCTCTGCAAGTGCTGATTCTGAGGTTGCAGCATACGATATGTCAGGTGCAAAAGTAGCATCGTTTGCACTCGCAGCAGGCGAAAATGCTGCTCTGAACCTTGAAAATGGTGTCTATTTGCTCGTAGCCAAATGCGCTGATGCGGTGAAAACACTTAAAATTGTGGTAAAATAATATTGTAAGGTTTTAAGATTATTGCTAACTTAGTTGTCAGTTCCCGGTTGTCGGAAGGCAGACAGTCGGGAACTGAGAACTATATCACTGAGTTGTTTGATCAACTCGAGAAAGAGCAAAATCTAAATCTAATACTTATCAGACTAACTTATGAAATATCAGAGACTCATTTCAATGCTTGCAGGAGCGGCATTTGTGTCATCGGCTATGGGCGCTTCCGGCGACATCACCGACGGTGTGTGGAATATCCAATTTGACGATGCTTCCAAAACCGCAAGTTACTCCTGCAACGGAAAGGTTCTTTTAAAAGGTGTTTATGTATCAGCTACATTACCGGATGGCACTATTCTCGAGTCCAATACGTATCCGGAGGTGAATCTGACCAAAACTCCTGTTACCGATGCTTTTGGATCCGGCACACGTTACACGTATGTGTTCAGCGGGCTCGCGGGAAAAAACAATCTGGAGCAGTCGTTCTATATCTATCCTGATCTCCCCTATATGCTTGCAGAGGCAACGATGGTGTCTCCCTCCGGGACAACTTCTGCCATTGAAGTGTGTCCGATCGTTACAAAGACCTCAACGACCCTTCCTCTCGCCACAAGTGGTAACCGCATCTATGATATGCCCTTTGCAAACGACAACTGGGCAACTTTCTCCACAACACCCTGGTCTGTTTCGCAACCGCTGACCTCCTGTGAGGCAACCGCCATGTTCAACGTCGGCTCAAGAAATGGTCTGGTGATCGGTTCTGTTGACCATTCCACATGGAAATCGGCAGTGGTCGTAACCCCGAACGGCTCGAACCGCGTGCGCAACCTTAAGGCGCAGGCCGGATATATCAGCAAACGCACATGGGATGTTATTGACAACAAGGCGTCTTCCACACATCATGGTGAAGTGAAAGGAGAGCGTGTCTCTTCTCCCAAATTTATGGTAGGCTGGTTCGACGACTGGCGCACCGGTCTTGAGACGTATGGTGAGGCCAATACTGTGTTGTGTCCGAAATATGAATGGACAGAAGATGAATCCCTTTTCGGCTGGCAGTCGTGGGGTGGCATGGAATGGGGTCTCAATTATAACTCTGCCATGAGCCTTCTTGACTTCTTCGAGAAGGAGCTGCTCCCGGTTGGTTTCCATAACAAGAAAGGAAGATGTCATATAGTGCTCGACTCCGGATGGAATGCGCTTGACGACAATCAGCTTCGTAAATTCGCCAACAAGTGTAAGGAACTCGGTTTGGTGGCAGGTATTTACGACACCCCCTTCTCTTACTGGGGCGGCGAGGATGATTGCAAGAACAACAACTATTGGGGCGATGCCGATTGCAATTTAGGAGAAGTTGTTCTTAAGACAGGGGGACGCTACCGTCAGATAAATGGTATGTCGCTCGACCCAACTCACCCTAAGATCAAGGAGTTTATACGTCAGAAATATCAGAAATTCCGTAACTTAGGTTTTGGTTTTCTGAAGATCGACTTCATGAACAATGGTTCTCAGGAGGCAGACCGCTTCTATGATCCTAATATCACCACCGGTATGCAGGCATACAACTACGGTATGGATTACATCAAGGAATTTGCGGGTGATATGATGCTCGATTTCTCTATTGCACCGATCTTCCCCGCCAAGGCGCATGTGCGCCGTATCGGTTGTGACGCCTGGGGTGATCTTCCGCAGTCAATGTACACTTTGAACTGTATCAACGGATCCTGGTGGCTCGATCGTGTGTATGCTTTCAACGACCCTGATCACATGTGTCTCTCGAAGGTTCCGTTCTCAGGTAAAGGGTCCAACGACGAGCAGGAGGCACGCATACGCTACTGCTGTGGTCTTATGACAGGTATGACACTCCTTGGCGGCACGTACGCTTACGAAGGTGATGTAGTAAATAACTATGGTCATGTTGTTGGCTCGGATGCAGAGCGTGCGCGCGCTGTGAAATTTGCATCGAACAAGGGTCTGACGAAACTCGGACAGGAGGGTCGCTCATTCCGTCCGGTAGAGGGCACATTCAATTTCAAGAATACACTTTATTCTAAAGATGATCTCTCATGTGACAATGAATTTATCCTTGATGCTCCCGATGCCTTCTATTACGTTGTGTTCAACTATGGCACAGATGGCTCCGGGATCCTCAATAAAGATGTGGATTTCGCCCGCCTTGGAATTGATCCGGCAGATTTTGTGAATGTGACCGAACTTTGGACCGGAAGCACATCAGCTCCGGCATCTCTCAAAGTGAATGTACCGGTTAAGGATGTAAGGATTTATCGTTTTGAGAAAGCAAATTTCGACAGCAGCGGGGTTGCCGAGACAATGGTCGACGACGTGGAAAACAGTGTCGTAATCGGAAAATCCGGCAATGGATTGCAAATCAATGCCAATTCATCTATAGATAATGTAGAGGTTTACTCCATCGAGGGAATCTCTTTGAAATCGGTTAAGACCGGGGGAGCAGAGTGCTCCCTCGGCCTCTCCCTTGATTCTGCAAATGGCGTGGTGATCGTAAAGGTCACTCTTGAAAACGGCTATGTCAAGACTGCGAAACTAAGTAATTAATGATTAATTATTTTTCATAGTTATCTATCACCTATCGCCTATCGCCTAAAACCTACCGCCTATCACCTAAACCCTAACCCCTATCACCTAATCCCTATCATAATGTCGTTTGTCGGTCGGATGCTATTCCTGCTGTCGGTGATGATCATTTCGTTGCCGGCATATTGCGTAGAGAAGACTTATTCGTTCAAGCATATCAATTCAACTCACGGGTTGTCGGCAAGTTATGTGAAAAGTATCTTGCGCGACTCGCGCGGCTTCGTGTGGTTTGGAACCAAGAATGGGCTCAATGTCTACAACGGGTTTGACATCGAGCGTCTGAAGTGCTTTGATTATGAAAAGAAACACGGCAACGACAACATCGGTGCCCTTTACGAAGATAAGGATGGTAAAATATGGATCGGAACAGACAGGGGTATATTCACTTTGACCCCGGCTGATCCGAAGTTCAGGTATATCGACACACAAACTGCCGACGGCATGTTTGTCAACAACTATGTGCTCCGCATATCGGGCGATGACGACGGCAATGTGTGGGTGCTATCTCCGACGCAGGGTTTCTTCCGTTATCACGACAATAAGGTTGATTACTTTGCTAATCCGGCGCACAACGACGGGCAGGAGTTTTACATAGATTTTGCCCTTACTCCTGCGGGGAATGTCTACGCCGTAACTAACAAATCGGATATATATCTTTATAAGAAAGGGGATAAGAAGTTTACAAAGATATCTTCGACACCCGTAGATCCGTCGGATTCGCGCAATGCCCTCAAGATCGTTTCCGATGGTGGCGACAACTTCTATATTGCTACACTCGACGGCCATCTGTATAAATTCAATCCACGACGCGACAAGACGCCCTCGCCTATAAAATTCAGCGGTTCGGGAAATGTCTATTTGATGGATGTGGCTCTTGTGGATAATGATCTGTGGGTTGGTACTCACAATGGTCTCCATATCCTTGATCTAACAGATGGAACAGAATCAAAAGTTACCGAGAATCCGCTGGATCCATTCTCGTTGGCAGACAATTCACTCTCTACGATCTATCGTGACTATGAGGGGCATGTATGGCTCGGCACCGCTTTCTCAGGAGTGGAGTTTCTTTCCAACAATCCATTCCGCTTCAATGTGATAGGAAGGTCGGCAGGATTATCGAGCCTGCGCGTGCGTGGCATTGCGATCACCGACGATGGCAAGATCTGGATAGGCACGGAAAACAACGGTCTGAACCGCCTTGACCCGGCAACCGGGCAAGTAACCTTCCCGATCAAAAGTCCGGCCGGCAGCAGCGGTGTGATGCACTTTGTGCAGGCCGATGGTAATAAAATCTATGCCGGGTTCACCGGTAATGGGGTCATAGAGAGTTCTCCTGCCAACCCCTCCGGAGTTCAACTTCCGGTTGCTGAAGTTCCCAATGGGGACGGCAGCGGTTATTGCTATCTTAAAGACTCCTCCGGCACGGAATGGATAGGCAGCGGAGGTGCGATGGTACGTCGTCGACCGGGAGAACAGAAGTTTACGAAAGTCGATGAACTTGCCGGTTACTGGTCGTTTACCATATTTGAGGACAGCGACGGATATATCTGGGTCGGAACCATGGGTAACGGCTTGTGGAAACATGATCCGAAGAAAGGAACATTCCATAATTACACCTACGATGACGGCGAGGGGAGTCCGAAGGGATTGCGTTCAAACTCCATAACTGCCATAATGCAGGATAGTAAAGGGAATCTATGGCTCTCTACCGATCGCGGAGGGTTGAGCCGTTACAATAAGCAGACCGATGATTTCACCACCTATTCAATCGAGGAGGGATTGCCCGACAACGTGGTTTACAATGTGCTGGAGGATTCACGCGGTTTCCTCTGGTTCGGCACCAACAAAGGTCTTGTCAAATTCAATCCCGACACACATTCAATAAAAGTATTCTCGATGGCAGATGGTTTGCCGTTCGATGAATTCAGTTATAACTCGGCGGCTGTCGACCCGAAGGGATTGTTCTATTTCGGTGGAGTGAACGGTATCATCTCATTCAATCCTCTGCTCGACAATCTCACGGAGAAACCGCATCCGGTTTATTTCACAGGCGTTCAGTTGCTGGAGTCAAATCCGCTTGACGGTAAGGAGGGGATAGGTGGGCTCGCATCGGGTCAGAGCGTCACGCTTCCGAGTGATTACGCGAGCTTCAGCATCACCGTGGCATCGCCGGAATACGGTGTCATAGGTCAGAAATTCTTTTATTACCGCTTGCTCCCCGTGAATCAGGAGTGGACGCGCATGGATGGAAACAAGATCACGTTCGCCAACCTTGCATCCGGTAATTACACTCTTGAGGTAAGATATGGAGATGGCGAAAATGCTTCGGTAAATCAGTTGCACATAAAGATCCTGCCGCCGTGGTGGCGTTCCACATGGGCCATAGTGGCGTATATCGTCATACTCATAATGGCAGTGATCCTGCTCGTGCTGCTTCTTCAGCTGCGCAACAAACGCAAGATTGCCGAACGCGAACAACGTTTCTCAATCTCCAAGGAGAAGGAGCTTTATCGCAACAAGGTGAACTTCTTCACCGAGATTGCCCACGAGATCCGCACACCCCTCTCGCTTATCGATATCCCGCTGGAGGCACTTGAGGAGATGGACCTGAAAGATGAGCAGGCAAAGAAATATGTGGAGGTGATGAGGCAGAATACTTCGCGTCTGCTTCAGCTTACCACCCAGCTCCTTGATTTCCAGAAGATAGATTCGAGTCGACTCACGCTCAAACCGGAATGTGTGGATATCACATCGCTGCTCAATCAGACCATAGACCGCTTTGAGCCCACGATACGCCTGAGCGGAAAGAATGTGGTGCGCAACATCCCCGATACTCATATCCGCGCATGTCTCGACAAAGAGGCACTCACCAAGATCATAAGCAATCTGCTTAACAACGCACTCAAATATTCACATCACGACATCGAGGTGACACTTGCCACTGAAGAGAAGACCTTCTCCATATCCGTGGCGAGCGATGGAGAGAAGATCGCCACCGGAGAGCGCGACCGCATCTTCGAGGCTTTCTATCAGACGTTGGATGCCAAGCAGGAGAACAATGGTGTCGGCATCGGTCTGCCGCTGTCGCGCTCACTTGCCGTGCTGCTCGGCGGTTCGCTGACTCTGTTGGATAATGCCGACGAGCGCAATGTGTTTGTGGTGACACTTCCCCTCAATTCGGAGCAGGTGCCGGAAACGGCGGTTGTCGATATGGAAAGCACCGATTATCTCCTTGAAGAGGAGTCGAACCAGACCAAAGAGCGTTCCGACGGCTACAGTGTGCTGTTGGTCGAGGATAACGACACCATCCGCAATATGCTTGCCGACCAGCTTCGCTCGCACTTCTTTGTCGACACAGCCTCCGATGGCGGTGCGGCGATGGAGAAATTGCAGAAAAATCCCTTTGACATCGTTGTCACCGACATAATGATGCCCGGCATGGATGGTATGGAACTTTGCCGCCGCATCAAGGAGAATGCCGACCTGTCGCATCTGCCGGTGGTGTTCATAACCGCCAAGAACGATATGGACAGCAAGATCAAGGGTATTCAGGCAGGTGCGGAGGCTTATATCGAGAAGCCCTTCTCGGTGAAATATCTGCGTCAGCTCATAGGCTCGTTGCTCGACAACCGTCGCCGGGAACGTGAGAGCTTCTCGAAGAAACCTTTCTTCAATGTCGACAATATGCAGATGAACAAGGCCGACGAGGAGTTCATGAATAAAGTTATCGATATCATCCACGAGCATATCAGCGAAGAGGACTTCAATGTGGAGACCCTCACCGATGTGCTTTGCATGAGCCGGAGCAATCTGCTGCGTAAGATCAAATCGATTTTCAACCTCTCGCCGCTTGAGCTTATAAGATTGATCCGGTTGAAACGCGCCGCTGAATTGCTCAAGGAGGGTAAATACCGCATCGGCGAGATCTGTCAGATGGTCGGTATCGGTTCACCCTCTTATTTCAGCAAGCTATTCTTCCGTCAGTTTAACGTCACTCCAAAGGATTTCGCGATGCAATGTCAGGAGCAATCGCGGAAAAGTATGAACAATTAATGCGCTCATATAGGGCTTTGTGGGCGAATTTACAAAAATCTGGAGCATTTGTATTTAAAAATTCGTTGTCTGAATAGTAACTTTGCGATACTGCAAAACAGCGAGTATTCAATTTAGACAATAACAACTAAAATAATTATGAAAAGATTCTTAATCGCGGGATTCGCCCTGACTATGGCGGGAGCATTTTCTGCAATGGCTGCCAACGAGCAGGTGATTATTGAAACCGACAGCCTCGGAATGGTGCTTTCAGTTGGCGACAACGGACGCCTTTATCAGAGCTACTTCGGCAAGAAGCTCATGAACCCATCCGACTATAAATCGCTTACCGGAGGGAGAGAGGTGTATCTCACCAACGGTATGGAGGATTATTTTGAGCCCGCGCTTCATGTCAATCACGCCGACGGCAACGCTTCGTCGCTACTGAAATATCAGGGACACACCGTCACCCACATCCCCGGTGGTAAGGAGACAGTGGTTACACTTGTGGATCCCGCCTACGGCGATGAGGTCAAACTCAAATACAAGAGCTACGACAAGGAGAATATCTTCACCTCTTCCACAGAGATCACCAATGGCAGCAACAAACCCATAGAACTTGAGAAATTCGCATCATCGATGCTGCATTTCGATGCTCCGGAGTATTACCTGACAGAGTATTCCGGTGAGTGGGCTGCCGAGGTCAAGCCTCACACCCAACCCCTCTATTACGGCAAAAAAGAGGTTGACACCAAGCTTGGCGCGCGCGCCAATATGTTTGTGTCTCCCTTCTTCCAGCTCGGACTTGGCGCTCCTGCGGAGGAGAACTCGGGCGATGTGCTTGTCGGCACACTGGGCTGGACCGGTAACTTCCGTTTCTGTTTCGAGGTTGACAACCGTGGCAAACTGCGTGTGATCAGCGGTATCAATCCCTATTTCTCAAAACGCACCCTCAAAAAGGGTGAGACTTTCACCACTCCCGAATTCATCTATACACTCAGTTCAAATGGTAATGGCGAGGCTTCACGCAATTTCCACGACTGGGCACGCCGCTATCGCGTGAAAGATGGTATGGGCGACCGTATGACCCTTCTCAACAACTGGGAGGCAACCTATTTCGATTTCGATGAGGAGAAACTGAAGAAACTTATCGGCGACGCCAAGGAGCTTGGTGTTGATATGTTCCTTCTCGACGATGGTTGGTTTGCCAACAAATATCCGCGCTCTTCCGATAACGCCGGTCTTGGCGACTGGGATGAGACCACCAACAAGCTCCCCAACGGTATCGGCGCACTCACTGCCGAGGCCAAGAAACAGGGTGTGAAATTCGGTCTCTGGATCGAGCCGGAGATGGTTAACCCGAAATCCGAGCTTTATGAGAAGCATAAGGACTGGGTCATCACCCTTCCCAACCGCGACGAATATTATTTCCGTAATCAGCTCGTCCTTGACCTTGCAAATCCGAAGGTTCAGGATTATGTGTTCAGCATCGTCGACAACCTGATGACAAAATATCCCGACATCGCATTCTTCAAATGGGACTGCAACAGCCCGATCACCAATATCTGGTCAAACTATCTCGACAAGAACCAGCAGCACCTCTATGTGGATTATGTAAAAGGTCTTTACAATGTCCTTGACCGCATTGCCGCTAAATATCCGAATCTCCCGATGATGCTCTGCTCAGGTGGCGGTGGCCGTACGGATTATGAGGGCTTGCGCTACTTCACCGAGATGTGGCCCAGCGACAACACCGATCCCGTTGAGCGTCTCTTTATCCAGTGGGGTTATTCTCAGGTGTTCCCCACAAAGGTGCAGTGCGCTCACGTAACCACCTGGAACAAGGATGCGTCCGTTAAGTTCCGTGTCAACACCGCCATGATGGGAAAACTCGGTTTCGATATCAATATGCACGACCTCACTCCCGATGAACTTGCTTACTGCAAACGTTCAATCCAGGATTACAACGCATTGCGCCCCGTGATTCTTGATGGCGATCAGTATCGTCTCGTTTCTCCCCATTCGGGCAACCACGCCTCAACTGAATTCGTAAGCAAGAACCGCGACAAAGCCGTGCTCTTCGCGTTCGATGTGTATCCGCGTTACGATGAGATTCTTCACAATGTGGTGCTCAAGGGTCTGAATCCTAAGGCAACCTACGAGGTAGAGGAGATCAACCGTGCCGACGGCTCCAAGGGTGAAGTGAAATCATATTCCGGCGATTACCTGATGAAGGTAGGTCTTCCCGTGTTCAGCACAAGCAAACTCTCAAGCCGAGTATATACCCTCACAGCTAAATAAGCCCGAAAATGAACTTGAAATCATTGATTCCGGCGGCAGCTTTGCTGCTGCCGGTGATTGTTAACGCGTCTGTCTCAACCCGCGAGATCTCCGACGGATGGCAGTTCCGTCAGGGAAATTCTCAGAATTGGTATCCCGCTGAAGTGCCCGGCACGGTCCACACCGACCTGATGGCCAACGGCATTATCGAAGATCCATTCTTCCGCCTCAATGAACGCGGAGTGCAGTGGGTTGACAAGGAGGACTGGATGTATGAGACAACCTTCACCGCCACGGCGGCTGAAGTCTCGGCCGGTAATCAGGAACTGGTTTTCTACGGTCTTGATACCTACGCTGATGTTTACCTCAACCACGATAAACTGATCTCCACTGACAATATGCACCGCACATGGCGTTGCAATGTCAAGGGTATGCTGAAAGAGGGTGAGAACCTCCTTGAGGTCTATTTCAATTCACCCATAAAGGTGGATCTCCCCAAATATGATAAATACGACTATACGTTCAACACCGGTCCTGACCAGTCGCAACGTGGAGGAGTCTTCAATAAGACCCTGAGCATATTTGCCCGCAAAGCCGGTTATCATTATGGCTGGGACTGGGGTCCGCGCCTTGTCACTTCCGGTATATGGCGCCCGATCGAGCTGCAGACCTGGACCGGTTTGCGCATTGACGATGTTCAGTATATCCAGCAGGATGTCACCGCTGCCCGCGCCCGACTCAAGACTGTGGTGGAGGTGCGCAGCGATGAGAAAGTCAGCAACGCGCAGGTGTCGATCCTTGCCGACGGCAAGAAGGTAAGTTCCCGCTCCGTGAATCTTGAGAAAGGTCTGAACCGCATCGAACTCGACTACGATGTCAAGAAGCCCCGCCTCTGGTGGAGCAACGGTTTGGGTGAGCCGAACCTCACGGAATTTACTGCAGCCGTGTCTGTCGGCGGTAAGGTGGAGGGTGAGCAGAGCGACATGATCGGTCTGCGTTCGCTCAAGCTCATTCATAAGCCCGATCAATACGGTCATGCACTCTATTTCGAGCTTAACGGCAAACCTGTATTTGCCAAGGGTGTGGATATGGTGCCGCTGGATAACTTCCTGCCACGAATCACCAAAGAGAAATACGAGAAACATGTGCTCGATGCCAAGGATGTGAATATGAACATGATCCGTGTCTGGGGTGGTGGCGTCTATGAAGATGATTATTTCTATGACCTTTGCGACCGCAACGGTATACTCGTATGGCAGGACTTTATGTTCGCCTGCTCCACATATCCCGCTGATTCCCTTTTTCTTGACAACGTGCGCAAGGAGGCTATCGACAATGTGAAACGTTTGCGCAATCACTGCTCGATCGCCCTCTGGTGCGGCAACAACGAGTGTCAGGATGTTTATTACGGCTGGGGTGGCAGACATAACTATTATAAGGAGAAGGGTGTGGAGGAACTCACCACCAAGCAGTTCAAGGATCATTACTTCAAGACACTTCCGGAGGTAGTGGAGGAGTATGGCGGTGGAATCGCCTATCGTCCGTCGTCGCCCTTCGCATTCGAGGATACACCTTCCGACGGTGTCAATGGCGATGCCCACTACTGGGGTGTTTGGCATGGTCGCGATTCGATCGGTCATTACAATATAGAGCGTGCCCGCTTCTTCTCCGAATACGGTTTCCAGTCATTCCCCGAATTTGAATCTGTAAAGATCTATGCTCCCGAAGAGCGCGACTGGAATATCAACTCTGAGGTGATGATGGATCATCAGCGCGCCGGGTCGTACGCCAATAACCTGATTCGCGAATACATGAACGAAGAGTTCCGCACTCCTGAGGATTTCCCCACATTCCTTTATGTCGGTTCGGTGTTGCAGGGCGATGCCATCAAGACCGCTGTGGAGGCTCATCGTCGCGATATGCCTTACTGTATGGGTACTCTTGTCTGGCAGCATAACGACTGCTGGCCTGTGGCTTCATGGGCGGGTCGCGACTGGTACGGACGCTGGAAAGCACAGCAATATTACTCAAAGGCGGCATACGACGATATTCTCGTTTCTCCCGTAGTGTTGGGCGATACACTTAAAGTCAACATTGTCAGTGACCGTCGCAAGCCGGTAAACGGAAACTTCACACTCAAGGTGATGCGCCTTGACGGCACACCGGTTAAGAGCATAGAGCGGAAATGTAAGGTTGCGGCATTGACCTCCGAGCAGATTCTGAACCTTCCGGTTGCCGAGCTGTTGGGCGACAACAAGAGGGGAGAGGTGATCATCAGTGCCGAGTATGCCATCCCGGGCGACCGCACATATAATAATGTAGCTTTCGCCACCAAACAGAAATATATGGCTTATCAAGCACCGGGCTATAATCTCGATATTCAGCCGGCAGAGGGAGGTTATGACGTTACGGTCAGCACCGCCAACGGTCAGTTTGCCCGTGCTGTCTTCATGTCGCTCGAAGGTATCGACAACTTCTTCTCCGACAACTACTTCAACCTCTTGCCGGGAGAGAAACGTACCATCCGTGTCACCAGTCCACTGGCTGCCGATGAATTCCGCCGTCAGCTGAAAGTCATCTCCATGGGCGATGTCCACAAAGCCGTAGAGGCTACTGCCTCAGGAGCCATGAAGCGTTCCGACAGCTTCAAGCCCCTCGGAGAATAATCGCAACTGACAAAAAGGGATAATTACAGTATAATCTACCGATAACTCGGACTAAAAGGATCGCCCTCGGGCGGTCCTTTTTTGTTGTCGTGATGTTTCATTTGAGCCAAATTTGGCAACAAATAGTGATAGAAGGGGACGAGTGTGCAAATCATCTATTTAATGGATTATATCAACTGCGCGGTTGGAGAGGGAGATGTTAATTTTGCAGCCGTGAAACGAATCCTTGAAGTCAATAACATGAAATTAAGATAGATATGAAACTCATGAAACAACAGATCCTCGCCGGAGCATTGATGGCGGGGACGGCTGCCACGTTCCCTATCGCAGCCAACGCACGCGATTACGCAAACTGGATGGCGGAGCTTCCCGACGAGGCTTACGTCTGCACTCTCTCAATCCCGGGCACACATGACTCGGCAACGGGCAACGGATTTACCTCTTCAATATATGCCGGTTCAGCGCAGACTCAGGATAAGACAATTATGGAGCAATTGGAGATGGGTGTAAGAGCATTTGATTTCCGTCCGGGAAGAAAAAATGCCGGTTCCATTACTAATCAGAATTATCGTCTTCGTTGCTATCATGGAATAGCTGAGATAGACCTTTGGTATGATGATGCGATAAGGGATATATGTAGCTGGCTTGAGAAGCATCCCGGCGAATTTATTGTGATTCACCTCTATCCCGGTCCTAATAATTCGATAGGTCATTCTGATAATAATGACGAGGCAAGCGCACTTCATAATGAACTTATTTCTGAAGCTGCGGTAGCTCCCCACATAGCGCGTTTCGAACCGAGTCTTAAGGTTAAGGATATGCGTGGTAAAATCCTCTTTCTAAAGCGATGGAACCTGAACTGGGATTCAGATAAGATAGGCATAATGTGGGATTGGGATGAAACCGAATGGAAATCCAAAGAGATGTACCTGAAGAGCAACGGTTACGAGGAGCGCAAGACACGTATTGTGATGCAGGATAAAGCCAACACCAAACCGGAGGAGAAGATAGCTCGCTTCAAAGATCTTTATCAGTTCTCATCAAGCTATGCTCCCGCAAATGAGCGCGACATGATGTGGACTCTGAATTTCGCCTCATCCTATAACGGAACCACATCTTCGCGCGAATCCTACGCGGAGAATGCTGCCGCTTTGTTGCCCGAGATTCCCGGAATGTTGGAGAAAGCAGTCGGTCCGACCGGTGTGGTATTCATGGATTGGGTCGGAGATGACACCCATCTCAGCAAATACAACACTCAGGGTGAAACCGCAGTGCGAGCTATTGCTGACAACAATTTCCGTTATCTGCCGAATATCCATAACTCAAAGGCAGTGATCCCCGTATATCAGAATATCAATCTTGACGATGTGTTCACGGGGCATAGCAGCACCTTCCGAGGAACGGCCGATTGGATTGACCTCAATTCCGACGGTCAGTTGGATCTGGTGATGAAAGGACGCGAGATTAACGATGGCTGGACTCCTAAGGCGAGGGTGGCTTATGCCAACGGATCATCATTAGCCTCCAGCGTGGAACTGCCAAGCTCCGCATGGCAGGCACAGCTGATACCGATAGATTACAATGCCGACGGACACATTGATTTTGTAAACGGTTGCGCGGGAGGAAGTGTACTTTACCGCAACGACGGGAAAGGGAATTTCTCGCAAGTAAATAATTTCTCGCTCGATGGTAAGGAGATCGATCTTGATAACGGAAGTGCAGACATAGAGAGGAGAGGTGTGACCGGTCTGATGATATGTGCGGATCTTGACCTCGACGGATATCCTGAGATTATCACTTATGGCAGGGGAAGCAACGGTTGCGACGGCACACCGATCATCTACTGCAATATGAGTGCTACCGCCGACGGATCGTTCTCACTCCGCAACTCAAATCTCCCGGCACTGAAGAATGGCACTATGGCTATAGGTGACTATAACAGCGACGGCGCTCCCGATATCCTCATATCCGGTATGGCAGCCGATGGCACACGCCAAGTCAGCATCTGCCTCAATAAAGGAATGAATGGTTCAGACTTCAATTTTGAGGTGATCACACCCGAAGATCTGCAGCCATACGCCACAGATTTCGGTATCGTGGCGTTAGTCGATTTCAATAACGACGGACTCCTTGACGTATTCATCTCCGGTCAATTGTTTGATGTTTCCGAAGGAAATATAAGAAATCATTCCGCCAATATCTTCCTGCGCAGTGCCGACGGCTCATTCTTCAAGACATACGCTTCGTCAGTGCCTTTCACCGGAGGCGATATGGATTGGTGCGATGTGAATGGCGACGGATTCGTGGATATCGTTTACGGAGGCACCACCTGCTTCTTCAACGGCACCAACGGCTCTACCGATCATCAGATAGCTACCTCCGGATTATTGATAAACAACGGAGACGGCACCTTCTGCGGCGACTCAGCGCAGTTCGAGGATCTTCGCGGAGGTGTCTGCGTGAGTGCGGCAGACTTCGATGGTGACGGCAAACCGGAACTCACCATGATGGGTTATGGCAGCAACTGTTTCCATGCCTATAAGCAGACTCAGAAGACACGCAGCGGTGACGTTATGCCTCTTGAAGTACCTGCAATGCAACTTGAAGAGACAGCCGACGGCAAGACTCATCTGTCGTGGAATGCTGCCGACGATGGCACCCGTTATAATTATGTGGTCACCACCAACGACGGACATGTGTATTCGGCTGTGCCGGTAGACCCCGCTACGGGTAAGATGCGCATTGCCAATATGAGTGCGGCGCCAACCGGTTCGAGTGTAACGCTCAACATCAAGAAAGAAGCGATCGCGAAAGTGGGAGTGCAGGCCATTGGCGCTACGAAGCAGGCGAGTGCATTGACAATGGTGTCGGCAGCCGATCTTCCAACAGGTGTAGAGAAGATCACCATCGGCGAATATGAAGGAGAGGTAGAATACTACAACCTTCAGGGTCAGCGCGTCCTCAATCCCTCCAATGGCATCTATATAGAGCGTCGCGGCTCCAAAACCACCAAACGCTACATCCGCTAAGCTGACGGGTTGTTACTTGCAACCTTCCGATAACTTAAACTAAAAGGATCGCCTTCGGGCGGTCCTTTCTTTGTTGACGGGAGGCGGAAAAATTGTGTATTTGATGCAAAGGGGGAGAAAAATTGTAACAAATCGGGCATGGAGAGCAAATTTACAAAATAATGAAGAGATTACTCCTCGCAACGTGTGCGCGAAGAATTACTTTTGCGCTGTAAGCAAGTTTTTCATACTTTCTTATTGAATTTCACGAAGAGATTCAGTCATTTCCTTGAAATCATCTTGAAATCATTTACATGAAAAAACTATAAAATAATGAAATTCTTACAACAACTCCTAACAGGAACGCTTCTTGTGGGGGGAGCTATGATGCCGACCCTCTCCGCTGAAGCTCGCGATTATGCTAACTGGATGGCTGACCTCCCGGATGCCGCCTATGTATGTACCCTCTCACTCCCCGGCGCTCACGATGCCGCCACCGGCGAAGGGTTCAAGTATGGAGCCACTACCGGTAATTCTGCACAGGCACAGACAAAATCACTTAATGATATAATTAATTCAGGTACTCGGGTTCTTGATTTCCGACCTTCTGTCAGCGGTGGTAGATTGGTATGTTTTCATGGTATAGCCGAGATTAGTAAAAATTTTGATGACGCTATAAGAGAGCTTTGCGAATGGCTAAATCAACATCCTACGGAATTCTTTGTGATTCATCTGTATCAAGGGAATAATGATGGTGATATCAACGATAAGATGAATGAACTCCTTGCTGAGGAAGCAGTCAAAGCTCATCTGATTCAGTTTAAAGCTGATCTTACAGTTGAAGAGATGCGAGGGAAAATCCTCTTTATGAAACGCGATACTATAACGTGGGACAGCCCTTACGCTACTCCTCTTGATCGCTGGTCGGAAACTGAGAACCTTAATTCAGGTTGGGAGTTACGAGGTAGGGTTTATTCGACAAAACCCGGCACGACAGATAAATACGACCGTCGTGAAACATATCTTCTTATTCAGGATTTGGCACATGCTTACGGTGAGAACGAGGGTGACAAGAAGAAATATGCAAAAGAGATATTCGATTTCTTAGAGAATTGGTGTCCTACTACACGCAATAATATGGTGTGGACTTTCAACTTTGCATCGGCTTATAACGATAAAAATACCTCTTCAGCAACTGGCTATGCAGACAATGCGAATACAATGAACCCTTATTTCAAGGAATGTCTTGATAATTCGAATGGTCCCGCCGGAATGGTTATGATCGATTTTGTAGGAGCCGATCAGCATAGTGTGTATAGTAGTATGGTAGGAACTCATACTAATAAGACTACTTATGGAGAGACATTAACACATGCAGTGGTTGAGCAGAACTTCAAGTATATCGACAGATTTGTGTCGCGTCAGGTGACAGAGGTTAAGTTTGTTGACAGATCTTGGGCAGGAACTTTGTGGGACAACATGTTCTATGGAAATAACCTGTTTGCTGATGTTAACGGGAATGGTTGGATGGACTATGTCATCGCCTCTTCGCAGCAGGAGAGCGGCACTGTTTATGTTACTAATAATAATAGTAACGGATACTTCGATTTTATGAGAGAAAGAGTGTTCGGTACAAATTATGGCAATCATGTATTAATTCCGATTGATTTCGACAACGATGGAGACATTGATTTCATTGTTTTAAAGAATAATGGCAATTGCGCTGAAATCCAGAAGAATGACGGTAAGGGTAATTTTACCAAGATTGAGAAAACAGGTATCACCGATACTACTCCGATTGAAGAGAATGATAACTTTGATGGCGTTGCAGTCGTGCTCGATGTGAATCATGACGGTTGGAAAGATTTTGTAACATACGGTAAAGATCTATATCCCAAGGTATTCCTCGGTAAAGGTGACGGCACATTCACTGTAGCGGAAACCAATATGCCTAAACTTAAATATGGTGAGTTGGCTATCGGTGACTATGACCGTGACGGTTTTGCCGACATCCTTATCAGCGGTAAAACAAATGACGAATATTGGCCGGAAGCTGACGCTTTGAAACTTTATATTGTTCTTACGCGTCCGGATCTAAACTTCGCGGTTCTCACACCTGAAACATTGCAACCTTACGCTACTTACGATGGTGGTGTGATGTTTGTGGATATGAATATGGATGGTCTCCTTGATGTATTCGTAAGTGGAAAGAGAAATGATGATAACAGACATGATACATATCACACAAATCTCCTTATCAATAAGGGAAATGATGTATTCGAGCGTGCAAATGTCCTTCTCGATCCTGTCAAAAAAGGAACTGCCGATTGGGCAGACCTTACAGGTAACGGTCGCCCCGACATCGTTTATGCCGGTGAGAACCATTTGAGCTATTACACCTCAACCGTTATCAATCTTGGAGACGGCGATTACAAGACCGAGTCTACGATGGATGGTCACCGCGCTTCACCATCTGTAGCGGCCTGCGATTATCGTGGCGTTGGCCATGCATCGGTAGCAGTGATGGGTCACAGCTGGGATTCCAAGGCCAATCAGCTGTTTGACTCAGAGCCAACAAACATTGCGTCAATCCGTTCCGCGCTCGATGCCGGAGTGGTAGCGACCCCCGTTGCTCAGCTCACGGAACTTGACTTCGATAAAGAGGAGGGTGTGATCTTCACCGTTAAGAATGCAAAGGATATGCCAGAAGGCACACGCTATAATTATGTAATGAAGCTGAAAAACGGTCAGATCATATCCAATGTGCCGGTAAATCCCGCCACTCAAACGGCACTCATCGCCGATATGGATGGCACAACCACTGCTACACAGATGATTTATCCCACTATCAAGAAATCGGATATTGAAACGATTGCCATTCAGGCGGTTGATGCCAACAAGACAGCCACATCTTTTGAACTTAAGTCAGACGGTATCACCACCGGTGTAGAGGAGATCACCGTAGGCGAATATGAGGGAGAGGTGGAATATTACAATCTCCAGGGACAGCGCGTCCTCAATCCCTCCAACGGCATATACATAGAGCGTCGCGGCTCCAAAACCACCAAACGCTACATCCGCTAACCGGATAGTCAGTCACTGTGTAACTAACCGATAACTAAATCAAAAAGGATCGCCTTCGGGCGGTCCTTTTATCTTTGCCCACTCGCGAATATTTATTATATTTGCAGGTATAATCATATGGACTTATGGCTAAGCTCAGATATCCGATAGGAATACAGACGTTTTCAAGTATAATAAATGGGAATTATTCGTATGTCGATAAGACGATGTTTATTCCCAAGCTACTTGATGCGGCCAAATATATCTTTTTGAGCAGACCAAGAAGATTCGGCAAAAGCCTTACCCTCTCTATGCTTCATTCTTATTTCTCAGCAGAAAAAGAATTGTTCAGAGGCTTGGCAGTCAGTGGTTCAAATGTGGAGTGGGTAAAACGTCCGGTGATACATTTTGATTTCAACGCTTCTGACTATTTGCAGGAAAATGGTTTGGAGGCCCGCCTTGATGCGTCGCTGTCTGTATATGAGGCTGAGTATGGCATTACGAGCATATCTACAAGTTTTCCGATAAGGTTTGAGAATCTGATTCGTACTGCATATCAGCAATCCGGGTCGGAAGTCGCCATCTTGATTGATGAGTATGATAAACCTCTGTTGGGAATTGAAGAAAATGCAGCATTGATTGAGAAAAACCAATCTACCCTCAAGAGTCTCTTAGGGGTTTTGAAGTCAATGGACCGATATATCCATTTTGCCATGCTGACAGGCGTTGCGCGGTTTAATAAGGTGTCAATCTTCAGTGACCTTAATAATTTGCGGGATATCTCAATGCAGAATGATTTTGCAGATATATGTGGATGGACTCAGACCGAACTGGAGGAAAACTACGCGGAAGGGATAAGGGATTTGGCTCAAAGTAATGCTATGAGTTATGCTGAGGCAGTAAAAAAGTTGAGACGGATGTATGACGGTTATAAGTTTGCATCATCGGGCAATCAGCTCTATAATCCTTTCAGCGTGCTGAATGCCTTGGCCAGCGGTGAGTTTGGCAGCTATTGGTTTCAGACCGGAACACCGACATTTCTGGCCAAAAGAATCATACGTAATCGTGTCTTGCTTCCTTCACTCAACCATCAATGGGTAGAGAAATCGGAACTTGAGGCGGTGGGGATACATGATAATGACCCGATTCCATTGCTATTCCAAACCGGGTATCTGACCATCAAGTCTACCGATGGCAATGAGTATGAACTTCATTTCCCAAATGAGGAAGTGGAATCCGGTTTTGCAAAGCAATTATCACGTCTTTGCGTTCCGGAACTTAATGATACCAATGGAGATTTCGCTCTCCGAAAATTCCGCGTTGATCTCAGAAACGGAAATGTCGAAAGCTTTATGCAGAGATTGCAGACGATGATTAAAGCAATCCCGTATGAGCAACATAATGAGAAATTCTATCAAAATATCGTTTATCTGTTATTTACATTGCTTGGAGCAGATGCGCGTATGGAGGAGCATAGTAGCCGGGGACGTGCCGACTTGGTGGTTAGAATGGATAAGTTTATCTATATATTTGAATTCAAATATAATGGGTCGGCAGAAGAAGCTCTGCAGCAGATCCACGACAAGGACTATGCCGGACGTTTCAATGTATCAGAAAAAGAGATAATACTGGTGGGAGCAAATTTCTCCGGAGAAAGCCGAGGACTTGACTCTTGGCTCATCGAACGCAGTTAGACTTGGTTTAAAGTTTGAATAAAATAAATGGAAAGAGAGCTGAAATCGTTGGAATTCAGCTCTCTTTTGTTGGTTGGGTTAGTTGGGTCGGTGATTATTTTGCGATGGTGAGGGTTTCGCCACTGCGGAGGGAGATGGGGGTGAGTCCGTTTTTCGCGGCTTTCGGTGCGTAGGGCTTGCCGTTGACCGCAAGGGTGGCTCCTTCTGGGAGGCGGAGGTTGAACGAACCATCTTTTGCAGCGCGGATGGCGGCTGCTGTCAAAGCACCATTCTCCCATGCCAGATCAGCCTCCAAGGCGCCCTCCGCACAAATTCCCTGTACCTTACCCGAATCCCAAGCCTCGGGAAGGGCGGGAAGGAACTCTATGAAGCCATCGTGGCTCTGCAAAAGCATATCGCAAATGCCGGAAACTCCCGCCTCATTGGCATCGAAGCTGAAGATATCCTTATCCGCGCCCGCGATACCGGCCGGAGACACTGTCATAAGGTTCTCGCGTGTGAAGTTGCGGTATAGATCCTGCAACCAGGCATGAGCCTCCTCGCTGTCCTTGATAAACGCATTGAAGCAAAGCATATTCGCCGCGCTCCATTCAGTGTCCTCCCATCCGGGAGCCGAAGTCTGGTTCTTGATGGTTTTGCGGGCAGCCTCGATGAGTTCGGGCGATTTGGTGTGCGAGATCTGACCGAGAGGATAGAGCGAGAGGAGGTGAGATGTGTGGCGGTGAGCCGGATCCTGACGCTGATAACCATGCATCCACTCCTGAACTTCGCCTCGGTCGTCGACCTTCAGCGGAGGAAGTTTCGCAAGGTCCTTCTCCAGACGTTTGCGGAAGTTCTTGTCCACACCTAAAATCTTTGAGCTCTCGATGCACGCATTATATATGTCGGCAACGATGGCGCGGTCAATTGTAGGCATCATGGAGGCAGAGAAGCCGCGACCGTCGGGTGTGCGGAAACCATTCTCCGGAGAGATGCTCGGACCGGTCACGAGGTAGCCGGTGTTGGGATCTTCAACCATGTAATCCACGAAGAATTCAGCGCAGCTTTTCAGTAGCGGGTAGCCGGTGTTGCGCAGATAATCCTTGTCGAGAGTATATTTATAATGACTCCAGAGGTGAGTGGCCATCCATGCGCCGGCAGTGACGTGCAGACCCCAGCCCACATCTCCTCCGGGAGCGGTATAACCCCAAGGGTTGGTCACGGTGTGCGCGCACCATCCTCGGCAACCATAAACCTTGTTGGCGGTCTCCGAACCATATTTCTCAAGGAGGCGCAGGTAAGTGAAGAGGCCCTCGTTGCACTCCGCGAGGTTAGCCTTGTTGGGCGACCAATAGTTCTGGTTGATGTTGATGTCGAGGTGATAATCGCAGGTCCAGCCCATGTGGCAGGCAAGGTCATCGTTCCAGATACCCTGCAGGTTGGAGCAGAGAGGGGAGCCCGGACGAGAGGATGCAATCTGCATATATCTGCCATACTGAAAGAAAAGAGCGTCGAAATCGGGATCCACAGCACCACTCTTGATGAGATGCAGACGCACATCGGTGGGGAGGTGCGAGTTGTCGCGATTTCCCAAAGCAATATCCATGCGCTTGAACAGAGGCTCCACATCATTGACATGGTTGGCTTTCAGTGTGTCGTAACCTTTAGCGGCGGCCTGAGCCACAGTGCGGTCGGCAAGCTCGCGGTAATCGCGGTTGAACATATCGGTGCGTATATCGGTGATGATCACCACCTCATCGGCATTCTTAACGGAAACAGAGTTGTCGGAATGTGACACCGATCCCCCTTTGGGCAGAAGTGTCATATTGGTGTAAAACTCAACGCCGCCGGGACCGAACATAGGGTAATCCACCTTCCCCTGAAACTTGAGGGCAGCATTGCTCGCCGTGTGGTCGGCGGCGCGCAGGAGGTCAGTGGCGAGAGTCATGGAAACGGCACCCGGTTTGTCGGCGGAAACCTTGATCACCAGAACGCTGTCGGGATAATTGCAGAAATATTCGCGGGTGTAAGCCACATCACCTTTTGTGAATGAGGTGCGCGCCAAGCCGTTTTGTAGATTGAGTTCGCGGCGATAGTTTTCCACAGCCCCCTTGGGGTAGGTGAACTCGATTGTCATCTCACCCATCGGGAGGTGAGTTCCGAATGACTTGGAATGTCCGCGGAGATACTGATGAGTAAGGTCATTACCCTTGGCGAGGTCTCCCTCGAAAAATGCCTGACGAATTTCGGCGAGGTGTTCCGGACCGCAATGGTCGTTCTGCTGGTCGTCGCGCTGACCTGCCCACAACGTCATCTCGTTAAGAGCGATCCGGTCCTTGTTGATGCCGCCAAAGACCACTGCGCCGAGACGCCCGTTGCCTAACGGCACACCCTCCATCCATTCCTTGGCAGGATTCTGATACCACAACACCGGGTCTGCGAGCTGCGCTCGGGAAGCCAGTGGCGCGATCAGGAAAGCTGCCAATGTGCAGTTTCTAATAATTCGTTTCATTCTTTTTGATATAGTTAATTAAAAGTTTTCTCTGTGTTGTAAAATTATTGAGAAAAGGAGGAATATTGAGGGATGTATAAAGCAAATTTTGATAAATTTTAAGGAATCGCAAAGTTCGGAAAGAGAAGGATTGTTATTTTAGAATTTTTTGAAGCATAATTTCAAAATTTCACTTCTTAAATGCTGAAAATTAGATTGAAAACGAAAAATGTAAAAAATGCGTCACTAATTGTAATTTTATAGTCAAACTTATTCTATTTAGGTGCTGATAACCAAAACTTCAAAATTCTAAAGCAAAATTCGCTTATTTTACGGGCGCGGTATAGTAGTTTTGAACCCGAAATTAAAAAGCGTCTTCGACGCACCGGAAAACAGCAAATACAAAACAACTAATATCAATTCATAATGCGATTTACTAACCATTCTCATGTCGGTCGTTGGCTGATGGCGTTCGGGCTCGGATGCTCGGCGATGCTGTCCGGCTGCACCGATGATTATGAGTATGCACAGAAGGAACCCTCCAAAGATATTCTGGGATCAAGCATCTACGAATATCTCCGGGAAGACGGCGGGTTCAACACTTTCCTGCGACTCATAGATGATCTTGATTACCGTGAGACTCTGGAACGCACCGGAAGCAAAACGCTCTTCCCGGCGCGCGACGATGCTTTTGAAAGATTCTTCCGCAACAATCCTTTCGGCGTGAAGTCTTACGAAGAACTGAGTGTTGCGCAGAAGAAGATCCTGATGAACCAGGCCACGGTGAACATGGCTTATCTTGCCGAGATGCTTCCCAATATCGGTGGTTCGACAGGTCCGACTGAAAATGTTGCTATCCGCCGTAACACACAGAGTGCCTATTATGACACGGTGCAGGTGTGTCGCGACGTAAATCTCTTCAACAACGAGAACCAGCAGTGGAAACGATTTGCCGAAAAAGGAGAGATCGTTTTGGTGGAGGAGGCTCCGATGCTCGTGCAGTTCACGCCCTCGGTGATGAATGCCCGCAATATCACAGCTTTCGACTTCTCATTGATGCACAACGGCGCCAATTATAATGCCGCTGATCAGGAAATCTATATCAATGGAGTGAAAGTGATTGAGAAAGACAAGGTCTGCAAGAACGGTTACGTCCATGTGCTCGGCGAAGTGCTCACTCCGTTGCGCACCATGGCAGACGCCATCGCCGGCGATGCCAATTCCAAGACTTTCTCGAAAATCATGGATCGCTTCTGCGCTCCGTATTACGATGCGGCAGCCACAGAGGATATCCGACGTAACTTCACCGGAGCATCGGAGAATTATCCGTTGATCACCGTCGACTCGGTTTTCCGCAAGGGTTATTTCAACCGCCTGACCCACACAACGGGTCCCGCCGGTGAGAAACTCGGCGACAATGTGCTCCGTTTCGACCCCGCTCAGGTGAGCTATTCATCGTCGGATGTTCTTACCGACATGGGCGTTATGTTCGTGCCTACCGACGAGGCTATGCGCAACTATTACCAAAGCCCCGAAGGTAAGTTCCTCCGCACAAATTATCCCACATGGGATGACGTTCCCACAGCCCTTCTCGCGAAATTCATCCAGAACCACCAGAAGAATTCATTCCTGACATCGCTTCCCCACGATTGGGATTCGATGAACGATGAGAAATCTTTCCCGATGAATATCCAACCCGGTGATGTGGATCATGTAGAGCTTTGCTCCAACGGTGTGGTTTACTTCCTCAACCGCGTTGTGGCTCCCGTGGATTTCCGCGCAACTTACGCTCCGACACTCGTTACGGACAACACGCAGATCATGAAATGGGCGCTTCTCGATGGTGAGGATCTTTCCGATGCAAACGGCATGCGTTTCTTCATGTATCTCTATTCTATGGAGAATATGTATAACCTCGTGGTTCCCACAGATGAAGCCATGATGGAATATCGCGATCCGATCACATGGGGCAACAGCGAAAGCGTATCGGGCAGAGAGGTCTGGGAGTTCTATTACGATGAGAACCGCCTTTCGGTCTGCGCACGTGTCTACGGTGCCACACCCGAAGGTTTGAAAGATCCCGAAGCACTGAAACGTACCGTAACCGATGTAGATGTGATCCGCTCACGCTTCAAGGATATCCTTGACACCCACACCGTAGTGGGCACGATGGGTGCCGACGGCACAATGGGTGGTTATCTGAATCAGGGTAACCCCGGCAACTTCGTGATCAGCAAAGGAGGTGCAGCCCTCAGCGTGGCAGGTCAGGGGAATTCGCTTACCCTCAACGGTATGGGCGACCTTGAACTTGGCATGCGCCGCGCCGGAATCACCCGCGACGCCAACGGCACCTTCCAGATCTTTGATAACGACAACGGTAGGACATATTTCGTAGACCACCTGCTTCACGATTCGCATCAGACGGTTTACGACGTTCTCGGAGCCAACCCTGAGTTCAAGGCATTCCGCGATCTCTGCACCGTTCCCTCGCAGATCCTCAACACACTCCTCGAAGAGGATAACGTTTCACCGGTGTTCGAGGTTAAGTCAGGAACTACGCAGTCTGTAGGAACAGTGGTATCGTTCTTCAATAATTACCGCTACACCATCTTTGTTCCCACCAAGAAAGCTATCGATGAGGCTATTGCCGCAGATCCCGAGCTTTACACATGGGACGAGATCCTTGCCGGAGATCAGTCGAAATGGGTTGAAAGAACCAAAGCATTGCTGAAATTCATCCGCTATCATTTCGTTGACAACTCCTATTATATCAACGGACTGAACTCCGGACGCACAGAGTGCTACACCTCGGCGCGCACAGCGTTCGACACCTTCCACAGTGTCTACATCACCCGCACCGCCGACTCATTGACCGTGACCGATGAGAACGGTAAGAGCAACAAGGTGTCGCTCGGAAGCGAAAGCAACATCCCTGCGCGCGAGATCCTATATCATAGCAAGGGTTCCGAGAAATATATCGATGCCTCTTCACGCGCGGTTATCCACAAGATCGACCACGCCCTCACATTCAAGAAGTAACAAAGACCTAACCGAAACTACATGAAAATGGAAAAAGCGAAATACATAGTGCTGGCGCTTCTTGGATTATTAATGTCCGCAGGAGCATCCGCACAGGTAATGACCGCCCGCGGTATCGTGTTCGACGAGTTCGACGAGCCGATGATAGGTGCGGTTATTCAGGAGGTCGATTCCAAGAACCGTATCTACAACAGTGCCTGGACCGACATCAATGGTGAGTTCACCATTCCAATCAAGAATAAATCCAATAAGATCAGGGTGTTCTATGTGGGTTACGACCGCGTGGATCTCCCGATTGAAGAGAAGATGACCATCAAGATGAAGGGTAACGCAACCCTTTCGGAGGTGGTAGTAACCGGACAGAAGGTCATGAGCGACGGCTCGATGCCCATCCCGTTGCGCGAGTTTTCCGGTGCAATGCAGTCAATCAATACCAAAGAGTTCGAAGGGTTGTCGGTTTCATCAATCGACGATGCTCTTCAGGGGCGTCTCGCCGGTCTCGACATTGTGAGCGGCGGTGACCTCGGTTCCGGTTCAACGATGCGCATCCGCGGTGCAGGCTCAATCAACGCCAACACCACACCGCTCATCGTGCTCAACGATATCCCCTACGAGAGCCACGTCGACGACTCCTTCGATTACGCCAACGCCACATCGGAGCAGTTCGCATCGCTGTTAAGCATCAATCCCGAGGATATCGAGGAGATCACGGTGCTCAAGGATGGTGCATCGGCGGCTATTTACGGTGCGCGCGGTGCTAACGGTGTTATCATGATCCGCACCAAGCGCGGTGTGAAGGGTCCTCCGCGAGTTCAGCTCCTTTACAAATTCTCTGCCCACAAGCAGCCTAAAGGACGCAAAATGCTCAATGGTGACAACTACACCATGCTTATGAAGCAGGAGCTTTTCAATGTGCGCCAGGATGAGAATGACTCCAATATTCCCGAATACAGCTATGACCGCTCCGATATGGCGCGTTACTACAACTTCAGCCAGAACACCGACTGGGTCGATGAAGTCCGCAAATATGGTTACACCAACGACCAGACGCTGAACATCACCGGTGGTGGTGACAAAGCCAAGTATCGTGTGTCGCTCGGTTATTACGACCAGACCGGTACCATCATCGGACAGCACTATAGCCGTATCTCCAGCCTTATGAACCTTGACTATCAGGTGAGCGACCGTCTGAAGTTCTCAACCGAGTTCCAGCTCACTTACGGCAAGAATAAGAAAAACTATCAGGATGGCGATTATCTCGGCGGTATGGGTATCCTAGATATCGCTTACAAGAAGATGCCGAACGTCTCTATCTATGAATATGACGCGACAGGAAACCGCAGCAACAACTATTTCTTCATTCCGCAGAGTTCGCAGATCGACAACAACCAGAAATATCTGGCAAACCCTGTGGCATTGGCCGACCTCGCCAAGAATGACGAGAACACCATGCGTATCATTCCTACTCTCCGCCTTGTCTACGATATCCTGAACCCTGCCAAACATAAACTCCGTTATTCGGGTTATGTGCAGTTCGACATCGAGAACAAGAAGGAGAACAAGATGCTTCCCCGTGAATTTCTCCAGAACGGCTGGCAGGATTACGACATGAGCCGCGTTTATTCGCGCGATGCTGAGTCGCTCAACATCCAGACCAAGCATGAGCTTCTGTTCGTGCCCAGTTTAGGCGACAACCATTCGCTGATGCTTTACGGCGCATGGGAGCTTACTACGGGTAACTCACAGTATCAGTCGTTCAAGAAGAGCGGCATCCCCTCCGGCATCGAGGATCCGACACAGCCCGGACGCTTCATCCAGGAGATTTCCGAGACAGGAGAGTGGCGTTCGATGGCTTACATGGGCCGACTTCACTATTCATTCCTCGGTCGATATATCCTCGACGCTACAATCCGTCGTGACGGCTCCACACGTTTCGGACCCGGTCACCGCTGGGGCACATTCCCCGCAGTGTCGCTGAAGTGGATCATCTCCGACGAACCCTTCCTCCGCGATCAGGCCTCATGGCTCAATATGCTTGCCATCCGCCCCGGTTACGGTAAGACAGGACGTATGCCCGACAACGAGTATCTCCATTTCGCGAAATACACCACCGGCGGAACATACATCGATATGCCCTCGATGCTCCCCGAATCGGTTCGACTCAACAACCTTCGCTGGGAGACAGCCTCCTCCTTCAACCTCGGTCTTGACCTCGCTTTCTTCAATAATATATTGAGAGCCGATGCCAACGTCTACTGGGAGCGTGACGACAACCTCCTTTTCCAGAACCAGTCGATCCCATCTTCGAGTGGTTTCTCCACTCTGAGCTGGATCAATGGCGGTTCGATGGATAAGCAAGGCTGGGAGGTGAACATCTACACCAACAACCTCATCAAGAAGGGTGACTGGTCATTCGATGTCAATGCCAACTTCGCCAACTCCACAGGCAAGATCCGTTCGCTGCTTCCTTCGATACTTAACGACTACAACAGCGATTACGGCTACAACAATGGTGAATACCTAAGCCGTATCCAGGTCGGTAACGCCTACGGCTCAATCTACGGTTTCCGCTACAAGGGTGTGTATCAATACTCCGAATATCAGGAGGGACGTCAGGGCACATCGCCCGTGGTTCGTGATGCAGCCGGAAATGTTGTCCGCGACTCTTACGGCAATCCGCTCTACACCTACTTCAACTACGGTGGCAGTCACCAGTACAAATTCCAGGGTGGTGACGCCATCTATGAGGATATCAACCACGACGGAAACATCGATGAGCTCGACATCGTATATCTCGGCAACTGCAATCCCAAGCTGACCGGTGGTTTCGGTTTCACACTCCGTTGGAAACAGCTTTCGATGAACGCCTTCTTCAATTACCGCTACGGCAACAAGATCATAAACCGTGCGCGTATGAACGCCGAGGCGATGGAAAACAGTTACAACCAGTCGATTGCCGTTAACTACCGCTGGCGCAAAGAGGGCGACGTGACCGAAATCCCGCGCGCTCATTATAATGGTAATGTGGTGGCTTACAACACACTCGGTTCCGACCGCTTTGTGGAAGACGGATCATTCCTCCGCTTCAAATACCTCACATTCAGCTATGCGTTTGAGAAAAAACTGCTCGACAAGATCCGTTTCAACTCCCTGAGCATGTATCTGACGCTTAACAACCTGTGGACGTGGACAAAATACACCGGCGTTGATCCGGAGCTCTCTCCCGACGGACGCGGAATCTGTTATGACGATTCGAACACTCCCCGTTCGCAATACTTCACCTTCGGCGTGACACTCGGGTTCTGATAATTAGTAATTAGGAATGAGTAATTAGTAATTATGGGTAACATTGAATAAATAATTAATACATTGAGTGTTATTAGCTGAATAGCCCAATCATTAATTATTAATCATTAATTATTAATTACTTAGTCATTGAAACCTAGCGATAACAAAAGAATATGAAACTGAATATATTTAAATATCTGGCGATCGGATCCGTGCTTCTCGGCACCAGCTCCTGCGACAGCTTCTTTGATCTCCGTCCGTCGAACAAGATGGTGATCGACGATTACTGGCAGAGCGAGGAGGATGTGCAGGCCGTGACCGCCTCTATCTATGATAAGCTGAACGGCTCCGGATGCATGGAGCGTCTGCTGCTCTGGAGTGAGTTCCGCAGCGACAACTGCCTGCTGTCGAACACCGATAACTCCAGCATCTCGGCATTTGCCAACCTTACGCTTTCCGCCACTAACGGCTACACCTCCTGGGGCGACTTCTACAGCGCTATCAACTATTGCAACACCGTTGAGAAATTCGCTCCTCAGGTCTGCGAAGTGTCACCGACATTCACACGCGCGCAGCTTGATGCTTATATCGCTGAAGTGCGGGGTCTGAGAGCGTTCTGCTATTTCACGCTTGTGCGCACGTTCCGCGACATCCCGTTCGTGCTTGAACCCACCATCGACGACGAGGTTGAATTCGAGATGCCTCAGAGCGATCCCGACGATATCATTGATTATCTTATCGACAATCTGAAGGAATATGAGGGGAGGGCACAGACATCATTCTCGAATGTGCTTTATCTTCGTGGTCGTATGACCCAGGCCGGTATCCGCACTCTTTTAGCCGATATGCTTCTCTGGCGCGGACGCTATGCGGAGTGCATTGAATTCTGCGACAAGGTTATCAACGACACCAACAATCCGCTTTCGCTCGTAGAGGGTGCCAACTATGCTCAGAGCGTGTTCATGACAGGAAACTCGCGCGAGTCGATTTTCGAGCTTCAGTTCTCCAACTCCACGACTTCCAATTCGGCATTGCGTCGTTTCTACGGCAAATCCGATGGTGGTTACGGCGATCAGTATTTCATCGCCAACGATGTTGCGGAGATCTTCAGCACGACAGATGCTCGCCTTTACAACTCAATGCAGTATAACGGCACGGGCGATGCCACACGTTGCATCACAAAATATGCGCAGATGGTGACCAACCCGTTCACTTCCTCCGATCGCCGTTACACCTCGCTCGACCTCTCGTCGAGAAACTGGATCGTATATCGTCTTGCCGATGTCTATCTGATGAAAGCCGAGGCGCTTGCAGAGAGTGGTGGCAATCTGGAGACAATATGGGAGCTTTGTTCCAAGACTTACGACCGCGCCAACTACAACAGTCCCGCCGGCACACTGCCGCATCCTGCCACCGCCGAGGAGGCGCGTAATCTTGTGCTTGAGGAGCGCCATCGTGAGTTCATGTTCGAGGGTAAACGTTATTTCGACATTCTGCGCCGAATCAAGAACCATCCCGAGGAGTTCTCCACAATGGTGGCGAATTACCTAAAACCGAGATATATTAAGGAGAAGGTCGACAACCAGACCATCAACGCAAAACTTATCAGCGTGGATGCTCTCTACATGCCGATCAATAATGATGAACTTCGCCACAACACGCAGCTGGTTCAGAATCCTTTCTACAAGACATCTTCTAACATTGAAAAGAATTGATATAGCCATGAGAAAACTAACCGGCATATTCGTTTCGCTCTGTGTAATGGCAGGGGGCTTCGGACTCACATCGTGCAGCGACGAGTTCGACGAGGGTTCGCTCTACACGCTTACCGCCAACACCGTAGCGTCATATATAGATGAAATCGACGGTTTCTCTATCTTCCGCCAGCTTATGGACGACACCGATATCCGCGGTCTGCTTTCGACTTACGGACATTACACCTGCTTCCTGCCGACCGACGAGGCATTCCGCAAGCATTTTGCGGAGACAGGAACAAGTCTGGAGACCATGAGCGCAGATGAGAAACGTGCCCTGATCTATAATCATATAGTGATGAACGGCCAGACTGAATACACCTCCGACAAATTCGAGGAGGGTGCGCTTCCGTCAGTGTCGATGAGCACACAGAAAATCAATATCTCCTATAAAGCCGACGAGGCGGGTACGAGTTTCGAGATTCTCGTCAACAGTTCGGCAAAAATCCTGGAGCGCGACATTGAGGCTCACAACGGAGTGCTCCACACCATTGACGCCGTGCTTTACTATCCCGATGAGTATATCGACGACATTCTTGCCCAGCACAATGAGTTCGCCCTCTTCCTGAGCGCACTGCGCGCTACGGGTGTGAATCAGCTCGTGCGTTCATCTTACGACAGCAATTATGTTCCCGAGTGCGGAGTTGAGGGTTTCAAAGATCCTGCCAATCCGGAATGGAAACCCTATTTCGTGCCGCAGGAGAAACGTACTGCCTACACCTGCTTTGCCGAGCCCGATGCAGTGTTTGCTGCAGCCGGAATCACCGATCTCGCATCGCTTGAGGCTTACGCCGCACGATTCTACGGCAACGAGGCTCCCGGAGCGCTCACCGATCCGAAGAATGCGCTCAACCGCTTCATGCGCTATCACATTCTCGACCGTCAGCTCGGTGCCAACGAGTTCTTCCGTGCCAACAACACCATCGCCTCGCGCGTAACGGAGGTTGAGGAGTTCTATCCTACGCTTTACGATGACCGCCTCATTGAGGTGAAGAATATCAACGGCGGTGTGATCAACTTCCGCAACAACCCGACCGATGTTTCGGCAGTGCCCGCATACGTAGAGATCAGCGAAGGCATACGCAACATCAACGCCATCAACGCCTATATCCACGCTCTGGAGAATATTCTGGTGTATGACGAGACAATCATGCGCAACGATGTGCTCAACCGCCGCATACGTTTCGATATCGCCAACCTCCTTCCGGAGCTCACCAACAACTATTACCGCTGGGCTCATTCTCCCGACGGATATGCCGGTGTCAAGGTTCCTGGCGATGGTGTTTATTCAAAATATTTCCGTTGCACCGAGGGCACACGTCCCTACCTTACGTTCTTCGACGACGGAACATATCATGCCTGCCAGTTCTATGTGCGTGGCTGGTTCGATTATGAACTTTCCACACTCCCCGTTCCTCCGGGTGAATGGGAGCTGCGTGTCGGTGCTACCATGCACGATTATTACGGCATTGCGCAGATCTTCCTCGACGGTCAGATCCAGGGTATCCCTATCGACCTTGCAGCCGGACAGACAGCCAACGACCTCCGTGTGGGTTGGGAACCGGACGACGATATGGGTAACCTCAACAAGGAGAACGACAAGGCAATGCGCAACCGAGGCTATATGAAGGGTCCCCACTCCGAGTTGATTCCAGGTGGCGGCGGTAAGACGCTTCGCGAGAACTCACGCTTCCTGCGCATAATCGTCGGACGCTTCAACTCTTCGGAGTATGGCTCGCATGTGTTCCGAAGCAAGAATATCTACTCTGATGAGAAATATTTCGTAATCGAGTATCTTGAACTTATCCCCACATCTCAGATCGAGAATGAGGATCCGTATTGATCCTTGAGGACTAACCAACTTTAAAAAACAAACAACAATAAAGTCAGAATTATGAGACACCTCAATATAAAGCTCCGTATGGTTGCGGCCGCTGCGGCGGTGGTGCTTCTCGGATCATGCAGCAACGACTGGGATGATCACTACGAGAAGACCCTTCCGGGGAGCGAGACTACAATCTATGAGATGATCGCCACCAATCCCGATCTGTCGCTGTTCAAGGAGATGGTGGATAAGGCAGGATATGCCGATGAGCTTAACTCAACACAGACCTACACCGTGTGGGCGCCGGTAAATTCGGCGCTTGCAGGTGTCGATCTCACCGATGAGGCTCTGGTGCGCCGCACGGTGCTCAATCACATAGCACGTTTCAACCGTTCCACATCAACTCCGGCATCGGAGGGTGTGCGTATGCTCAACGGAAAGAAATTCAGATTCGCCGGCAATGATTTCGCCGGAGTGTCAATCCTTTCCGCCGATAACGCCGCGCGCAACGGTGTGCTCCACACCATGCAAAGTGTCATCCCTTACGCTTATAATATCCGCGAGTATATCGACAGTCATTCGGAAACCACCGAACTTGCAAAATTCCTCGCGCGTTTTGATGAGGATCTTTTCGATCTTGAAAACTCCAAGCCTATCGACATCAACGAGAACGGTGAGACAGTTTACGACTCCGTTAAGATCGAGTTCAATCGTCTGCTTGATTACTCAATCACGGGTATCGGTGCAATCGCCAACGAGGATTCATTATTCACCATGGTGATTCCTACCAACACAGCCTGGCGCAAAAGTTACGAGGAGATCAAGCCCTGGTTCATCACCGAAAGCGATTCAATCACTGACGTGCAGACCTCTTTGGCTATCTTCTCCAATCAGATTTTCCGTTCCGACATCACGAGTGTTCCTGTCGGTGCTAAACTGATTTCCACCACCGGTTGTGAGTTCCTTGATATCCCCGCACTCTTCAGCGGTGCGACATTCGGTGCAGCTTCCAACGGAAGCTATTGGATCACTGATGAACTCGGTCAGTCGCCGTTGGAGTCGTGGAATCCTGCCCTCGAAGTGGAGGCTGAGGATAATTATACCCGCAAGACCGATCAGGCATCGAAGACCACAAGCCGCAACATGTCTGTGCTTGCCGACAGCGAATTTGCCGAAGAGATCAGCGACCTCTCATATATATATGTAACCTCGACTTCACTTTCAAATCCGAAGGTTGAGTTTACTGTGGAGAATGTGCTTTCCGGTAAATATGAGATTTATGCCTATTTCGTGCCGGCGATAGTGGACAATCCTACTGCAACAGACGAAACCACACGACTTAAATTCTCAATGACTTATCCGCGCAGCCCGGGTGCAACCCGAACCACAACCACAAACTTCACAAGCAATGATTTTGTGACGTCGCCCACTGAGATGACAGTGATCCGCGTAGGGGAGGTTACTTTCCCGACAAGTCATTATGTGGATCGCCTGCGCACCATGACCGAAGGTTATGATGCATCTGCGGATCTGTCACCCTTCAAATTTACAGTTGAAACCGATGTGAAACAGGCGGAATTCAACGAGGGAACGTATCGCCGCTCCTTCCGTCTCGACCGCGTAGTATTAGTACCTGTAATCTAAGTTAGAAATGAAATCAAACAACTCTATAATACACAGAATGATTCTTTCCGCCGCTCTTGGCATCGCCACGGTGTCGGCTGCGGTTCCGGCTTACGCTGATGAGAAAGAGGAACCCCGCGCCGCTGCAAAGGCCGAGGTTGGGAAACATTCAGTAAAATTTACAGTTTTCAGCGGTGCGACAGGGGAGGCTCTTCCCGGTGCCCGCATCACACTCAAAGGTGGTGAGACGACAGCTATGACCGACGACGATGGAACCGCAATCCTCAATTTCCCCGAGGGTGATGTTGTGGCAGTGGTGATCGCTCCCGGTTATCAGCCAGCTGAGATCGGTGTGCGTTCGCGCCGTGAGGTCAGCGTTACGCTAAACCTCAGCTACGATGCCGCGCTTCCTATCGGTCAGACAGTTGCCGATAACCGCGTGGCTGACCTTTCAGGTGATCTTTTCGCCATCAGCCGTTCGGGAATGCCGGGAGCCGGTTACAGCGTTTTCGTTGACGGTATCCACTCAATCAACACCTCGTCGCAACCTCTGTATGTGATCGACGGTCAGGTATGGGAGCCGAATGAGAACAGCTTCAGCATCATCCCCGGCTACAACCCCAATCCGTTGGCTCTAATCGACCCGACAGATATCGAATCAGTGAAAGTGATGCGCAACGGTTCGGCAATTTACGGCTCGAAGGCCGGTAACGGTGTGGTTTACATCACTACTCGCCGCGCCCGCAACGAGGCTACCGTGATCGAGGCGTTCGCCAATCTCGGCACCCGTCAGAAGATCAGCTCAATCCCGATGATGGATGCCGCCGACTATCGTCTCTATGCCACCGACGTGATGAAGGATATGTTTACAAACAGCTCAATGCTCGATAAATATAACTTCCTCAACGACGACAAGAGCCTTTCGACCTATCTCGGAAGCCACGCCAACACCAACTGGCTCGATTGCCTTACCCGCAACGCCCTGCTGATGAACTACGGCATCAACGTCCGCGGTGGAGACGACCGTGCGCTATACGCTTTCTCCTTGGGTTACACCAAGAATGATGCTCCGATCAAGGAAACATCTTTCGATCGACTCAACATCCGATTCAATTCCGATATCAATCTCTGGAAAGGGTTCAAGCTCCGTTTCGATGTGGCTTTCGCTCAGGCAACTACAAAAATGTTTGCCGACGGCATGGATCCCGTTTCCTCTCCTTACTATCTTTCGCTCGTGAAAGCCCCGGTGTTCTCCACCAACATCTTCACGGCTACCGGACTCCCCACCGACAAACTCAGCGATGTCGATGAGCTTGGTGTCGGCAACCCCCTCTCGATCGTGGATCTCGGAAAAGGGGAGAGCCGCAATTACCGATTCAACCTCATAGCATCGCCCACTTACACCATCAAGAACTGGACCGTAGGTGGAACAATAGGTTATATCTTCGACAAAGATAAGGAGAACACCTTCCTTCCTGACTACGGTGTGGAGGATGTGCCTCTGATCAACAACACCGGCGAGACTTACGCCACAATCAAACAGGCGGTGAAGAACCTCATGAACCGTCGCACCACTTTCAGCAGCGACGTGTTCGTGACCTACACTCCGTTTAACAATTTCAACAACTACCTCTCGTTCACAGGTGGCTGGCGCTATCAGAACGACACCTGGAACATGTCGTATGGCCAGGGCTACAACTCAGGTTCCGATTACGTTAAGGATCTGAACGCCACAGACTCCAACCTTTACGAATCTGATGGTTTCGGGCTGGAATGGCGTAACGTCGGTTGGTTCCTCACTGGTGACTATTCGTGGAGAAACCGCTACTTCCTTTCTGCAAGCGGCGTTATGGAGTCGTCATCACGCTTCGGCAAGAATGCTCCCGGTGCGGCACACTTCGCCGGCACAAGCTGGGGTTTCTTCCCCTCGGTTGAGGGCTCATGGGTGCTCACCAATGAGGATTTCATGGCTAACGCTTCGAAGGTGAATCTCCTCAAACTTCGCCTCTCTTACGATATTGCCGGCAACGATAACCTTCCGGTGAATGCAGGTTCAACTTACTTTGTGTCTTCACCTTTCCTTGCCAACACCTATGGTTACACACTCGCCAATATCGGTAACGACCGTCTGAAATGGGAATCAACCAACACCGGACGCCTCGGAATTGACGCAGCATTCTTTAACAATCGCTTGAATGTTAGCCTCGAAGGTTTCCTCTCGACTACCAACAACCTCTTGATGCTTAAGCAGCTCAACGATGTTGCCGGAATCGAAAGCTATTGGACAAACGGCGGTAGCCTCCGTAACCGTGGAGGAAGCCTCGCCATTACCGGACGAGTAGTGGAGACACGCGACTGGCATTTTGATCTCGGTGCGCAAATCGGTATGTATCGCAACAAAGTTACAAAACTCAACGATGGCGATTTCATCACCGACATTGCCGGCGGTCAGATTCTTACTTCAGTCGGAAATCCCGTAGGACTCTTCTACGGATATAAATCCGAAGGTGTGTTCTCAACCGCTGCCGAGGCAGCTGATGCAAATCTGAAGGTTATGAATGCCGATGGTTCGATGAGCCTTTACGAGGCCGGCGATATCCATTTCATGGATCGCGACCGCAACGGAATCATCAACGATGCAGACCGTATGGTCATCGGCGACCCGAACCCAGATTTCTATGGAAATGTAAATATGAGCCTCAACTGGAAGAACTTCACACTCTCCACCATGTTCACTTACTCTGTAGGTAATGATGTCTACAATGCTCTTCGTGCAAATCTTGAGTCTGGTTCGGACATCTACAATCAGAGCAAGGCTATGAACAACCGCTGGCGCACTAACGGTCAGGTTACGGATATGCCCCGTGCTACTTACGGCGACCCGATGGGGAATGCACGTTTCTCAAACCGTTGGATCGAGGATGGCTCTTATCTGCGTTGGAAATCGCTGCAGCTCAGCTATAAACTCCCGTTGCACACCTCTTTCCTCCAGGGGCTGACATTCACCTTCTCAGTGACCAACCTTGTGACCTGGACCAAATATCTCGGCACCGACCCGGAATGTTATTCAGGATCA
Organism: Bacteroides sp.; assembly: GCA_014802175.1. Classification (GTDB taxonomy): domain Bacteria; phylum Bacteroidota; class Bacteroidia; order Bacteroidales; family Muribaculaceae; genus Lepagella. The sequence goes on from JAAVCU010000021.1 coordinate 64,911, forward strand.
TCGCCCCTCTATATGGGTATCGACTCCGGTCTCATGCCTCAGTCGCGCGAGTTTAACTTTGGAATAAAAATCAATCTCTAATCTTAGCCTGAAAAATGAAAAGATATATATTATCCTCATTTGTAGCTGTCTCGGCTCTTCTTTCGCTCACATCATGCGAAGATATGATGAGCCCGCAGTCATCATCATATCTCTATAATGAGAATCTGACTCTTTCCAGCGCCAAAGACTCCCTCTATTCCACAGCGGGACTGCTTGCGAAGGTTCAGCGTCTCGGCGAGCGATATGTTACATTCGGCGAATTGCGCGGCGACATGATGTATGCCGCGCCCACTGCCGACCTTGAGCTTCAGGAGCTCGCCTCATTCTCGGCGCAGAGCCGCGAGACTTTGCTTCGACGCTCCGATTTCTATGCCATCATCAACCATTGCAACTGGATGATCTCCAAATTTGACGATGCTGTCAAGAACGGTGAGCAGGAAGCTCTCGTGGAGGAGTATGGCGCGGCGGTGCTTTACCGTGCATGGACCTATCTCCAGATGGGTCTCGCTTACGGCAACGTCAACTGGGTGACGGAGCCGGTGCTCACTCTCGAGGATTCTGAGAAGGATTATCCTGTTGTAGGTCTCGATGAGTTGGTTAAACGCCTGATTGCTGAGGTTGAACCTTTCGCCAATGCGAAGCGTCCCAATCTCGGCATGCTGGATAACAAAGTCTCCTCGAACTTCTTCCAGATTCCTTCGGCATTCCTTGCTGACCTTTACCTTTACGACGGGCAATACGAACGCGCTGCCGAGATGTATTGGAACGCTATTCAGGAATATGAGGCTACTATCCATGAAAGTGCCAACACGTTCTCAAGTTCGTTGCGCTTGGGAGTAAATAACTCTTTTGCAGGAACTTGGGTATCAGAGGAGCTGGTGACGATACCTTATTCATCAAATGCAAAGGATTATCATCCGAATCTGGTGAATATGACATTCAGCGATGCGCCCGCACTTCTGCCCGCTGCATGGTGGCTCGACGACATGAGTTCAAATGACTATTACTTCGGCTCGAAGAATTATGTTGCCAGCACCTTCTCACGCGTAGAGGAGGGTGGCGACCTTCGCGGTGTGGTTAGACTTGCCGATGGCAGATACGCATCGGGTGGTGCAGTTTCTCAGGTGAGACCGGACGGTTCTGCAGCTCCGGAACTGATGATCTACAAATACAGGTACTGCGGTTCCGTGTTCCAAGGAGCTACCACTGAGAACACAGTTACTAATGAGGCTATCGGTGTAACTGAGCTTTCACTCCTCAGAGCCCCGCATCTTTATCTGCGTTATGCCGAGGCTGTGAACCGTATGGGGAAGCCTTCGCTGGCTTACGCGGTGGTGCGCTATGGTCTTAATAAGGAGACACTGGAGGACCCGTTGAAGGTAAATCCTGACGAGCTGGCCGATGAGATGCCTTGGGAGAACTGGAATGCAAGTTTCGCCAACAATAATATCGGAACCAGGATGCGAGGTCGCGGTTTGGGTATCTCATATCCAGAGGCTGTGGCAGAAGATCTCCCGACTGATCTTACGGAAGATGAGCTGATGCTTTATGTTGAGGATATCCTTGCCGATGAGATGGCTGCTGAAACAGCCTACGAGGGTAACCGCTTCTTCGACCTTGCGCGCATCGCTCATCATCGTGGCGACAACAGCTGGTTTGCCGACAGAGTTTCACGCCGCTTTGCCGACTCCGCGTCGGCCCATGCGTTGCTGATGAACCGCGACAATTGGTTTATACACTGATAATGAAGTTGTTTAAACTAATTTACGAAAGTTAAAATTGTGATTATAAATTATCTTTTATTAACCTTTACGGATCTTTTTGGATTCTTTCTCCCTTTTCATCGGTGCCAACCGAAAGGTTGCCACCTCTTCAAATGAAGAAGTCATCTCAAAAATATCTCGTAAATCTTAATAAAAAATTAGTTTAAACAACTTCAATTTGAAAAATCGTAATCTACGATGTGTAAATGCGTCAAACATGAAAATTGTAGCGAAAATGCTAAATTTTGACGCAATTTAATCAATTCGGATTGTCCGCTGGATATAATTTTGCGGCAGACAATCCGAAAAACTCTTTTAAACAATAAACTTAAACAATAGAATTTTTTAATAATTTTCATAATACTGAAATACCAATGAAAAAATTTTCCAAACTCTTTTTATTGTGTGGCGCAGTGGCATCAACGGCTGCACTTGTAAATGCCCGCGATTGGGAGATTCATCCCTCACAGCTTGTAGATAACTACGAAGGTATGTCTGTTGCTGCAGACTTCACCAACAACGGCCGTCTTGATATCTACCATACCGGTACATACGCAACCGAATGGTGTAAACCTCACAATTTCCGTGTTAACGGTCCGGAGACAATCTCTTCTCTCCTTATCAACAACCCTGACGGAACTTTCTCTCTCGACTGGAACTATCCGGTGAATTATGAGGATCCCACATTCAATGCGGATGATTATGTAGAGGGTCAGGAGAACAACACCTACATGCGTATGCCTAACCACAACATCGCGCCTGCAGGTCGTGGCGACTTCCTCGCACTCGATTACAACAACGATGGTCTCGTAGACCTCATTACATTCAACCGTCAGGACCATTCAGGCTGGTGGTATTTCTGGGGCGCTGACCTTCGCGACGATGAGGGTAACCGCCTTGAGGAGGGTCAGTACACTCCGCGTCGCAACGAGCGCCTGTCACTTTACAAGAACCTTGGCAACGGCAAATTTGAGCTCGTGACAAACACAGGTATTCTTGAGCTCTCTTCTCCCGATGGTGAGGCTTGCCGCGCACTTTCTGCCGGTGACTATGATCACGACGGTTACATCGACCTTTTGGTTTCAGGTAACTATCACGAGTCGGCTTACGAGGAGTTCGTAAATGAGAAATTCTATCATAACCGTTATGTTAAACTCTATCGCAACCGTGGTGCAGTAAGCGCTGATGAGCCTCAGTTCGAGGAGATGTTCATTGCTGAGACCGAGGGTGGTGTATGGACCCGTGAAGTGAAAGATGAGGAGGATCAGCCTGTAAACCAGAAAGAACAGCTCGAAGGCCATTTCGCTGCTATCAGCGGTAACGCTCAGTTCGCTGACCTCAATAACGACGGCTGGCTTGATGTGATCATTTCCGGATACGGCGACAGCTGGATGGGTGACAACTACAGCGCAGGTGCTCTTGTTCGTATCTATCTCAATGAGGAGGGTAAGAAATTCGTGGATGTAACAAACCAGAACACTCTTCTTGAGGGTGCTAACAACGGTTCTGTTGTAATCAACGACTTCAACAAGGATGGTTCACTCGACTTCATTACTTCCGGTTATAGCTGGCATATCGAGGGTGGATGGCATACATTGCTTTACCTCAACCAGAACGACGAGAATATCTACACAGATTTCATCTATGGCGACAATGAACTCGGTATCCCCGGAACAGAGGGTGGTCGTATCTTCGCAAGCGACTTCGACAATGATGGCAATGTAGATATCTATTTCGCAACAGCTCTCGATCGCGGTGCTATCTTCTACGGTAAAGGTGGCAGCTTCGAGGAGGACAACACAGATATGGATGAGTTCTGGAAATGTGACCGCGCTCACACCGGTGTTGTAGGTGACTTCGATAACGATGGTTTCGCTGATATCTATGTTCCCCGCGAGCGTCAGCAGGAGAATGATATGGCAGTTAATCCTAACCCCAAACCCGCTACGATCCGTCTTAACAGAATCAACAGTGGTGCCGCTGAGGCTCCCGAAGCTCCCGTTAACGCAACTTACGCTCTCAAGGATGGTAAACTCTCAATCAACTGGGAGTATGACACTGAGGCAGCTATCGATGCCAACCTCGCATACAACGTGCTCGTTAAATTCGCTGACGGTTCTATCTACACTCTCGTTCCCGCTGACGCTGAAACAGGTTTCGTGAAAGTTGCCGAGGGTAAGCAGGTTGCTCTCCGTCCGAATGTTAAATCTTACGAGCTTGCTTGCGACAAAGAGTTCTCCTCTATCGGTGTTCAGGCACTTTCACTCAGCAACCACACAGCTTCCAAGTTCGCTCCTGCAATCGAGGAGGGTAGCGGTGTTGCAGCTATCGCAGCTGATGAGGATGCAACTCCCGTTTACTTCAACCTCTTCGGTGTTCGCGTAGAGAACCCCGAGAAAGGTCAGATGGTGATCGAGGTTAAAGGTAGCAAAGCAACTAAGAAGATGTTCTAATCATTCAATAAGGTGCTCTTAAAAGAGATGTTCAAGGTAAAAAAGGTATAATAAGTTTCTAACAGGTTTTAAATTTCATGTTCCTGCGCCGGAGTCGATCACGATTCCGGCGCAAATTTTTGTAATTTTACAGGTGTTGCAGTCAATCAGGGGGTTATGGGTGTGAATAAAGTCGTTGAATAGTTGGAAATAGCGCAAAATTTACATTTTTTGCTTAAAACACCCCTTTTGTTATGACGCATTATTTATAATTTTGACATTGTAAAACAGCATCTGAAATGAAAAATATCTGTAAAGGAATATTGCTTTTGAGTCTGACTGTGATTGCCGGTCAGACAGAGGCCAGAATTGTGAAGAACGGGGTTTGGAACATCGACTTCGACACCAAGACCGGTGCGGTAAGTGTGCTGCGCGAAGGCATTGTCATCATCAATCGCTCGGTGGCAAACTGGGGCACGGCAAAAGATACCGTGTCGATGGCAGAGTGCCGCAAGTTCAAGGTGAATGCTGTGAAGAGCGCACACAACCCCACATTCAATATGGAGGGTGTGACTCCCGATGGATCGAAAGCTACACTGACCATTGCTCTGCTTAACGATGATTCCTTTACGGTTGATCTTCTTCTTGCCGGAAAGACTGCTGACGAAGGTGTGGATTTCATTGCTCCGGTGAATACGACTGCGCCGGTGCAGATGAATTGGAGCGATGTGCGTCAGCTGTCAGTGCCTTACGATAACGATGCGTGGGTGCGTTATGTGCTGACTCCCGCCGGAGAGAAGGCTCGCGAGAGTTATGAGGTGGGAGCTGTGTTCGATGCTGCAACCCGCGCGGGACTTATCGCCGGATCCATAGATCATGATTTGTGGAAATCGGCCGTGCGTTATGAAATGACAGCGCCCGCCACTCTCGATGCACTCACGTTAGTGTCGGGAGCCGCTTCCGAACTGACACGCGATGTTCGACGTCATGGCATAGTCAAGGGTGGCAAGGTTGCCTCCGCTCGTTTCTTCGTGACACTCGCCGACGATTGGCGCGACGGTATGGAGGCGTTTGCCGACCTTTGCGCTCAGGTTGCCCCGAATAAGACAAAAGGTGGTGTTAAACCTTTCGGTTGGAACAGCTGGGGTGATCTTCAGACCAAAATCAATTACAAAAACGCCACAGAAGTGGCAGACTTCATAAAAGGAGAACTGATGCCATCCTTCTCCGATGCAGACGGTTCGGTGATTGTGAATCTTGATGCTTTCTGGGATTTCGGTTTCAAAGAAGAGGATCATAAGAAGTTCACCGAACTTTGCCGCAAGAATGGACAGAAAGCGGGTATCTATTTCTGCCCCTTCACCGACTGGGGTAAGAATCCGGATGCTACCGTTTCGGAGGCACCCCAATATAAGATGGGTGAACTTTATCTGCGCTCAAACGGAGAGCCGATAGTGTTTGACGGCGCACCTGCCCTTGACCCGACACACCCCGGCACCAAGGCGCGCGTGGCAGCACACTTGAATAAGTTCAAGGATTGGGGTTATGAGTATGTTAAGATTGACTTTATGGCTCACGGTGCGTACGAGTCCGATCATCATTACAATCCGGCGGTCAGCACCGGTACACAGGCGTTCAGTGAGGGTATGCAGTTTATTGACAGTGTGGCTGACGGCAAATTGTGGATAAACCTTTCGATCGCTCCTCTTTTCCCGGCGAGCTACGCGCAAAGCCGCCGAATCGGATGCGATGCGTGGAGCAATATCGGTAGCACCGAGTACACCCTGAATGCACTGACCTACGGTTGGTGGCTCGATCATCTATATCATTACAATGATGCCGACCACATCGTTTTCAAGGATGTGACCGAGGGTGAGAACCGTGCGCGCCTTACTTCATCGGCAATAACCGGTGTCTATTTCTTAGGCGACAATATGAGCGAAACCGGCGATTCAATCACCAAGGAGCGACTCCGCAAGTTTGCAGTGAACGATCGCGTCAACAATATGGCACGTCGCACCAAATCTTTCCGTCCTGTCCGTCCGGGTGAAGGAGACAAGGCCTCCGATATCTTCGAGGGTCGCGATGGGAAGACAGTGTGGGTGGCTTATTTCAATTATGGCGAGAACGAAAAACCGGCTGAATTCAGCATGGCTGAACTCAACCTTGAACCGGGTGCAGTTAAATCTGTGACGGAACTCTGGAGTGGCGAAAGCATTGCTCCGGCTGCAAAGGTCTCTGCGGTTATCCCGGCAAAAGATGTGAAATTATTTGAAATCGAAATTAAATAACATAGGCTTCTAACCGAAGCTAAATTTGAAAACTTACTTATCCATGAGAAAATTCATAATACCGGCAATGGGGCTTTTTGTAGCCATGTCGGCAAACGCAGCTCAATCATTTACCGAGGGTCGCTATAAAGTGACTTACGACAGCGATGCGAAAACTTTCACCATAGAGTGCGATGGCACGGAACTTCTAAAGAATGCCTATTCCGAGGTGATCTATAATGAACTCGGCTCAGACCAAGACCGTAAGATCTCGTCAAAGGAGATTGCGGCAACCTCCGGTTCGGAGAAGGTAAACGACTGCTTCGGCACGGGAACGTCGCATTATTTTGTATATAATGATGGTAAAGCCACGATGCGTCAGTATTTCAACTTCTATGCAGATGATTATTTCATTTGCTACAACACGGTTGAATCGAACGACGGCAGCACAGTTCTCCAGTCGCGCTATCTTGTGCCGCTGGCCATGGATGAGCAATACACCACTCCATTCAATACCAACTCGGCGGTGCGTATGCTCTGGGTGCCGTTCGACAATGATGGTCACGGACGCTATCACAACTACAGTTTCTCGAATATGCAGGAGGACAACAGTTGGTCGCACGAGGTGGGAGCGGCATTCGATGCAGCGAGCCGTAAAGGTCTCGTTGCCGGATCCGTTGACCACGACAAATGGAAGAGCGGTGTGCAGATCTACGGGCGCTATAATATCCGTCTGTATAAATTTATCCTTCAGTCCGGATTCACCAACGAGACCACACGCGATGTGCTCCCTCACGGCAAGGTGAAAGGGCAGATCGTCTCATCCGCCCGCTATATGGTCGGACTCTTCGACGATTGGCGCGAGGGTTTCAACACCTTCGGCGATTGCTGTGTGGCTTCGACTCCGCGCGCCGAGTGGGAGGCAGGGAATCCTGTCGGCTGGAGCACCTATGGTGTGCAGCAGGAGCGCGTGAATGAGATTGGCGTAAGGGAGAGTATGGATTTCCTTCGCGAGAACTTCACGGACGCCGGTTTTTATGATTCGACGGGAACTATGACGGTATCGTTCGATGCTTGCGCCAATGACAATATACCCGACTTCAATATCCAGCAGCTTATCAAGAAGAAATTCAATAACGAAGATATGGTTCTCGGCATGTATGCCGGACCGATGTGTCTCTGGCCCTGGGCTCTTGATGGAAAGATCGACGGAACCGGCATAGGCGCTAACCCTACATACTACGGAAGAAATATCGCTCTTAAGGTAAACGGTGAGAATTATCCGATGCCATGTAACGGCGCTCTGGCTGTTGACCCGACACATCCGGCCGTGAAGCTCAATATTGAGAAGTTCATGAAGAAATGGGCAAGTTGGGGTGTGAAATATGTTAAGGCCGACTTCCTCAACTGTGGTATCATAGAGGGCGATAGCTGGTATGATCCGGAGATTACCACAGGTGTGATGGCATACAATTATGGAATGAAGCTGATGTATGATATCGCCAAGGAGAACGGAATCTATATCGTGGAGGCGATGTCTCCTCTCTTCCCTTACAACTACGCACACGGCCGACGCACCTGCTGCGACCGATTCTCGAAAATTGATGAGACGGAGTATGTGATGAACGCCATCTCTTACGGATGGTGGACCGACCGCCTTTATGTGGTGAATGACCCCGACCAGCTTGTGCTCGTGGGCAGAAATAACAACAAGAGCGAGACGATAGGCGAAAACCGTGCGCGCGCTACATCCGGTATGACCACCGGCGCTTATATCTGGGGCGACAATTTCTCAGAGAACTGCGTTCACACAAGCGAGAAGGAGGCAACCAAGCAGGGTGTCTCGGTTGGTGATCCTGTAGGTTGGATTCCCGAATCGAAAGAGCGTGCGTTGGAAATTCTCAGCAATAAGGATGTGAATGAGTATGTGAGAACACACACCGGCTCTTTCATGCCTGTTGAAGGTGGCGATCCCACAAATTATGTTACGGGAAGTTATCAGCAGTCGGAACGCCTTTTTTATCGCAAGGATGACCGCTATTGCTATGTCGCAGCCTTCAGTTTCTCGAAAACAAATTCCTACACAACAGAACTCAAATGGGAGCGTCTCGGAATCAATGCCGGCGACATTCACGGAATCAAGGAACTTTGGACCGGAGAGGAGATTGAATACACTCCGGAGGGTATGAATGTGACTGTTCCCAAATCGGATGCTCGAATCTATCGTATCGACCTCAAAGGGGAGAGCGGTGTGGCAGAGATTAGCGGAAATAGCGTGGCTTCAGCTTCCGTCATAGCTATGGGAGGAATAGTCAAAGTGACCTCAAACCGCACCATCGCCAAAGTTGATCTCTATGATGCGGCGGGAATGAAACTTGCAACAGAAACTCCGTTGGCGGAAATTGCCACACTCAACGCCGGCGCTTCAGCGGGAGTGGCAATTCTCAATATTGTCTACACCGACGGAAATGTAGAAAAACAAAAAGTTATCCTCTAAGTAATTAATAATTAATGATTAATGATTAATGATTAATAATTCAGCTGAAAGACCATTATTTAATTTAAGGGTGCGGAATGTATTAATTATTTAGGGTAACTTAGCCTTGAAAATTTACTTAGTTTAGAAGTTTTTTATAACTTTGGAAATATAACTTTGAAACTGATCCTGAAATGAGGAAGATTCTCTCTATTATCGCGTTGTTGGCAATGTCGTTGAACGGCATTGCTACGCGCGTCTATTCCTTTACTGCCATAGCCGACAACCTTGGGTTGTCGTCAAATTGTGTCAAGACAATCCTGCGCGATTCTTACGATTTCATGTGGTTCGGCACCAAGAATGGTCTTGACCGCTACGACGGACGCACACTCCGTCATTATAATTGTTATGACCACAAGCTGAAACGTGGAAATAACAACATCGGAGCCCTTTATGAGGATGCCGATAAGAACCTGTGGGTGGGAACCGACAGGGGTGTCTATAAATTCAGTCCGCGCACGGAGACTTTCACTTATATCGACACTCGCTCGAAAGATGGCATAAGTGCCGATGATTGGGTGCAGGAGATCTGCGGAGATAAGAATGGTAATATCTGGGTTCTGATCCCGAATCAGGGTCTCTTTTGCTTCAATAGTGGAAAGGTTGATTTCTTCCGAATCACAAGCGGAAAGGGTGATAAGGGTTGGACTCCGGCCTCGGTGACTGCTACCGAGGAAGGGGACGTTTATGTCGGAACCACCAAAGAGGGATTGTTCCGCTTTGACAATGCGAGTCACCATTTTAAACCTATTGTCAAACAGGATCAGACTTTCGATCACATACAGAGTCAGACAATCCAGATGATGCGTGAATATGGTCATGGTAAACTCCTTCTCGCTACTGAGACCGGAGAACTCTATCGTTTCAATCCGCGCACACTCGATATCCGGCCGGTTGCGTTCGGGATGGCGGGAAATATCTTCCTGCGCTGTATGCTTGCCTCGGAAGATGAGATCTGGGTCGGAACTCACAACGGAATCTATATCATTAACGAAGCTGACCGCACGGAGCGCTATCTGTCGGTGACTTCGCCCGATGTTAACGGTCTGACAGATAATGTTATCTACACCATGTATATGGATGGAGATCATAATATCTGGCTCGGAACGATGTTCGGTGGTGTCAGTTTCTATCAGCGCGACGGTTTCGCTTTCGAGCGCTTCCTACGCGGCGGTTCACCCAATGTGTTGAGCAGTAACCGTATCCGGGGAATGGCTCAGGGGGTGGATTCAAAGATATATATAGGCACGGAAGACGGGGGTATGAATATATTTGATCCGGTGACGGGGTTTGTGACTCGTCCGGTGCTGAAAAGTTCCCCAAAATCCACATCGCTGATAGTAAGGTCATTCGGAAACAACATCTACTCGGGTCTCTCGCGCGAGGGTCTTGAGGTGATTGGTGCCGGCGGTGCGCATAGCGAGATCGTATGTTCAGATCTGCTTGGTCCCAATTCAAGTGCCTATTCGGTGCTGATAGATAAGAAGGGAAATACGTGGGTTGGTGCCGACTGGGGATTATTCCGCAGGGGTGTGGGTGAGTCCACATTCACAAAGGTAAAGGAACTCGGTTCGGTCTGGGTGTTTGACCTGTGTGAGGCATCCGACGGTAAGATCTGGATTGCCGGAATGGGCGACGGTGTCTGGACTTATAATCCCAAGAGCGGGAAATATACCCATTATGAATATGACGAGAATCATAGCAACGGACTCCGCTCGAACTCGGTGAGTGCAATCATGGAGGACCGCAAGCACAATATCTGGATCTCTACCGACCGCGGCGGTCTGAGCCGTTATAATCCGAAAGGTGACAATTTCGTCACAATCGACAAGGAGGATGGCCTGCCCGATAATGTGGTTTACGATATCCTTGAGGATTCACGCGGTTTCCTGTGGTTCGGAACCAACAAGGGATTGGTGAAATATAATCCTCAGTCAGGTTCTATAAAGGTGTTCACAAAGGCTGATGGCCTGTCAGGAAACCAGTTCAATTATCATTCTGCGGTGGCAGGTAATGACGGAATGTTCTATTTCGGCACTATCAACGGGCTCGTATCTTTCAATCCGGACCTTGATGTGGCAGAGAGCATAGCTCCGGTATATTTCACTTCGTTGAAATTTGGAAACACAGAGATGATGCCGGGACAGGAGGGTTCTCCAATCACAGAATCGCTTATGTTCTGCGACCGCATAGAGTTGCCTCACGATGCGAGTCATATCTCGATAGCAGTGGCATCGCCGCATTACGGCAACAGCGGCAGCCTGCATTACTGCTATCGTCTTCAACCACTTTCCGATGACTGGATCACGTTGCCGCCGGATCAGAATATCTCGTTCGCATCGCTCGGTCCGGGAAATTATACGCTTGACGTGAAGGTTAACGGTGAGGGTGGTGAGAATATCAAGTCGCTTACTATCTTTGTGCCTCATCCGTGGTATTCGAGCATCTGGGCTTGGATCTTCTATATCCTGCTTATAGGCAGCATCGCGTTCTCAATCTGGTTTGTGCGCAAGCGCAGACTCGAACGCGCCAACCGTGAGCGCGAATATATGTTCAAGATGCGCGCCGATAAGGAGATATATGAGAACAAAGTGAAGTTCTTCTCTGAGATAGCTCACGAAATCAAGACTCCGCTTACGCTGATCGAGACCCCGCTTGAGGCAATTGAGGAGATCGGAGTGAACGATACGCGTGTGGAGCGCTATCTGGCAATGATGCGAAAGAACATCACACGCCTGTTGGAGCTTGTGGGGCAGTTGCTTGACTTCCATAAGATAGGCAATTCGCGCGATAAACTCAATTTTGAATATGTCAATGTCACATCGCTTGTGAATGATATCGTGGCGCGATTCCAGGATTCGATAACATTGCGAGGTAAGACCCTGACGGTTAAGATGCCGGAGAGTACGGTTCATGCCATGATCGACAAGGAGGCAGTCACCAAGATTATTAGCAACCTTCTTACGAATGCCATGAAATATGGCGACAAGAAGATCGAGGCGGAGTTGAGCACGGATGGAAAGAATCTTACTTTCAAGGTTCGTTCCGATGGTAACAAGATCACGGGTGCGGATGTCTACAGCATCTTCACACCTTTCTACCAGATCAAGGTCGATTCGGATCTCGGTGGTGTGGGAATCGGGTTGCCTTTGGCAAGAGTGCTTGCAAGTATGCACAATGGTTCGCTTGATCTCGAAGCGGATGAGACTCCCGACAACACATTCGTGCTTGTGTTGCCGTTGCAGCAGGATGGCATTGAGACTCCGGAAGCTAATGCCGATCCGGTCCTGACCGGTTACGTCATGGAGGAGGAGCCCCACAGCTCAACTCCCGGTTCAGGCTATTCACTGCTGTTGGTGGAGGATAACTCCGAGATGCGTGCTTTCCTGAGCGAACAGCTGAGCAGATATTTTGTGGTGGAGACTGCGGAGAATGGTAAGAGCGCGTTAAAGCTCCTTGCCAATAACCGTTATGACATAATCGTCACTGACATCATGATGCCCGAGATGGATGGTTATGAGTTCTGCGAGGCGGTGAAGGCTGATGTTGAACTGAGCCATATCCCGATAGTGTTCCTGACTGCGAAGAATGATCTTGACAGTAAGGTGAGGGCATTGAAATGTGGAGGAGAGGCTTACATCGAGAAGCCGTTCTCGATAAAATATTTCCGCCAGCAGGTGCTTTCGTTGCTTGAGAACAGGAAGCATGAACGCCGTTCGCTGCTGAAGAAACCTTTCTTCACGGTCGACAATATGCAGCTTTCCAAGGCTGACGAGGAGTTCATGAACAAGGTGGTTCAGACCATCCAGGATCATATCGCTGACGATAATTTCAACGTGGAGACGATGTCGGATGTGCTTTGCATGAGCCGTTCAAGTCTGCTGCGCAAGATCAAGGTGCTCTTCAACCTCTCGCCAGTGGAGCTTATCCGCCTTGTGAAGCTGAAGAAATCGGCGGAACTTATAAAGGAGGGTAAATACCGAATCGGAGATATCTGCTATATGGTAGGTATCAATTCGCCGAGTTATTTCTCGAAACTGTTCCTCAAGCAGTTCGGCATGACGCCGAAAGCATTCGAGATGCAATGTCAGAAAAGCTCTCGCGAGAACCAGACCGAAGACACCCTTAAATAAAGAATAACCCGAATAAATAAAGAATAACCCGAAACAACAATAATTACAATTCAATTTAAAATGTCATCCTCTTTAACCAGAATCAAGGCAGGAGTAATTTTCGCTCTGCTCCCGGCGTATGCCTCAGCGGAGTTGACTTTACCCAAGTTTTTTACAGATAATATGCTTGTTCAGCAGCAGTCGGAACTCACAATCCCCGTTAAGTCTGCGCCCGGCAAGAAAGTGACGGTTATCCCTTCGTGGGGAAGCGCCGTGACCGGGAAGACTGATAAACAGGGTGAGGCGGCTATCAAGGTGCGTACTCCGGAGGCAGGTGGTCCCTATTCACTCACGGTGATTGCAGACAATGATACGGTTAACCTCATCAATATCCTGTCGGGGGAGTTGTGGCTTTGCTCCGGACAGTCAAATATGGAGTATCCAGTGAATGGCTGGACCTATATTATGGATCATGATAATGTTATAGGAAATGCTCATCGTCCCGATATACGACTATTGCAGATCAAGGATGTGACGGCATTTGTTCCGCAGGGTGATACGGAGGTTACTATGGATGGCTGGGTTGAGTGCAATCCGGCTACGATGCAGGATTTCTCTGCCATAGCATATCTTTTTGCAACCAGGCTGCATGAGGAACTTGGTGTGCCGGTTGGCGTGATCGACTGCGCATGGGGTGGAACGCCGGCTGAGGCGTGGACCTCTGCAAAGGCTCTCGGTGCTGTTCCCGGTTTTGAAGATGAATTGAAGATGTTGGCATCTGCAAACGGAGATCGCGATGCTATGCAGCGTCTTTGGAAAGAACTGTATGATGTCAAGGTTAAGGATGCGTATAACGATGTGAAACCCTTCGACAAAGGGAAATATCAGAAAGACTGGAGCCTCATGCCGGTGCCCGGCTGCTGGGAATCTACCGTGGAGCCTGATCTCGATGGCGTTGTATATGTGCAGAAGGTTATCAACCTCAGCAAGGAGCAGGCTTCGTCGCCCATCACGCTTCATCTCGGTGCTATCGACGATGAGGATATCACGTGGCTTAACGGCAAGGAGATTGCCCGAGGGTCAGGATACTCCACACCGCGTAATTATAATGTAGATCCGTCGAATCTGAAGGAGGGCGGAAATGTCATTACCATTCAGATCACCGATGGCGGTGGCGGCGGCGGTTTCAACAGTAATCCCGGCGAGGTTTATGTTGAGACAGCAACCGGAAATATCAGTCTTTCCGGAGATTGGGGTTACCGAATCGATGCCGATTTCAGAAAGCTCGGACGCATGCCCGCTTCTGTAAACAGTTCCAGCTTCCCGAGTGTGCTTTACAACGCTATGCTCTCACCGCTACATGTAATGCCGGTGAAGGGTGTGCTCTGGTATCAGGGTTGCGCCAATGTGGGTCGCGATCAGCAATATGAACCTCTTTTCAAGGCGCTCATCAATGACTGGCGTTCACTCTGGGGTTACGATATGCCATTCTATTTCGTGCAGCTTGCCGGATGGCTCAAACCGCAGGCGCTGCAACCGGATTCGGAGTGGGCGGCATTGCGCAATGCGCAGAGCAAGGCTCTGGAACTTGACAACACTGCGATGGTGACAGCCATCGACCTGGGTAATCCTGCTGATATTCATCCGCGAAACAAGCAGGAGGTGGCGCGTCGTCTTGCCGACACTGCGTTGACTCGCGATTACGGGAAGAATTACGATTACAAGATGCCGGTTTGCGTTTCTGCTACTCCGTCAGGAAACAAGATCGTGCTTAAGTTCGACAGAGAGCTCGCGCCTAAGAGTGTGGCTGTGACTGGTTTCATCGTAGGTGACGGCAAAGGTAATTTCGCGGTGGCAACCGGTAAGCAGACTGCTCCCGATACAATCGAACTTTCTGCAAAAGAGATAGCAAAACCGGTGTTGGCGCGTTACGACTGGGCTGATTACCCCGGCGGTAATCTTTACGGCAAATCTAATTCGCTTCCCGTAGCACCTTTCGCTACCGATAAATAAAGCACATACACATAAATGATACACTTCCTTAAATTGATTCTCCCGGCGGTAATGCTGCTGGGAGGGTCTTCTATATCACTTGCGGAGAATGTGATTGAGGTTCCGTTGTGTGCGGGCGATGCCACAAAAACGTTGCAAGCTGCTATAGATAAGGCTGCTTCGTATAAGGGTAAGCCTGTCACGATCAAGCTGATGCCCGGCAATTACGACATAAGCCGCGCAGAGTCATCGGCTCATTTCTATCATGTTTCAAACACCACATCAGAAGATGAGAACCCGGATAGAACAATGCATATCGGTTTGTGGATGCGCGGTGTTGACAACCTGACTATTGATGGAGGGGGCGCCTGCTTTGTTACGCACGGCGAGATGACCTCTTTCGTGATTGATGGCTGCAGGAATGTGACGCTTAAGAATTTCACATTGACGGCGGCGGATCCGTCGGTGCCGGAATTTAAGGTGCTGTGGGTAGGTAAAGGTTCGTTTACTGCAGAGATAACCGAGCCTTCGCAATTCGAAATCGATGACGAAGGGAAGTTCTATTTCATCGGTGAAGGTTGGAAGTTGGAGGAGAATGGAGCGAACGGAGCGCAACCAATAAGGAGTGTGCAGGTGTTTTATCCCGACAGGAATGTGACGGGGCGCTGCGATTCACCTTTGCGGGGCTACCGCTCGGCGCGTCAGATAGGCGACCGTGTGGTTCAGTTCTTTTACGATGACGCACGGTTTGTGAATCCAGGTGAGGTCTATCAGTTACGCCACACGATAAGAAACGAAGTCGCGGCCTTGATTTGCAACAGCAAGGATGTGCGTCTTGAGAATCTGGAACTGAATTTTATCGGTAATTTTGGATTGGTAGGTCAGTTCACGGAAAATATAACATACGATAATATCCGTTGCCGTCCGCGCATCGGTTCGGCACGCACTGATGCCGGTTTTGCAGATTTCGTACAGATGTCGGGATGCCGAGGGAAACTGAAGATTGTCAATTCCTATTTTGAAGGAGCACACGATGATCCGATCAATATTCACGGCACACACCTTAAAACTGTAGGTTCTGAGGCTGCCAATAAACTGACGGTTAGATATATGCACGGCCAGAGCTTCGGTTTTACACCGTTTTTCAAGGGTGATGAAGTTGAGTTGGTTGATAGGCATACTCTCAATGCTGTCTCATCTGCTAAGGTAAAAGATGTTCGCCGGATAGATGATTATAATTACGAACTGACTCTCGACCGCACTTTGCCGGAACTCCCGGCAGGGTATTCTTTGGATGATCTGGCGGTGGAGAATGTTACGTGGACTCCGGAGGTGGAGATCAGAAACAATTATTTCTCCCGCACACCGACGCGCGGAATATTGATTACGACGCGCGGCAAGTCGGTGATAGCCGACAATACATTCTTCCGGATTCCGATGCCGGCGATCTTGGTTTCCGATGATGCCCGCGGTTGGTGGGAGTCCGGTCCTGTACATGATCTGACCATCAGGAATAACCTTTTCATAGAGTGCAGTTCTCCGGCAATCTGTGTCTCGCCGGAGATTGACAGGATTGACAAGCCTGTGCATAAGAACATAGTGATCGAGGGAAATCGATTCATTACCGATCGCGGAAATGTCATAAATGTTAAGGCTTCGGAGAATGTGACGGTAAAGAATAATGTGTTTGACGTTCCGGCTGCCTCAAGCTTGACAATGGAGGATATGATAGGGGAGGAAAACACATCGAACCTTAAAGTGGTGGGGAATCATTTTGTCTCCACTCCCAAATAAGATGATTATTAATTCTGAAAATCTGATATAAGTTATGAAATTAAAACTGATAACACTTGCGTTGGCGGGAGTGGCTTTGACCGGATCCGCCGGCAAGTTTACCGAGTATGTGAATCCGTTTATCGGAACGGGTGCCGTCAACGGCGGATTGTCGGGCAACAACTATCCGGGTGCTACGGTGCCGTTCGGAATGATACAGCTGAGTCCCGACACTCACAATGCTCCCGACTGGTTCAACGCCTCCGGTTATAATTATAACGATTCCACAATCTACGGTTTCTCGCATACACGCCTGAGCGGAACCGGAGCCTGTGACCTGATTGATATCCTTTTCTTCCCTTCGCTGACGGATCGCACTTCTTCTCCATTCTCTCATGCCAAGGAGAATGCGCGCCCGGGCTACTATTCGGTGAAACTCGACGGTGAGGATATCTTGGCAGAGCTTACGAGCGGTCGACGCGCAGCCATGCACCGCTATACTTATCCGCAGGGTGCGGATGCGAAGCTGCTGGTGGATATGGATCATTCCGCACAGAAAGGTAGCTGGGATCGCAAGATAATAAATTCACAGATACGAATAGTGAATGATCACACCATAGAGGGTTATCGTGTCATCACCGGTTGGGCGAAGATGCGTCGCATCTATTTTGTGGCTGAGTTCAACCACCCGATCCTGAATGCGGATCTTTACGACGGCAATTCCTCACATAAGGGTACAACCACCATCAATGGTCGTCAGCTCAAAGGATGGCTTGATTTCGGTAAACTCAATTCTCCGTTGATAGCCAAGGTCGGTATCTCGGGTGTGTCTTACGAGAATGCACGCGAGAATCTGGCAAGCGAGGCTAAAGGCTTCGATTTCGATGCCATGGCTTCGGCAGCCGACGCCGCCTGGGATAAGGAACTCGGCAAGATCGAGGTGGAGGGTGGAACTCCCGATGAGCGCGAGATATTCTACACCGCACTCTATCACACCATGATCCAGCCTAACCTTTTCAGCGATGTCAACGGTGAGTATGTCGGTGCGGATTACGCCGTGAAGCAGCTCCCGAAAGGTGAGGAGCAGTACACCACCTTCTCGCTGTGGGATACGTACCGCGCGGCGCATCCGTTATACACAATCCTTAACGATGAGGTGACTGCAGATTTTGTCAATTCTATGCTTCGCCATTACGACGATTACGGTTATCTTCCTATCTGGCATCTCTGGGGTCAGGATAACTACTGTATGATCGGTAATCACGCTATCCCTGTGGTGGTCGACGCAGTGCTGAAGGGTGTTGAGGGTATCGATCCGCAGAGGGCTTTGGCTGCCGTTGTCGGTTCGTCGGAGAATCCTCATCCCGGGTCACCATTTGATATCTATGAGGAGTTGGGTTATATGCCCGAAGATAAGCAGTCGCAGTCCGTGTCGATAACAATGGAGGATTCTTTCGATGACTGGTGTGTGGCTCAGTTGGCTGAGAAGTTGGGAGATAAGGAGACAGCCGAGAAGTTCTATAAGCGTGCCGGATATTATGCAAATCTCTATAATCCGGAGACCAGTTTCTTCCAGGGACGCAATTCCGATGGATCATGGCTTGAGCCTTTCGATCCGGTGAAACATGGTGCTAACGGAGGATATCCATACACCGAAGGCAATGCGTGGCATTATTTCTGGTATGTGCCGCAGAATGTAGGTGCTCTGGTAGAGTATTGCGGTGGGAAGAAAGGTATGGAGAAGAAGCTTGATACATTCTTCACCCTCGAACAGACCTCAGGACATAAGAATGATAACATTTCGGGTGAGATCGGACAATATGCTCACGGCAACGAGCCTTCGCATCATGTGGCATATCTCTATAATGATTGCGATGCTCCGGCAAAGGCGCAGGATATGATTCACCGTATCAAGAATGAGATGTACACCACGGATCACTCCGGTTATGCCGGCAATGACGATTGCGGCGAGATGTCTTCATGGTATGTCTTCTCTGCCATGGGATTCTATCCGGTGAATCCGGCGTCGGGTGAATATTACATCGGCACTCCAACGTTTGACCGCTGCATAATCCATCTTCCCGATGGTAAGGATTTCACTATTGTGGCTAACAAAGAAAAGAAAGCTGATGCTCACCGCGTGAAGGATGTGCGTCTCGACAACCGTAAGATCAACGATTGGAAACTTAGTCATTCAGATCTAATGAAGGGTGGCAAGCTCGAATTTAACCTTAAATAATAAAGTGAAGTTATAACGTAAAAAGAATCCACGACGCTGATGCGAAGTGGATTCTTTTTGTGTATTATGTGAGCGGGATTATTTGTTGCACTGCTGTTTGAGAAGGTCGCGGATCTCGATGAGAGTCTTCTCTTCTGCTGACGGCTCCGGTGGAGCAGCGGCTTCCTCAACCTCTTTCTTCTTGAATTTCATGATCACGCGGAGAGCAACGAAGATGCTGATTGCGATGATAAAGAAGTCAACGATGTTCTGGATGAACATGCCATAGTTGAGGGCTACTTCCTCTACGGCATCGACACCCGGACTTGCGGGAACAGCCTTTGTGATTACATATTTCATATTGGTAAAGCCAGCTCCGCCTGTAGCAAGCGAGATGCACGGCATTATGATGTCGTTAACGAGCGAGGTGACGATTTTGCCGAATGCACCGCCGATGATTACACCGACAGCCAGATCAATAATATTGCCTTGCATGGCAAATTTTTTAAAGTCTGAAAGAAACTTTCCCATAGTTTAGTATAATTTAATAGTTTATAATGAATCGAAATTTGGTGTTCTATTGTTGTAATAACAGGTTTCTGATTCACACAGAATCGCCGCCCCTGCATTTATTCTACAACGAAAGAGTGTGAAATGTTCAAAAAAGTGTTAAAATAAGATGAAAAAATACAATTTTTTTGCTAAATTTGCAGATGTAACCCGGATTAGGCGCAGTGCGCACCTCGTGGGAGTGTGAATGCAGACTGATTTGCCGGGCATAAAGTGTGTTTTAACAACAGAAATCAAATAAAACCCAAATAAATTATCCAAATTTAATTAATTAATTAAGATGACAAAAATTGGTATCAACGGCTTTGGCCGTATCGGACGTTTTGTTTTCCGTGCCTCTACAAAGAGAGACGATCTTGAGGTAGTTGCAATCAACGACCTTCTTCCCGTAGATTACATGGCTTATATGCTTAAGTATGACACAATGCACGGCCGTTTCGATGGCACAGTAGATTACGATCTCGAGAAGAGCCTCCTTATCGTAAACGGTAAGGCAATCCGCGTTACAGCTTGCCGCGATCCGAAAGAGATCGGTTGGGGCGAAGCAGGTGCTGAGTACGTTGTTGAGTCAACAGGTCTCTTCCTTACTAAGGAGAAAGCTCAGGCTCACATCGAGGCTGGTGCTAAGTATGTAGTTATGTCTGCACCTTCTAAGGACGACACTCCCATGTTCGTTTGCGGTGTAAACGAGAACACTTACGTAGCTGGCACTCAGTTCGTATCTAACGCTTCTTGCACCACTAACTGTCTTGCTCCTATCGCCAAAGTTCTCCACGAGAAATTCGGTATCAAGGAGGGTCTTATGACTACAGTTCACTCTACAACTGCAACTCAGAAGACTGTTGACGGTCCTTCTATGAAAGACTGGCGTGGTGGTCGTGCTGCTTCCGGCAACATCATCCCCTCTTCAACAGGTGCTGCTAAGGCTGTAGGTAAAGTTATCCCCGAGCTCAACGGTAAACTTACCGGTATCTCAATGCGTGTCCCCACTCTTGACGTATCTGTAGTTGACCTTACTGTTAACTTGGAGAAACCCGCTACTAAAGAGGCTATCTGCGCTGCTATGAAAGAGGCTGCAGAGGGCGAGCTCAAAGGTGTGCTCGGTTACACTGAGGACGCTGTTGTTAGCTCTGACTTCCTCGGTTGCCCCCTTACTTCTATCTTCGACGCAACTGCAGGTGTTTACTTGACTGACAACTTCGTTAAGGTTATCTCTTGGTACGATAACGAGATCGGTTACTCTAACAAAGTTCTCGACCTTATCGCTCACATGAAGAAAGTAAACGGCTAATAACCGGTTCACTTCATAAACGCAATCGCCCCGGCCATCACGGTCGGGGCGATCTGTTTTTGCGACTGCACATGGCGCAAAAGATTATATTAACTTTTAGCCTTATTTTTTTCTTTTTTGAATTTCTATGGTGTCGCCGGAGCGATCAAGGACATTTACCGGAGAGGTGTTGCCATAAATGTTCAACAGTTCGTCGGAGTTGATGATCCCTTTGATATATACGATGGTGTAGCCGTTGTCCTCCCTTGTCTCGATAAGCATATCCTTAATCTCATGGTCATTGAGGATCTTGCCGATGTAGATGTTGATTTTGTCGGTGTAATCCGAAATATTTAAGATCAACTCAAGATTTAGCCGGCTTACTACATTCTTGCAGTCCTCGTACATAGCCTGATAGGAGGATGGTTTCCGGCTGCTCATGATCTCGATCGATTCCGGCTTCTTCATCAGTTTCTTGAGAGGTTTGAATTGTTCGGATTCAATCGACATCCCGAGTTTCAAGGCTGTAGGGGATACGTAGATGGTGCTGATATCCATACCGCCGGAAAATTTTTTGAATACACGGGAGCTGGGAGAAGTTCCTGCGGATGTTGTTGCCAACAGAAGAGTTATTGCGATCAGCAAAAGTATTGTGGTGAAAAGTATCTTTTTCATATCATGATTTTTTTCAAAATTATTCGATTTTGAGCAAACTGCAAAATTCCTGTGAGGAAATTATTCGTCAAGAATACGATTCAGTATCTGGTCGGATTCCATGATTCTGGCTTGGGTTTCCTCAATGCAGTTGTAGGCATACGCTAATTTCTGTGATGCATTGTCGAGTGAGAATGCCGCCATCTCTAAAGCGAGCAGCTCCTCTTCGTTAAGCGTATACTGATCCGGTTCGGTTGCAACCTTCTTTTTTCTTGCTTTGTGGGTTTTCGCGGATTTTGCTTTCGAGATCTTCTGCGCCTCGTCCGGAACAGCATTGTTATCTTTCAGTGCTGCGGAGTTGTCTGCCAGAAGCTGTGGCTCTGTTTTCCTCTGTTTAATGGAATCTGCAGGGGCAAAGGGGTGCGCAGCCTGAAGATTAGACGGCTCCTTATCTGAGGCGTTCTGCATCAGGAATGGTGTCGTAAAGATTAATGCGACTACTGCCGCGGCGGTGAATATAACAGGAAGGACCTTGCGGAATGATATGCGGTTACGAGTCGAAACGGGGTGGGCTGAAGCCTCATCGATGGCTTTCAATATAGCCTCGTCAAGACCTGCCGGGGGTAGGAATTGCGGCTCAGCTTCAGCGAGTGCTGTGAAGAGCCGGCGATCGGCTTCCATCTCCTCCGGAAGATTGTCGGCGGCAAGAAAGAACCTTTTAAGCTCACTCTCTTCGGACGGACTGCTTTCTCCTTGATAAAATTTATCGAGAAGTCCCCTTATGTATTTGATGTCGTTGTCCATATCAATTTTAATTACTCGTTACACATTAGTCATTTCCCGGTTACTTAAACCATTCCCTTAGTTTACGTCTGCCTCGGCTCAGCAGCTGCCGCGCATTGGCGGGGGAGACGTTGAGCGCGTTGGCGAGTTCCTCCGAGGAGCAACCGGCGTAAGCGGTAAGCTCCACTGCCTGTCGTTCCTTATCGGGCAGACGAGTCAGCCCTGCAGTCACCTCCTTCAGTCTGAGCGAAGCCTCGGCCGCAATCCCTTCGGATGGAAGCTCAGCATTCCCCTCAAGAGGGGAGAGACGTTTTGCCCGCATGCTCTCATTGATGCAGACATTGCGCACGGCCGAGATGCAGTAAGCCGCCGGATTCTCCGGCATAAGCCCCTCGCTCACACTCTTCCAGATGCGGAGCATTGCTGTCTGCACAGCATCGGAAGCATCTTCGCGAGAACCGGTTATAGCGAGCGCCACCCCATACATCTTCGAGCTATGAGGCAAAATCATCTCAGTGAAATATTTCTTTGAATCGCGCTTCATGTCGCAAACCAAGCCGTTGGCTTTTTGTGCTTCTCTAATTTCAAGACAAAGATAACTCATCTTTGTGACAAATCCATCAAAAAAAATCAGAGGCAGCCGGGAGCGGGGCTCCCTCAACGCAACCGCTTCGCTTCGCGCCGGAGCCGAAGCATTCGGAACCGGAGCAGCCGGAGCAGGCACTGCAATTGAGATTTCTGAGGGGAGATTTGGTGGATTGTTTGAAGATTGCTATATTTGTGGCGGCGCGTAGCGGTAGTGTTCAGGGAGCTCTGCTTCCGGCTTCGCTTCCGGCCGGTTGTAATTTAGATTCTGAGAATGAGATGGCTTCTAATGGTCCCAATGAATATGTCGTAAAGATGCCCAGAATCCATCCGGATTTCTATCTGAGGGCGGAGTGGCATGATTATGCTTCCCGGTGTTTCTATATGATCACCGTGAATAAGAGCGCGGATGCTCCGGTGTTGTCTGCTGTTAAGGGGGAGATAACTCCGCAGGGGACCGTGGCTCGGACCGAGTTGACACCAACCGGCGTCATTGTTGAGAATGCACTGAAGAGAATAAAGGAGCATTATCCCTTTGTGGAGATAGGGAGGATAGCCATTATGCCTGATCATGTCCATTTTATGGTTTTTGTGAAATTGGCTGGAAAGATTCAGTTGGGGGAGGTTGTCAGGATATTCAAGAAGGAGAGTTCAGTTTACTATAAAGAGCTGTTTCCGGAATCTCCCATTGCGAAGCGGGGAGGATCTTTGTTTGTGGATGGCTTTAATGATCGCATCGTTTATAAACAGGGTCAGTTGGATAGGTTTAAACGTTATGTGCTGGATAATCCGCGTAGATATTATCTGCGTGTTTCCCATCCGCGGTTTTTTAATTGTTGTCGGAATATTTCGCTCAACGGGGAAGTGTATAGTGTGTATGGGAATTTCATGTTACTAAGCCATCCGATTCGTGAGTTTGTCAAGGTCAGCCGTCGCTTTACGGCAGAGGAACTTCAACGCCGTATGGAGGCTTGGAATGAAACAATAAGAGGAGCCGGAGTGCTTATTTCTCCGTTTATTGCGCCGAAAGAGAAAGAGGTGATGAGAGCCGGGATTGAGCGTGGAGCCTCGATTATCAGGATTGTGGAGAACGGCTTTCCGGAGAGATATAAGCCGGAGGGTGATTGGTTTGATCTTTGCGCTGAGGGGAGATTGCTGATAATTGCGCCTGTGAATTTCAATTCACGCAGGGAGAGGATCAAAAGAGAGCAGTGTGTGGCTATGAATGAATTGGCGGAGAGGATTGCAAATGAGGAGGTGAGTGATTTGAAATGTAAAAATTGGAGAACATGATAAAATCTAAGACTATGATGATGAAAGCAATGGGTGTGAGAAGGATGGCAGTTGGAATGATAGGGATAGCGTTGTCGGCTGCAGGGATGCTCGCAGCCGGGAGTGGTGATAAGACTTTCTGGCTTGGAGGGGATATTTCCGGCATGACGGCCGATGAGGCGCGCGGCAGGTTTGTGATGAATGCCGATGGTGTGCGCACGGAGACTACTCAGCTGATGAAGGATTATGGGATGAATGCTTCGCGTTTGCGCGTGTGGGTTGATCCTAAGGATGGGTTCTGCTCACCGCAGGATGTGCTGAAGATGGCTAAACGTTCTCAGGCGTTGGGGATGCCGGTTATGATCGATTTCCATTATTCCGATTGGTGGGCGGATCCGGGTAAGCAGAATCCTCCCAAGGCGTGGTTGGGGATGAGTCTGGAGGAGACCAAGAAGGCTCTGGCGGATCATACCCGCGAGACTTTACAGCTGCTGAAGAATGAGGGTATCGATGTAAAATGGGTGCAGGTGGGTAATGAGACAACCCACGGTTTTCTATGGCCCATGGGAAAGTTTGAGGAGAATCCGGAACAGTATGCCGAGTTGACCAAAGCGGGGGTTCAGGCCGTTCGTGAGGTTTATCCGGAGGCAGAGGTGATCATCCACCTTGATAACGGTTTTGATCAGGCACTTTATGATCGTGTGTTCGATTCACTGAAAGCCAACGGAGTGGAGTGGGATACAATAGGAATCAGTGTCTATCCTTATTGGGCTATGGAGGGTGGATTTGAGAAGAGTGAGGTGATGACGTTGGTGGATGCTCTTGCTAACATCCGTCATCTGAAGAGTAAATATGGCTCGGATGTGATGATTGTGGAGACAGGAGTGGATGGAAGAAACCCGGAGGCGGGCAAGGAGTTTATACGTGCGATTATCAAAGGTTCAAAGGAGCTTACCGACGGAGCTTGCACGGGGGTATTCTATTGGGCACCTGAGTGGAATGCTGAGGATGATTATCGTTTGGGAGCTTTCTCGAAAGATAAACCTACAATTATCATGGATGCTTTCAAGGAGGCGGCCGGTAAATGAAGGAGTGGATCAGGGAGTGCCTTTCAAAGAGTGGAGCTTGCGCGGTAGGATTTGCCGCTGCCGGTTCAGTTGAAGAGGGAGAGTGGTCACTTTTTGAGGATTGGCTTCGTCGAGGTGATAATGCCGGGATGGAGTATATGCATAATTATCCCGGTCTGCGACGCGATCCAAGGATGCTCGAAGATGGTACTCGGAGTGTGATTTCGCTCGCTTTCAACTATAAACCGGAGACGTGGCGCGATGATTCGCATGGGATGATTGCGTCATACGCCTATGGTAAAGATTATCACAAGGTGATAAGGAAGTTGCTTAAGGAGCCGCTCCGCGTTATCGGGGAGCGGTTTCCTGATGCGCAATTCAGGGTTTGTGTGGATTCGGCTCCTGTCTTGGAGCGTTATTGGGCACTGAAATCGGGTGTCGGCTATCGCGGAGATAATGGTTGCGTCATAGTTCCCGGGTTCGGTAGTATGGTTTTCTTGGCGGAAGTCCTTACCAATCTTGAAATAGAGCCGGATGCTCCGTTGGAGATGGATTGCGGACATTGCGGTGCATGCCGCCGGGCGTGTCCGGGGAATGCTTTGACCGAGATGGTAGATTGCCGGAGGTGTCTGTCGTATCTCACGATTGAGCATCGCGGAGAGATTTCGGATCTGGAGGGGAGAGCGGTGATGGAAACACGGGCCGGGCAGCAGACAATTTTCGGGTGCGACAGGTGTTTGCGTGTATGCCCGCATAACCGCACGGCACCTCCGACCGAGATAGAGGCTTTCCGCCCGTTGCCGCAAGTGCTGGAGCTGACGCGCAGCCGGCTGGATGAATTGCGGGCGCAGGGGGAGGAGGCGTTGAGGGCACATTTTGCCGGCTCGCCGATATTGAGGGGCTTTCGTGGGACTTCGGGCTTACGCCCTCAGCACGGTGTTGAGGCAGAGAGTTAAAATCTACCTAAAGGCAGATAGTTAGAATCTTAAAAAAGTAGAGGACTAAAAATTTAACTGAAAATGAAACGAATCTTAAGTGTGATCTTCGGAGCTTTGTTGCTGGCAAGTGTGAGCTTGAGCGCAGCCAAACCGGTGAAAATTCAACTTTGGCCGGATGGCGCTCCAACCAAAAATGGATTGGAGGGGATTGAGGAAAAATGGAATGGTAAGAGACTTTCTGATGTGTCGGTGCCGGAGTTGTGGATTTATCCTGCGAAGAATCCTAACGGTCAGGCGGTGATTGCAGCGCCCGGTGGAGGATATACCTTGCTTTCTACAGACAACGAGGGCACAATGTTTGTAGACTGGATGAATGCGCAAGGAATCACTCTGGCAGTTCTGATGTATCGCATGCCGAACGGACATTCGGAGGTGCCATTGGAAGATGGCAGACGCGCTATTGAGATAATGCGGGAGAAGGCTTCTGAATATGGTTTCAATCCTGATGAGGTAGGTATAATGGGAAGTTCGGCAGGTGGACATTTCGCTGCTACTCTTTCCACAATGTATGGCGATAAGAAGTATCGTCCGGATTTTCAGATATTGCTGTATCCGGTGATAACGATGACAGATCTGACACATAACGGCTCACGCAATAATCTTCTCGGCAAGGATGCGTCGGCTGCCGATATAGAGAAATACAGTCTTGAAAATCGAGTGGATGCCAATACTCCTCCCGCATTCATCATTCTTGCCACGGATGATAAGACTGTAAACCCTCTCAACTCCTTACATTATGCGGAGGCATTGCAGCAGAATGGGGTGCCGTATTCAATGCATATCTATCCTACAGGAGGACATGGATTCGGTTTCCGCGACTCATATATCTACAAACCGCAGTGGAGTGCGGAGCTTGAACGTTGGCTCCGTTCGCAGAAAAAATAAGATAATATTTTAATAAACGAAAGTAAATGGTTATATTTGCCGTATAATTGCGAAGCGATTTGATTTTATCGCAAAACATAACCTATATTTCATGAAAAGATTTTTGTCAGTAGGATTGTTGATCCTATGTTGTGTGCCTCTGTTTGCCAAAACACGTGCAGAGAAGATTCGAGAAGATTTGCTTTCACGCAATCCGAACAAAGTGTTTGTTGCCTCACATCGCGCCGATTGGCGTAATTGGCCTGAAAATTCAATTCCGGGCATCAACAGCGCCATCGATATGGGCGTGGATATTGTGGAGATAGATCTTCAGCTTACAAAAGACAGCGTGCTCATCATTATGCACGACGCGAAAGTGGACCGCACCACTACCGGTAAAGGAAAGATCTCAGACCTGACTTATGACGAGATCTCGAAGATGCGTCTGAAAAACGGGGCAAGTATCTATACACGTCACAAAGTTCCGACATTAGAGGAGGTGCTGAATCTTGCAAAGGGTAGAGTGATGCTTAACCTTGACAAGGCCGACCGCTATTTCGATCTTGTTTATGATCTTGCAAAGAAGACTGGCACCGAACGTCAGCTTATCATGAAGGGTCGCAAGCCTGCCAAAGAGGTTAAGGAGCTTTACGGCGATTATCTCGATGAGATCCTTTATATGCCTATTGTGCATCTCGATGATCAGAAGATGTTCCGTCAGCCATACGATGGTAAGGATCACGAACAGAAAGTTTACACCGCTGAAAAGATGAAGGCCGATCAGGATGCAGCCAAAGAGGAGATCAAGGATCATCTGGATATTCTGAATCCCTGCGCGTTCGAGATCCTTTACGGCACAGATGAGAATCCTCTCGCTGTCCAGCTTAAGAAGGATCTTAAAGGTAAATCGCTGATCTGGTATAATTGCCTTTGGGATACAATGGCTGCCGGACATGACGATGATGTATCAATGACCCACATCAACGATGGCTGGGGATTCCTTGTGGATAAGCTTGGAGCCGGCATCATTCAGACCGACCGCCCTGCAATGGTGATCGATTATCTTAGAAAGCGTAAACTTCACGATTAAACTGTAAAATATCTAACTGAAAGTATAATGGAAACAATCCAACAGGCGCCGAAGAGCAACATCTTCACTCGCATACTGAATTTCTATAAGGTGTCGGCGCCGAATTACGATTCGACTGTGCCGCAGTCGAAATTCAAGAATATCCGTCTCGCCACATTTATCTCAGCTACCTGCGGTTATGCACTTTATTATGTATGCCGCCTGAGTATGAATATCGTGCGCAAACCAATTGTTGACGATGGACTTTTCACCGAAACAGAGTTGGGTATCATCGGATCGTGTCTTTTCTTTGTATATGCCGTAGGTAAGATGGCAAACGGCTTCCTTGCCGACCGATGCAATGCGCGCCGCTTTATGGCAACCGGTCTGCTGCTGACAGCCATTGTGAATCTTATTCTGGGTTTCACTAATATGTTTCTCGTGTTCGCGGTTTTATGGGGACTCAACGGCTGGTTCCAGTCGATGGGTGCGCCTGCGGGTGTGGTTTCTCTCAACCGCTGGTATGACAACAAAGACCGCGGAACATACTACGGATTCTGGAGTGCGAGTCACAATATCGGTGAGGCCATCACATTCATCACTGTTGCCGCGCTTGTAGGTTTTGCCGGCTGGCGCTGGGGTATGATCGGTGCCGGCTTGGTCGGTTTGGTCGGTTTTGTTATGCTTCTCATGTTTATGCGTGACACCCCGCAGAGCATGGGTTTCATGCTTGCAGAAAAGACAGCAAGTGCTGACAAAAATCCGAAAGAGGAGACGGAAGATTACAACAAGGCGCAGATGATGGTGCTGAAGAACCCCGCTATATGGATTCTTGCAATCGGGTCGGCGTTTATGTATATCAGCCGCTATGCCGTGAATTCATGGGGTGTGTTCTATCTTGAGGCACAGAAGGGTTATTCAAATCTTGATGCGAGTATGATGATCTCGGTCAGCTCCATCTGCGGTATCGTGGGAACAGTGTTCTCCGGTCTTATCTCCGATAAGCTTTTCAGGGGTTCACGTAATGTTCCGGCATTGGTATGCGGCTTGATGAACACAGCTGCTTTGTGTCTCTTCCTGCTTGTGCCGGGTCGTCATCTATGGCTTGACATCACCGCAATGGTTCTGTTCGGACTCGGAATCGGTGTGCTGATCTGCTTCCTTGGCGGACTTATGGCAGTGGATATCGCTCCGAAGGCAGCTGCCGGTGCCGCACTCGGTGTAGTTGGTATTGCGAGCTACATGGGAGCCGGTCTTCAGGATATCATGAACGGTATCCTTATCGAGGGGCATAAAACAGTAGTAAACGGCGTGGATGTTTACGATTTCACGGTTGTGAACTGGTTCTGGATCGGTTCGGCACTTCTCTCAACTGTGCTGACAGCCCTTGTGTGGAATGCAAAACGCGATGATCAGTAAAACATATCATCATTTAAAACGTTGAAATAATAAAGAATATGTTGCGGGTGTACGGTTCAGTGCGCCCGCAACGAATATCAATTACCATTAAAGAATTTATATTATGGAAGCAAAGAAAAGGTTGTATATCGTAAGTTTCGGGGACTCAGATAAATATCGTGTAGAGTTCGAGGACATTGCTAATGTAGATGCATTTCATCATACCAATCCCTTGAAAGATGTTGAGGCAGAGATTGAAAGCTATCTTAGACATCTTTTCCCCGGTCAGCCTATGGCTTATTATGACACACCGAAGATCGAGGAGATTAATTGGGAAGACAGAGAGAAATATAGTTCATATCCTGTGCTTGATGAGGCCGCGGTTAAGAAGATAGAGGCTGAACTCAAGGTAGAGGTCGAGAATCGCGGCGATCAGGATATGCTCGACAGCAACGCCCCCTACGCTGAGACTAACTGATGAGTCAGATTCAGCTCCCATTTGCCCGCCCGCTTTACGTGATGAGTAAGCCGGTGAGCTCTATGTGCAATCTCAATTGCAAGTATTGCTATTATCTGGAGAAGGCCAACCTTTATCGCGACGAAGATAAAGTGGGGCGCTTCACCATGAGCGATGAGATGCTTGAGCGTTTTATCCGCGAATATATCGAATCACAGACAATGCCTCAGGTTCTCTTCTCCTGGCACGGAGGGGAGGCTCTGATGCGTCCGTTGTCGTTCTATAAGCGCGCCGTAGAGCTGCAGAAGCGTTACGGCAGAGGATTGCAGATCGACAATTCAATCCAGACCAACGGCACACTCCTTACCGATGAGTGGTGTGAATTCTTTCGGGAGAACGGTTGGCTTGTAGGTGTGTCGATAGATGGCCCGCAGGAGTTTCACGATGAATACCGTCGCAACAAGATGGGTCAGCCTTCATTCCGTAAGGTGATGCAGGGAATTAACCTGCTAAACAAGCACGGTGTGGAATGGAATACGCTTGCGGTTGTGAATGATTACAATGCGGATTATCCTTTGGAATTCTACAATTTCTTCAAGGAGATAAATTGCAGGTATATACAGTTCACACCGATTGTGGAGAGGTTGTTCAAGCACACAGACGGCCGACACCTTGCGTCGCCGCAGGATTACGGCGATGTGCCATTAGCAGACTTCTCCGTTACACCCGAGCAGTGGGGGGAGTTTCTTGTGACGCTTTTTGACGAGTGGGTAAAGGAAGATGTTGGAAAATATTTCATACAGCTTTTTGACGCGACGCTCGCAAACTGGGTTGGGCAAGCTCCCGGAGTGTGTACGATGGCCCGAACCTGCGGTCACGCCGGTGTGATGGAATATAACGGCGATGTCTACAGTTGCGACCATTTTGTGTTCCCGGAATATAAATTGGGAAATATCCGCACGAAGACGCTTGTGGAGATGATGTATAGCGAACGCCAGCAGCAGTTCGGTCTGGATAAGTATGCGAAACTCCCTTCGCAGTGCAAGAATTGCGAATTTCTGTTTGCTTGCAATGGAGAGTGCCCGAAAAACCGCTTTGCGTTTACTGCAGATGGCGAGCCGGGTCTGAATTATCTTTGCGCCGGATATAAACGCTTCTTCCGCCATGTGGCTCCCTATATGGAGTTTATGAAAAAAGAGCTGGAGGCGGGAAGGCCTCCAGCAAATGTTAACGGAATGAGATTCTGAGCCGAGAGCGAAGCTCCCTAAACACAACCGCTTCGCGAGGGCTAACGGCTCTCCAGATTTGGCAGCTAACTCCAGATTTGGCAGCTAACTCCAGATTTGGCAGCTAACTCCAAACTTTTTCTCTTAAGAGAGGGAGAGGGTGACGATGCTCTTAGCGGGGAGTGTTACGATAAGTTTCCCTTTTGAGACTTTCCATCCTTTTGTGAAGGGTTGGAGAGAGATGGTCTGAGGATGATCAAAGTCGTTGTAATCGGTGATTTTCTGAGAAGTCAGAATTTCACCGGTTATATTTTTTGCACTGATGCCTGAAAGGTCGATAGTGATTTCCGCCGGTTCGTTGAGGTCGGTGTTTACAAGCGAAAGGGCAGTCTTGCCATCCTTTACCGAGGCAGTGGCATCAACGACGGGTACCTGACGGCCGTCGCGAGCGCGGATCATGGGTGTAGCCACGTTCAGCGGAATCAGTTTTGCATCCTGATGCGGGAGATACATCTTGAAGACGTAATATGTCGGGGTGAGAACCATTTTATCACCTTTGGTGAGCACCATCGACTGAAGCACGTTGGCGATCTGCGCGATGTTGGTCATCTTGACGCGATCGGTGAATCTGTGGAATACGTTGAGACTGAGTGCTGCCACCATTGCATCGCGCATGGAATTCTGCTGGTAGAGGTGTCCGGAGATAGTGCCGGGTTCCTCATCCCACCATGTTCCCCATTCGTCGACGAGAAGACCGATGCGTTTCTTGGGGTCGTACTTATCCATAATGTCGCAATGACGCTTCACAACATCTTTAATCTCAAGACACTTTCCGAGGGTCCAGTAGTAATCCTCGGGAGTGAAGTCGATAGCAGAACCTTTGCGTCCGGACCATCCGAGCACTGTGTAGTAATGAAGAGATATGCCATCCATCTGGTTGCGTGCGTTGCGCATCATCACGTCCGTCCAGTTGTAGTCGTAATCGCTTGCACCTGACGCGATCTTGTATAGCTTGTTGCCGTCGTAGTTGCGGCAGTAAGTCTGATAGCGGCGATAGACATCGGCATAATATTCGGGGCGGAAATTACCACCACATCCCCAACTTTCGTTGCCGACACCGAGATATTTGAGATGCCAGGGTTTCTCACGTCCGTTCTGTTTGCGGAGGTTTGCCATCGGACCATCTTCCGCAGTGATGTATTCAACCCATTTTGCGAGTTCTTCTACAGAACCGCTGCCGACGTTACCGCTCAGGTAAGGTTCGCAACCGAGTATTTCGCAGAGATCGAAGAAGTCATGTGTGCCGAAGGAGTTGTCCTCGACAGTGCCTCCCCAGTTGTTGTTGACCATACGTGGGCGTGATTCGCGAGGACCGATACCGTCCATCCAGTGGTATTCGTCGGCGAAACAGCCGCCGGGCCATCGAAGCACCGGGATTTTAAGCTCTTTGAGGGCATTTAGGACGTCTGTGCGGTATCCACGGGTGTTGGGAATAGGAGAGTCTTCTCCGACCCACAGGCCGCCGTAAATGCAGGTTCCGAGGTGCTCGGCGAATTGTCCGTAGATCTCTTTTACGATCACAGGGCTTTCTTCAGATGGCAGGAGGCGGATGTTGGCCTCGTTTGCTCCCAACGCGGGGAGTGCAAATGCGCAGAGTGCGATAACTGTTGAAAATTTCATTTAAGGTTAATTTTGAGTTATTTATTATGGCAGGGAGCGGGGCTCCCTGAACACAACCGCTTCGCGAGGGCTAATGGCATTCTGGACTTGAGCTCCAAAGGACCTGAGCGGGGCTTCCTGAACACAACCGCTTCGCGAGGGCGGTTATTTTCTGCCGAAGTCGGCGGGGATCTCACCCCAGATTTCGGTTTGCCATTTGAGGATGCGCGCTGAGTATTGATGGGTGTGAAGCCATGTCAGGGCGCGTTCCATCATCTGGAAACTTTTCTCGTTGACGGGTTCGCGTGTGAGCTGGGTCTTAATCTTGCGGTTGCGGACCCATGCCATGCCGGTGACGGAATCTGAATAGATAGTGTGATTCTCACCCGTCTGATACATGAGGGCGAGGGCGTGGACGATGGCGAGAAATTCACCGATGTTGTTTGTGGATTTCTCGAAAGGTCCGACACGGAAGAGTTCTCTGCCTGTCATCAATTCCACTCCGCGATATTCCATTCTGCCCGGATTTCCAAGGCAGGAGGCGTCGACAGCCCATCCGTTGAGGTCTATCTCCGGGAATGAGAAGTAATCGGGCTTACCCGATTCGGGGATATTCTTGCGTGATGAATTCAATATAAGATTGCCGAGGTCCGTCCGGTCTTCACGTATTTGTGATTTACGGAAGGCGTCAGCTGCTTCTTGCGCGGATGCAAAGCTTTTGAAGAGCGCACCGGGGAAGTTGTCGACTTGCTCCATAGCGTCGTCAAGATTGTCGTAGACACCGGGCTGGCGTCCTTTCCAAACAACGTAAAATCTTTTATTAGCCATCGATCATTAACAATTAGTTATAGGATTACTCCCGGTTGACCTCTTCTCGGTAATTGTAGTTGCGGCGGAGAGTATCGAATGCCGTAGGCTCTCCGCGGAGTAGATCTGTGTCTACGGCAGGATCATAGGAATCTACAATCTGCTGTGCAGTGATTGCGGCGGGATAAGCATATTTGGGTGCAAGTCCGGATTTGTCAACCTGAATGCCGAACTCTTTCTCAATCTCTTCGAGCACCATGCGTGTGGCGCGCTCCTTCCCCTGACGTGAGTATCCGGCGATATGGAAGGTTGCGTATTCGGAGAGATCCATAAGTTCGCGGTTGATTGTCGGTTCACCCTCCCATGTGTCGATGATGGTACGTATCTTTCCATTGCGGAGGGCATCTAAAACAGCTTCGGTGTCGATTACCGGTCCGCGGGCAGCGTTGACAAGTAATGCTCCCGGTTTCATCATAGCAACCTCTTTCTTCGAGATCAGATGGTAAGAAGGGTACTTGCCATCGCGGTGAAGAGGTGTGTGGAGGGTCACGGCATCAGATTCCTTGAGCAGTTGATCGAGTGGTGTGTAATCCCCCGGTATGCCGGCTTCCTCTTTAGGAGGATCATTCACAAGTACCTTTGCTCCCAACATCTCTCCCCATCGCTTCACGATAGATCCGACATTGCCGCAACCGACAATGCCGAGGGTGTGACGCGCAGGATCAAACCCCTTTCTCAGGAGCGCCGACCAGACGTATTGCGCCACAGCGGGAGCGTTGCATCCCGGACTGTTGGCTATACGTATCCCTTGGCTTTCGCACCATGGGATATCTATCTGGTCCATTCCGATTGTGGCGGTGGCGATAAGTTTCACGGATGTATTTTCCAGAAGTTCGCGGTTGCAAAGAGTACGGGTGCGGATAATCATTGCATCCGCATCGCGAAGGTTAACGGGTGTGAATCCGAACTGATCTACATATTCCACATCTGCCACGGGTTCAAGCCGCCCGGCGATATAGGGTATATTATCGTCAATGAGTATTTTGGGTTTCATAAAATTACCGGCAGGTAGCCGCTGATCATAAAGAAGTAAGCCACAAGATAAAGCGCAACGAACACGAAAATCAATGTGCCCGGGTGGCGCACGTTATGGAGTACGAAGAAGTTAGCCAGTTGCGCAGCCACAACGAAATATAATGTGGCGAAATATGCTGTGATATTGTCAGCATCGCAAATCATGCAAATGCTTACGGCAAAACCGAGAATAACGAGAGAATTGTTCATCAGACGGCGGCGCGTGTTGCCCGCATAGAGTTTAACCGCGTTAGAGAGCACCAGGATAACCAGCATAAGTATGGTTACGGCTCCATTCAGAAGCCCTATGAGCAGTGATTGCTTTGTGGCGAAATCTTCAAAAAGATTAGTTATTGAAGGATAGGAGAGTATGTCGAGAGGGATTATTCCGAATCCTATGCCGATCCAATAAGGGGTAATGAGTCCCATCAGGTATGCGAAGAAACTCTTGAAATGCAGGCATTTCAAAGTGGCGGCAATCAGCAGATAGACAGGAATCATGAATATGAAACCATATTCGGTCATGGACCCCAAAGCCAGAAGCACGCCTACGGTGAAAAGTTCCACTTGTCCTTTAGGAGATCGGTAGCAGTTGAAGAGGAGGTTGAGGCACAGGAGATTCGCCCCCATCAGAATCAGGGAAGAGGTAAGCAGACCGCTGATCCATGGATTGGAACCACAAAGGAAGATGAATGCAGCAGGAAAAACCGTATCGCTGGAAGATATGAAGTTGTAGGTCTTATTGAAGAATTGCAGTGCAATACCCAGAACGACCAACAGAACAAGATTCGTGATCCATGAAGCGATGTCCGGTATAGGCCATAGGTTAGGCGATGGCAAACAGATGCCGAGCATCCCCTCGAGATCCTGGGGATGTCCGACAAAAAATTCAAGAGCGCTGAGAGCGCATGCCATCAGGATTGCTATCAGCAGACCACCGTTACCTACGATCCTGTTTCTCATTCATCAGAATTTTTAGGGCGACGGGAGCGCAGTTTATATTGCGAAAATTTATATTCGTTGCTTTCGGGGAGGCTGGGACCTTTCCCTGTGGTCCTTACCGCAGGTTTCTGTCTTGAATCGCCGCCACGGAAAGGTTTGTCCGCACCTCTATTGGATTTATCACCGCTACGGAAAGGCTTACGGTCGGAGTGCTCAAATTTCTTCTTACCATGGAATTTTGAGGGTGCATCAAAGCTGCTGTCTCCATCAAAACCTCCACCTCTGGTTGATTTATCGCCACCACGGAAAGGTTTGTTGCGTTTATCAAACTTGCCACCTTTGTCGGTTTTTCCTTTCGGTTTGCGATCGTGGTTACCGAATTTGCGGGTTTCCTTTTTCCATTCGTCGTCGGAAACGTGCTTCATCTTGCGCGGACGATCCTGTTCTATCTCTTTGTCGGCAACTTTGCCTAAAGAGCCACCATCAGCGCGGAACGCATCGTATCTGCCATCAAAGAGCACATATTCACGCAGTGAGCATTCGAGACTGCCGTTGAGCAATGGAATCTTGAGAGTGGGTTTAAGACCGATGTTGCCGAAGTCGTCGTTATCGGGTCCGATGAGCCATGCGGTCCATCCGGCAAAATTCTTTTTAAGGCAAGTTCCGATACCTTTGAACAGGGCAACCATATCATCAGATTTAAGTCGCTCGCCATAAGGTGGATTCATAACAATGATACCCGGTTCGGGATTCTCAACCCAGTCGCTCATGGGGCGGCAGGTAAGTTCGATCATGTCATCCACTTTAGCTTCGCGGATGTTTTTGCGGGCGATGCTGACAGTCTCCGGGTCGATGTCGCCACCGTAGATCTTGAAGTTGAAATCTCGCTCGGCACTGTCGTCGTTATAGATATCCTCGAAAAGCTCGCGGTCGAAGTCGGGCCATCTCTCGAAAGCGAATTGCTTACGGTAGATACCCGGATTGATATTTGCAGCAATAAGAGCAGCCTCGATCAGGAAAGTTCCTGACCCGCACATCGGGTCAGCGAAATTGCAGTCGCCACGCCAGCCGGTTTTCATGATGATACCGGCGGCAAGTACCTCATTGATAGGGGCTGCTGTCTGCTCCACACGATAGCCGCGTTTTGAAAGAGGCTCACCGCTGGAGTCGAGAGAGATTGTGATTCTATCCTCGAAAATATGCACGTTAAGCATAAGGTCGGCTCCGGCAACGCGGATCGACGGGCGTTCGCCATATTTATCGCGGAAATGATCCACAATACCATCTTTTACACGATAAGTCACATATTTTGAGTGAGTGAACTCATCGCTGTTCACCGTCGAGTCAATGGAGAAGGTGGTTGACGGTGTCATATATTTTTCCCATTCGATATCCCTTACGATATCGTAAAGTTCATCGGGATCCTTAGCCGTGAATTTCTCGATCGGTTTAAGGATCCGCAATGCAGTGCGGCAACAAAGGTTAGCGCGGTACATAGTGGCGAGGTCACCTTCGAAGCTGACCATTCTGCGCCCCATCTCAACGTTTTCCGCGCCTAAAGAAATTAACTCATCGCGCAAGACATCCTCCAGTCCCTGGAAAGTCTTTGCGACCATTTGAAATTTATCGACCATTTCGATCTGTTATAATTTTAGATAATGTGTTATCAGGTAATTAGAATGTAATTGAACTGAAGTTCGATGGACCTTCCGGACGATCAGGAGTGGAGGGTTTCGGTTGCGAACTTTGCTGTGCAGCCTTCTTGACCTGCTCTTTGAGCGCGACCGGGCGGTTGTATGTCCGGTTGTTTTCAAGGATAGCAATGACGTCGTAATCGTCGAATTGAGAGGGCTTGAGCACGATATACTTCGCTTCATCTGCGGCGCGACCTTTGTCGATCACCTTCTTATCGCCGTAGATATCGCGGATCTTATCTTTCAGTTCCTTCTCCTCCTGCATCCGTTTGTGTTCAGTGCTCGGATCAGCGTCGCCACCTCCCATGTCGATAGTGCCGGGAGTTTTGGTGCCGGATTTAATCTGGGTAACTTTCTCTCCCTCACCACGCAGAGTCACATCGAAGCCGGAGGCAAGCACTGTAACTTTCACCTTCTTACCCATCTCGGGGTTCTTGCCGATACCCCATTTTACTTCGATATTCTGAGGGAGCTGTTCGGTAAACTCACGGATTTCACCCATCTCCTTGACCATCACGGGAGCCTCGTCAGAGCAAACGAACTTCAAGAGGATTCGTTTAGACGAGAAGATATCGTGTGTTTTAAGAAGGGGGGAGTGCAGGGCCATATTGATGGCATCAGTGACGCGGTGCTCACCCTCAGCCTCGGCAGTAGCAATGATGGCTGTTCCTGCGTTGCGGAGAGTGGTCTTCACATCCTGGAAGTCGACGTTTATATAGCACGGCTCCGAGATAATCTCCGATATAGAGCGCGCTGCGTTGGCGAGAGTGTCGTCGGCTTTGCCGAACGCGTTGAAGAAATCGAGATCCTGATAGAGGTCTATGAGGTTCTCATTGTTGATCACCAGAAGGGCATCAACGTGTTTTTTCATCTCCTCTGCGCCGCTAAGTGCGTTCATAATCTTCTTGTTACCCTCGAAGAAGAAGGGCACAGTCACGATTCCGATGGTAAGCATCCCCGCCTCTTTCGACAACTGAGCCACAACGGGACCGGCACCGGTGCCTGTTCCTCCACCCATGCCGGCTGTGACGAACACCATCTCCGTTTTGTCGTCGAACAGTTTCTGGATCTCCGCTTTTGATGCTTCGGCGCATTGTTTGCCGACCTCGGGGACGTTTCCGGCTCCAAGGCCTTTGGTTATATCGGCACCGATAAGCAGCTTGGTAGGTACCGGCGAACGCTTCAAGTGCTGATCGTCGGTGTTGCAGATCACGAAATTGACATAGGGGATATGCTGGGAATACATGTAGTTGACAGCGTTGCTTCCAC
Source organism: Bacteroides sp. (assembly GCA_014802175.1). Taxonomy (GTDB): domain Bacteria; phylum Bacteroidota; class Bacteroidia; order Bacteroidales; family Muribaculaceae; genus Lepagella. Next base: position 103,707 of record JAAVCU010000021.1, read on the forward strand.
CGCCGCCTACACCGATCACCTTGATGATTGCGTCGTTCTCATCCTTCACGAATTCCGAATCGTCGGAGAGATCGTATATGTGGGGAGTCTTTATATCGTCTTCCATTTTATTCTGTTGATAAGAAAGTGTCTTAAACTCTCAAGAAGAGAGGGATAATATCTCTGAAATGCTTGTGATTAATCAAGGGCGTCTGAATCATCTTCACCATTGGAGCCGAACGCCTCAATAGCTTTATCTTTGAGTCTCCCCCACCAACTTGGACCTTTAGGTTTGTTGTCAGGCTTGGGTTTGGGTAGAACCTCTTCTTCCTCTTCCTCGATGTTCGGATTGCCCATTTTGGGGAGTTCCTGGGGAATCTCAAGGCAGGTCGCGTCGTTTCCGGAGGCTCCCGCGTAAAGGATACTTGCAACCTCTATGATCTCCGGTCCGCTGATCTTCACATCCTCAAGGTGAATGTATGAGGGGAGCACCCCGCGGGTCACATTCAAACCGCTTTTCTCGGTGAGCAACTCGATCATGCCGTTAAGTTTCGATGCTCCTCCGATAAGCACTATTCCTCCGGGAATGTCTTTTGCCGGATCAAGCTCCGCATAATCAAACTGCTTTATGATATTTGTGACGATCTCTTCGGAGCGCGCGATAATGATATTGGACACGAGGTGAGCGTCAACACCGCTTGATACGAGTGAAGCAGAAGAGTCACGCAAGATTGCGCTTCCTGCCTTTATCTTGATGTCTTCCGCTCTCTCTTCGAGAAGATTGGCTGTGGAGAGGTCGCGGGTTATGTTTCTTCCGCCGAGAGGGAGTGTGGCGAAATAATGAAGATGCCCGGAGCGATATATGGAAACTGTGGTGGTTTCAGCACCCATATCCACAAGCATGCAGCCGTAACGTTTCTGCTCGGCGCTCAGCACTATCTGCCCTACGGCGAGAGCTGTTACGACCACCCCTTTGATTGGTATTCCACGTTTATCGCGGACGGTGCGGATAAGATTATTCTTGATTTCAGGATGACAGACAATGAGGTCGAAATCGGTGCTGATGGAGTTTCCGACAGTGCCGACCGGCGACATCGTTTTTTGTTTACCGACAACATAGAAGCGGGGCACGGCATCGATTACCTCAAGAGAGGAGTCGATAGCTGTGCTACGGGCCTGCGTGAGGAGCCGCTTGATCACCTCCTCGGTGATTTCGGTGTCGTCAGGCAAAGTGAGCAAAGTCTTTGATGGAATTGATTTCAATGACAGACCTGAAAGCCCGACGAAAATAGACGTGATTTTCCGAGGGGCAACCATCGGCTTGCGCTCAAGCTTGCTGATGATTCGCGCTATTCTTGTTGCCGCTTCCTCCAGGTTGCGGATCACACCATAGCGGACACTTTCAACTTCCTTTTCCTGTTCTGAAGCTAAAATGTCAAGCTGACCGCCGGGTCGCATTCTTCCCACAACGGCTATAATTTTCGAGCTGCTGATTTCAAGGGCAGCTACATATCTGTCATCTGTCATTCCCATAATCTAAGGGGTTGTTGTCGTATTATTATTGTTTGTAGATTTAGTTGTGTCAACTGCGTTAGCAGTGTTTTTAACCGGCAGCGGCAGGTCTGCCACCTGAGGCAGAGTCTGCTCCTCAAGGTCAACCTCGTCCACCGGCATCACCGGTGCGACAAGTCTCTGCTTGTTGCGACGTGTTGCCACCACCTGTCCGGCAAATTTGACGGAGACGGTGTCGTAGGTCTCCCACCCTTTGTGGGGCATCACCTTCCGGTAGAAAAGGAAGAGATTTTTCGTCTTCTTCTTCAAGTCGGAGGTATCGCCGAAATTCACCACATGTCCCTTGATGCGAGGCACCAGAATCAGGTTCCGGCTGTCTTTGGCCTCGATCATCGCCGTGAGGTTGGAGAGTTTCGGATCGCTGTCGATGTATTTCACCAGCGGAAGCACATCTCTCGGGGTGAAGGTTGAGTTGAAGCGACCGAACACCACCGGCACATCGGTGAAAAATTCGGCTCTTGCATCGATGCGTTTCCCTTCGCGGTTGATATAGTAAGACTTATCGCTGTCGAAAACGCGCATCACCGGTTCAAGAGGTTTCGCCTCCACGAGAAGATGGTTGTCGGAGTTGATCATGCACTTCACGCTCTCGAAATTGGCGATTGAAGCGAGATAATCCTCCACCTTCTTTGTGTTGACCTTATGGATCGACACGCCTTTGATGGGATCGGGATATTTGGCGAGTTCCATCTCGATTCCACGTTTGGTGCGGTCCACCACGGTTTTATTCTTGTTGCCCACGATTTTCACGATCACCCCCGTACACTTGTGTTGCTCCGCCTCCCGGTTAGCCCAAACGGCAACCCAGGCGGTGTATCCTAACAGAAGCAGGAGCAGAATCCATTTGAATATCGTGGTCTTCATCAATAAAATTATGCCAGAATATCATTGATCTCAGGTAGGAGCCGGTCGATGTCGGCGGCACCTAATGTCATCAAGATTTCAAAGTTACTATTTTTTATCAGATTCAACAAATCTTTTCGCTCGCAAAAAGATTTTTCCTGTGATTTGACGTTATCTAACACTGTCAAAGAGGAGATTCCGGGTATCGGAAGCTCCCTTGCAGGGTAAATTTCAGGCATTATCACTTCGTCGGCAAGTGAAAGCGCTTCTGCAAATTCATCGGCAAAATCGCGTGTGCGAGTGTACAGGTGTGGCTGGAATATCACTGAGAGCTTTCTGCCGGGATAAAGTTTCCTCACGGAGCGGATTGAGCTTACTATCTCGTTCGGGCTGTGGGCGTAGTCGTCTATCAGCACGGGTGCGCCGGGATGTTTAGAGCCATCGAGCCAGACTTCAAACCGACGTTTGGCACCCTTGAACGAAGCCAGACCGCGTTTTACCTCTTCAGGAGTGGCTCCGGCGGTGAGGGCAGCCGCGGCGGCAGCCACTGCGTTGTCAATGTTGATCTCAACAGGCACGCCCGGCGACATCCCCTCGATGCGGAGGTTGTCGGGACCCACCAGAGTGAAAGTGACTTTCCCGTTGCCGAAGGTTATATCTTCAGCGTGCCAGTCTCCTTCGCTGCCGCCACTGTATGTCTGGATCTTTACACCCTCAGCCACGTCAGGGGTGTATTTCAGTCCGGTGTGGGTGATCAAAGTTCCTCCGGGTCGAATCAGGGAGGTGAAGATTGAGAATGCTTCGAGATAGTGCTCCTCATCGCCGTAAATGTCGAGGTGATCGGGATCGGTCGATGTCACCACTGCAATGTAGGGGTGAAGCTGGTGAAAAGAACGGTCGTATTCATCAGCCTCTATCACTGACAGACGCGAGTTCTCGTTGAGCACAAGATTGCTCCCTGTGTTGCGGAGGATTCCACCGAGGAAAGCGGTGCAACCCGGTTCGGCGTCGCGCAGAATATTGGCAATCATTGAGGAGGTGGTGGTCTTTCCGTGAGAACCCGCCACGCAGATAGCATCTGTAGAGCGGGTGATTCTTCCGAGCAAAGCAGCGCGCTTTATAACCTCGAATCCGTTGTCGCGGAAATAGGAGAGTATCGTATTTGATGCCGGCACGGCAGGGGTATATACCACCAACGTATCAGCAGGATTGCGGAATCCATCCGGAATCAGCTCGCAGTTGTCTTCAAAAATCAGTTTGGCACCCTCCTCCGAAAGTTCGTCGGTCAAGGCTGAGGGTGTGCGGTCATAACCCGCTACTTCATAACCATGGCGAAGATAATATCTCACGAGGTTCGCCATCCCGATCCCTCCGGCTCCTACAAAATATATATTCTTCATCTGTTAAGTCAATCTGTTGTAAAATCAATCTGCGATTATTTTCAAAACTTCATCAACGATGCGCTCGTCGCTATTTCGCTGCGCCATAGCCGCAATATTGTCGCTCATCCGTTTGAGCTGCTCCTTATCGCCAGCCAAAGCTATGATTGTGTCAATCAATTTTTCGCGTGCCTCGGCATCTGTCACCATAACCGCAGCATCTTTCTCCACAAGAGCCAGGGCGTTTTTGGTCTGGTGATCCTCGGCAACGTTAGGTGAAGGAACGAGCACACAGGGTTTGCCGAGAATCTGCAACTCGCTGATGGAACCGGCTCCGGCTCTTGAAACCACAAGGTCGGCTGCTGCGTAAGCGGCACCCATATCGGTTATGAAATCTGTCACGACCACTCCCTGCAACCCTTTTACGGCTACGTGTCCGCGGTCGCCGAAGTTCTTGCCGGTCTGCCAGATAACCTGGAATCCTGCATCAATGAGTTTGCGCACACCAGCTTCCAGACTCTCGTTGAGCGTGCGGGCACCAAGGCTTCCACCCACGATCAGTACTGTCTGACGTTCGGGATTGAGCCCGAAACTTGTGCGAGCCTTACTTTTGTCGATGTTTGCCTCCGAGAGATTCTTGCGCACCGGATTGCCGGTTAGCACAATCTTATCTTTCGGGAAAAAGCGCTCCATCCCTTCGTAAGCCACGCAGATTTTATTCGCTTTGGCGCACAGGAGTTTATTTGTGACGCCGGCGTAAGAGTTCTGTTCCTGAACAAGTGTAGGCACTCCTGCTCGCTGAGCGGCCTTGAGTGTAGGTCCGGAGCAGTATCCACCTACACCTATGGCAATGTCGGGGTTGAATTCCTTAACGATTTTGCGGGCCATCCTCACACTCTTCCAGAGTTTCATAAGCACGCTTACGTTTTTGAGCAGGTTCTTACGGTTGAAACCTGCTACGGGGAGACCGATAATCTTATATCCGGCAGCGGGCACTTTATCCATCTCCATACGATTTTCTGCGCCTACGAAGAGTATATCGGCATCAATGCGACGTTTAAGGGCGTTGGCAATGGAGAGTGCGGGGAAGATGTGTCCACCTGTTCCCCCGCCGCTTATAAGGATCTTTTTTTTGTTAGCCATAGGATCTTATAATTTATTGTGGTTGCTCATAACCGCTGAAGTTGGCGGCCTGCATATCTTCAGGAAGCTCTTTGAGCTCCTTGCGTATATCTTTCTTATTGCCGGATGTGACCGCATAGCGGCTCACCGACATCATCATTCCGATCGCGGCGGACATAATCAGGATAGATGTTCCACCTTTGGATATGAATGGCAATGGCTGCCCCGACACGGGGAACAATCCGGTCACGATCGCCATGTGAACGAGTGCCTGAAACACAATCATCACCGCGCACCCCATAATCAGGAAGGCAGGGAAAGCACGTGAACATCTGTAAGCCACTCGTCCGGCACGCGCTACAAGCGAAAGGAATAGCACCAAGAGTGCAGCACCTCCAATGAAACCGGTGTCTTCTATGATGATGGAGAAGATGTAGTCTGAGAAGGCGAGGGGGAGTCGTGAGCTTTCGCGGGAATTACCCGGACCCTGACCGGTGAGACCTCCATTGGCTTGAGCGAATTTCGAGAAGATCACCTGACGGTTCATATCGTCGATCGGATCTTCCGGGCTCACACCTTTGAGCCAGCGTTTCATGCGCCCGTCGCGAGTTTCACCACGACTGTTCAATCCTCCGGCAAAGGAAGCTGTGGTCACAGTTTCGGAGCTGATGCTGTCGAACTCTGCGTCGGCAGAGGAGTGGCCGAGATGACGCAATCCCAACACACCGGCTCCCAAAATTGCATAGACACCGATAATCATGAAAAATTTCCGCATAGGGATTCCTCCGATTATGAACATGCAGAGGCTCACACCCATCATCAGGATGGTGTTGGTGAGTCCGTCTTTATACAGAAGCACGGCAAAGACTCCTACCACTGTGGCGGAGAGTAATATACCTTTTGTAGTTACGCCGCCGGGAGTCTGGTTCCTGGATAGAATTTTAGCTAAAAGGAGCACCACGGCAAGCTTAGCCATCTCTGCGGGCTGAATGGTGAGGCCTCCGAACCGAAGTGCGCGCTGGGCTCCATTGATCTCCACACCCACCAGAGTCGAGGCAACGAGCAATATAAGAGAAATAATAGCAAAACCCCAGGCGGTTTTGCCCACCCAAATGTAATGCGTACGCTGCAATCCTATAACGATAAGGAAACCGAGTCCGAGGAAGATGCCATGACGAATCAGGGGTGAATATACGTTTGACGCGGTCACTTCGGTGCTGGACGCACTGAAGAGTTCCACGATACTGATGAGTATGAGGAACAGATATGTGCCCCATAGCCAGGGGTCGTTACGAAATTTCTTTGCCGTAGCGGCTGCGGCAGCGGCGGAAGCTGACGGTTTGTTCTGAGACACGCCGTCGATGGTTTCTCGGATCTCAAGTCCGGGTATAGTGTTGTTCACGATTATCTAATTAATTAATAATTAATAATTAAGTAAATATGACTAAATAATTAATTTATTGCATAAACTCAAATAAGTGGATTTCAGCTGAGTAGATCAATAATTAATTGTTTGTGAGGGATCGAACCTGTTGTTTGAATTGTGCGCCTCGGTCTTCGTAGCTGGAGAAGAGGTCGAAGCTTGCGCAACAGGGTGAGAGGAGCACGGTGTCGCCCGTCTCGGCAAGTTCGTGACATTTCGCCACTGCATCCTGAATCGAATGGGTGTCGTAGATCTCTGGAACTTTCCCAGTGAAGAAATCAAGGAGCTTTGTGTTGTCCTTGCCCATGCAGATTATGGCTTTCACTTTCTCTTTTACGAGACTTTCAATCTCCGAATAGTCGTTTCCCTTATCTTTCCCTCCAAGTATCAGGATGGTGGGTGTGGTCATGCTTTCGAGGGCATACCAGGTGGAGTTGACGTTGGTGGCTTTGGAATCATTGACATATCTTGCGCCGTTAACCGTAGCAACATATTCAAGGCGATGCTCCACCGCCTCAAAGTCCTCAAGAGCCTCACGGATATCATCTTTGCGGATATCGAGCAGAGAGGCGGAGAGTCCCGCTGCCATGGAGTTGTAGAGGTTATGCAGTCCGGTGAGGGAGAGTTTGTCGCGCGGAATCTCCCATACTTCGTTTGGTGTGATGAATTTCACGAGCCCATCTTTCACATAGGCATGAGCGCCATGTTCCTCAAACTCGCTGAAAGGCATCTGCATGGCCTCGACCTGGATATTGCGGATCTGCTCAGCGATGATGGGATCATCCTGCCAGTAAATGAAGTAATCTTCTGCGGTCTGATTCTGGAGAATGCGGAATTTTGCTTTTGTGTAATTCTCCATCTTGTGGTCGTAACGATCCAGGTGGTCAGGAGTGATGTTCATGATGACCGCGATATTGGCCTTGAAGTCGTACATGTTTTCAAGCTGGAAGCTCGAAAGCTCGATTACATAATAGGAATGAGGATCGCGAGCCACCTGAAGCGCGAGGCTTTTTCCAACGTTTCCTGCCAACCCGACGTCGAGTCCGGCTTTGCGGAGGATGTGGTAGGTAAGAAGCGTGGTTGTGGTCTTGCCGTTTGAGCCGGTGATGCACACCATCTTGGCATCTGTATATCTACCGGCGAATTCAATCTCCGATAGCACGGGGATTCCTTTCTCGGTGATCTTCTTTACCATAGGGGCATAAGGGGGTATGCCGGGGCTTTTGACCACAATGTCGGCATCGAGAATCTTCTCCTCAGTGTGGCATCCCTCCTCGAATTCGATATTCTCGGCAATGAGGGTGTTGCGATATTCGGGTTTGAGTGTTCCCATATCGCTGAGGAACACTGTCATATCTTTTTCTTTTCCGAGGATGGCGGCGCCTACGCCACTCTCTCCTCCTCCAAGCACTACTAATTTCATTATCGTGTCGTTATCGTATCTTTAAAGTTACAAATGTAAGAGTTGCCAGCAGAATACCCACAATCCAGAATCGTGTCACGATTTTTGACTCCGGTATGGGATTTACGGGATGTTTCCAAAGCACATTACTACCGGCTTCGAGCGGTTTCTGGAAGTGATGATGAAGGGGTGTCATCTTGAAGATGCGTCGCCCTTCGCCATATTTTTTCTTCGTATACTTGAAATATCCCACCTGCATCATCACCGACACATCCTCAAGGAAGAATGTGAGGCAGAGCAATGGAATAAGCAGCTCCTTTCGGATCAGGATTGCAAACACGGCGAGGATTCCGCCGAGAGTAAGGCTTCCGGTGTCGCCCATGAAAACCTGCGCGGGGAAAGCGTTGTACCAAAGGAAACCTACGAGCGCGCCGATGAAGGCTGCGGCGAACACCACCAGCTCCTCCGAGCCGGGGATGTACATAATGTTGAGATAACTCGAGTATATGACGTTGCTGCCGAGGTATCCCATGATGAGGAGAGCCACACCAATGATGGCGGAGGTGCCGGCGCATAAGCCGTCGAGTCCGTCGGTGAGGTTCGCGCCGTTGCTGACGGCCGTAACCACAATCACCACCACGAACACAAAGAAGATCCAGCCAAGTGTGTTGGCGGCATTCTTGTCCGATACCCACGAGGTGAGCCATTCGTAGTTGAAGTTGTGGTTCTTTACAAACGGAATAGTGGTCTGCGGAGATTTGATCTGGTCAGTGGAGACCACTATCTCTGTTTCTGTAGAGTTGTCGATTTCGCGCTCGAAATTCTCACTCATCACTATCGAGGGTGAGAGCCACATGGTGATTCCAACGATCAGACCAAGTCCGACCTGACCGGTAACCTTGTATTTCCCTTTCAGACCATCTTTGTTGTGATATTTCAGTTTGCGGTAGTCGTCAAGGAATCCGATGACACCCATCCAGATTGTGGTTACGAGCATCAGGATCATGTAGATGTTGGAGAGGTTGCCGAACAGGATGCAGGGGATGAGTATGGCAAGAATGATGATGATTCCACCCATTGTGGGGGTTCCGGTTTTCTTCATCTGTCCTTCGAGGCCGAGGTTGCGCACCACCTCTCCTACCTGCATGCGTTGCAGGCGTTCGATCACCTTATGACCGAGCATCAGCACGATCAGAAGTGCGAGCGCAAAGGATATTCCTGCGCGGAAGGTTATATACCCCATCAGGTTATGGCCCGGAAACTGAAGGCCATCAAGAAATTCGAGCAATGCGTAAATCATTATTAGTCAATGGTAGATTAGTGAGTGGAGAGAGAGCTTTGCGCTTTCGCGCTCAGCACAGTGAGGAGGGAGAGGTGTCCATAATTTCTAATTCCTAAATTCTAATTCCTAATTAGCAGAAGGTGTTGCGGATCTCTTCGCGGTCGTCGAAGTGTGAGCGCACCCCTTTCACTTCCTGATAGGTCTCGTGCCCTTTGCCGGCAACGAGCACCACACTTCCAGGCTTGGTGATTCGCATGGCGGTGCGGATTGCCTCGCGGCGGTCGGTGATGCAGAGCGTGCGTCGCATCTCCTCGGCAGAGAGCCCCTGCTTCATGTCTTCGATGATCGCCTCCGGCTCTTCGTCGCGCGGGTTGTCGGAGGTCAGGATCACGAGGTCGGAGCGGAGTGCGGCTTCGTGTGCCATCATCGGACGTTTGCCGTGGTCGCGGTTTCCTCCCGCACCGACTACGGTGGTGATCTCGGCTCCTGCGCCGATAATCTCGCGGATGGCGTCAAGCACATTTACAAGAGCATCGGGGGTGTGGGCGTAATCCACAATGGCAGTGATGCCGTCGGGTGATATTATTGTCTGGAAACGTCCGGAAACCGGCACGAGCTTGCTCATATTCAGCAGCACCTCCTCCGGATTCCAGCCGATGAGGATTGAGGCAGCGTAAACGGCTGTGAGGTTGTAGGCATTGAACTTGCCGGTGAATGCCGTTTCCACCTCTTTGCCGTTGAAGGAGAGGAGTGTGCCGTCGAGACGGGTCTCCAATATGCGGCAGCGGAAATCGGCGTCGGTGCGCAAAGAGTATGTGAAGACTTTTGCGTGAGTGTTCTGCACCATGTAACGCCCTGATTTGTCGTCAAGATTGATGAGCGCGAAAGCGTCGGCAGGAAGCATGTCGAAGAACATCTTCTTGGCGTTCATATAATTCTCGACAGTGAGGTGATAGTCGAGGTGGTCGCGGGTGAGGTTAGAGAAGATTGCTCCCGCGAACTTCAGACCTGCAATGCGGTGCTGGTGAGCTGCGTGAGAGGAAACCTCCATGAAAGCGTAGTCACAACCATCTTCCACCATCTCCGCCAACAGAGCATTGAGGGTGAGAGGATCGGGTGTGGTGTGGGTTGTGGGTATGGCGCGGTCGCCGATATAGTTACATACGGTGGAGATCAGACCTGCATGGTATCCTTCGAGCTTCGCCATTTCATAAAGCAGAGTGGCAGTTGTGGTTTTACCGTTGGTGCCGGTCACTCCCACGAGTTTGAGTTTGGTGGATGGGTGGCCATACCAGTTTGAGGCGAGCAGACCGAGAGCTTCGGCAGAGTTCTCCACGCGGATATAGGTGATTCCTTTCTCGAGCGATGCAGGGAGGTGCTCGCATACGATTGCGCCGACGTGTGTGCTTGCCACCACGGGGATATATTTATGACCGTCGGTGGTGACTCCATGCACGGCAACGAACATGCCATCTTTTACCACCTTGCGCGAATCGCTCTGCAGATCGGTGATATTTTTGTCGGTATCTCCTATTACTTCCAAGGTTTTGATCCCTTCAAGAAGATGTGATAATTTTACTGCCATCTGGTGTATTGTGTAAAGTTAATGTTTAAGTTTAATAAAGTAGCTAAGATAGCTATAATGGCTAAGATAGCTATGGTAGCTATAAAAGCTATTTTAGCTAAATAGCTTTAATAGCTTTTGCCCTAAATCTTCAGATGCAAGGTTATTGTCTGGTTCGGGGCGGTTTTGGTTCCGGCGGGGATAGACTGAGCCACCACGTAGCCGGTGCCTTTTATGCGGACGTTCACTCCGCGCTCCTCAAGCAGTTTCACTGCCGAGGGGGCGTCGTAACCTTTCACGTCAGGGATGGTGTTTTCCGGGTGGTTTTTCGCCACGCGGTAATGTTTCATCGACTTGGCTCCCACGGCGTTTGCGAGTATGTTGTGATCGCATTTCTCTGAACCCACAACCACCGGATTGGAACCGGAGTTTTCGGTGAGGTATGTCGAGGAGTTGTTAAGCTTGCCACGGGAATACATCTTCACGGCCATATTCTTCACGACCTGACCGGAGGTGCGGTTGGCGGATGTTCCTGCCGGACCGAGCACGAGAGCGATGCAGCTGTATTTCGGGTTTTCGTAGGGGAAGAATCCTGCGAAGGCATAGCGGCGCTTAGCCGTGTTGTAAGATCCTTTCTCCACCGGGTATGCCGTTCCTGTCTTGCCGACAACTTTCACGCGGTCGTCGCGCACGGCGCGGGCTGTGCCGTGTTCACCCCAGACTACCTCGGCGATGCACTCGCGCACCTTGCGGGCGGTCTCTTCAGAGCAGATGCGGTCGCGGATATACTGTATGGGGATAATTGAGTCAACACCGTTCTCATCGCGCAGACCTTTCATGAGGTGCGGGCGCACATACTTCCCGCCGTTTGCGATAGCATTGTAAACGGACAGTGTGAATAGCGGCGGAAGCTCAGTGTTGTAACCGTAAGCCTGACGGGCGAGGTCAAGATGACGCGCCGTCATGGTTATGTTGTTGCCGCGAGAATCTTTCGGCAGAAGCTTGCGTATGCGGGGCGTACACTCGCCGGCGATTCCGGAGCGTATAGGCTCGAAGAATCCGAGTCCGGCAAGACGGTCGTAAAACTTAGAGGGATCTTTTTCATAACCACGGAAAATGACGCGGGCAATTCCGGGGTTTGAAGATTGCTCAATCACCTGTTTCATGGTCTTCATACCGCCTCCGTGGGGGTCGCTCGTTTTCTGGAAAGGTGCGCAGCTCACCTGATCGTGAACGGATTTCACCAATCCATCCTCGAATGCAATCATAAGGGAGATCGGTTTCATTACCGAACCTGGCTCGAAGGGGAGCACGGCGCGGTTCAGAGCCTCGCCGTAAGTGCCATCCTCCAGACGCTCTATGTTTGAGATTGCTTTGATTTCACCGGTGGCCACCTCCATGAGGATTGCGGTGCCCCATTCCGCCGACGATTCGGTGCAGATGTTGTGAAGCTCCTCTTCAAGCATATCCTGCAGGTCGATGTCGATGGTGGTCATGATGTCGAAACCACGTTTGGCAGGTGACGCCACCCAGTTGGTGATTCCGTTGGTCAGCGCCACTTTCTTCGAGAGTCCCGGTTTGCCATAAAGGAGGCTGTCGAGGTCCTTTTCAAGTCCGGAATAGCCATGAATCTGGCGGGTAGCTGCATTTTCGTTCACTCGGCCGATGCTTCGGTAAGCCATTCTGCCGTAGGGATACATACGTATGTTCCGCTCCTCGCGATAAACGGGGTTGCGGAATCCTTTACCTTTGAAATCCTTGAGGAAAGGGAATTTCTTGATATGCTCGAAGTCTTCCAGCGTCTTGTTTCGTGCAAGGCGCAGCGCACGCGGACGCTTGTCGGGATCCTTCTCCAGCTCACGGCGCAGGCGAGTTCGCCAGGAATATTTCGTGAATGTGTCGGGATGCTCCCTGAGATTAGAGATTCGGGGGTAATAGACATCGAGAGAATCGGCCAGCGAGTCAACCTTTTCCCATGGAATAGATCCCAATCCTTTCACCTTGTTGTGACGCAGATCGATCTTAATATCATAAACCTTGAGGTTGCAGGCGAGGATATTGCCATTGTCCGACAGGATATTGCCTCGTTCAGGGCGAATGGTGTCGATACGCGACAGCTCACGGTGAGCGCGTTCATTCCAAGCCTTGGCATCAACCACAGTGGTGTTGAAGAGTTTAAACACCACCGCAAGACTGAAAAAGATAAATGCCAAGCAAATGACAAGATATCGGAAAAGTATGTTTTTCTTATTATTCTGCTTTTTCTGTGCCATCTTCTGTTAGTTCGTAAGGAGGTTGTTCTTGAAATTCGAGATTAAGATTCTTTTCTCTAACCATTTTTATCATCTCCGATTCGCGGATAAGAGACATGTAAAGTGATTTCTCGTGTAACTTTGAGCTTTCGGCGCGTTGGAGTTCTATGGTGAGCTGCTTTATCTCACCCATCTTTGTTTTTGTCTTGTATCTGAGACCGATAAGCGCGATAATCATCACAAGGAAGAGCACCAAAAGCCATGCGTTAGCCTTGAAGAAGTCCATGGAGATAGTGCGCCCTTGTCCGAGGTCGCTGATCCATGAACCCTTTCCGGGAGTCTTCTCTTTTTTCTGCTTTTTAGCCGCCATTGTGATGAAAAGTCAGTGTGTGTTAAAATTATACAAGTTCAGCGATTCTGAGTTTAGCAGAGCGTGAACGCGGATTCTGTTCCACTTCAGCCTCTGAAGGCACAATCGGGGAGCGGGTTATGAGTTTCCACGGCGTGGAGACTCTGCCGAAGAAATCTTTATCCTCTTTCCCTTCGATGTTGCCGGTTTTCATAAAATTCTTCACCATTCGGTCTTCGATGGAGTGATAGGTGATAATTGCAAGTCGTCCACCGGGTTTCAGTAATTTCACGGTGGATTGGAGGAAGCGTTTCAGAGCGTCCATCTCACCATTGACTTCGATTCGGAATGCCTGGAAAACCTGTGCGAGCTCTTTTTTCTCTGATTTCGGGTTCAAAGCGGGTCGCACTGCATCGGCAAGTCGGAAAGTAGTGTCAACAGGGTTTTGCGTGCGCGCCGCCACTATCGCTTTCGCTACAGCTCCGGGGCGTTTAAGATCTGTGTAAGTGCGGAAGAGAGTGGCAAGTTGCTCTTCGGAATAGTTTGCCGCGATGTCGGCGGCAGTTAACGAGCCGTTCTGATTCATGCGCATATCAAGCGGGGCATCGTTGCGGAAAGAGAATCCGCGGCTTGCGTCGTCGAAATGATGGAAAGAAACGCCAAGGTCGGCGAGAATGCCATCGAGATGCTTCACGCCGTGAAAGCGCATAAAATTCGGTATATATCGGAAGTTTGAATGTACAAATGTAAATCGGGAGTCGTCCGGAGCATTTCCGAAAGCCTCTTTATCGCGGTCGAAACCGTAAAGATGACCATCGGGACCAAGATTTTCCAGAATGGCGCGCGAATGACCGCCGCCGCCGAAAGTGACGTCGGCGTAAATGCCGTTTGGCTTGATATTCAAGCCATTAATAGAATCTGATAATAGTGCAGGTATATGGTAAACTTCCGCTGTCATTCTGAAAAATTTGGAGATGATCTTATGCGGATGTAAAGTTAGTTATTTTTTGTAAATTTTAGAAGTGAAAATTTAAAATTGTAGATAAAAATTTCTTAAAAATTATTAGAGCCTGTATTCCGGTTGTCAGTAGACGTAAGCCGAAGAGGGAGTGGTGTCAGCCTCAGCCGCTTTCGCGAGCATCTCCCGGACCAGACATTTGAATCCCAACAGCAGATTCACTTTCGGAGTTTCCTTTATGGAGGATGCCACCGATTCGGCATCTTTAGGGTTGAATGAAGTTCCTCCGAAATGCAGTTTCGGGTGCTTCATGTTACCTGTGACGCTGACTCCGAAGGGGAAGGGTACGAGTGATTTCTCCACGGCTAAATGATAGTACATGTCGCCATTGAGATTCTGTGTGCCTCCTGCCCTGAGTTTATAGCGTTGCAACCGGATGTCGAACGGATAAAGCTGTAGCAGATTATCATGTGCTGTGGCATGTATATTCAAGTCGTTCAGGAAGATACCTCTGTGTTCGGTGTCGATTCTCAGCAGGCGTGTGATCTTGTGCATCTCTTTGTTCTCGAGTATGGTCAGATCGTTTCCGTGAAGATAAATATCTGCCCAAAGGGAGGGGAGATTTATATACATATTCGGGAAGAGGAGCAGATGCGCGTCGGTGCTCAGCGAGAGGTTGCCGTGAACATATTCCATCACCGGCATCATAAGTTCGAGAGTGTGAAATCTGCTGAAGAAATTCACTAATTCCACATTATTCAGGTCTGCAGTCAGCTTCATTCCGAGATTGGAGATGTCGGCGGTGTTGTAGGCGAAATCAAGACCCAATGTGCCGAAGAACGAATCGATCTGGAGGTCTTTGACCTTAAGGTTACCATCGTTGAGCGTTACGGTGGTGCCGAGATTATGAAGTTGAATATTTGTGTAGCTTGTCTCCATTATCGACGCCTTTATGTCACCCCTTAAATTTCTGGGTAATAGCATTGATATGGTGTCAAACTGCGTGAGTGTGTCAGGAATCACTGTCAGGAATGATGCCGAAGGTCCGTGGCGATATTGAATGCCATGGTTGTAAGCCCCGGCAAGCTGATTGATGAAGACAGTGTCTACTGCCAGATCAAGGTCAAAGTTTAGGGGCACAGGTGTTTTGGAAGTCAGGAAACGACGCAGGTCAGTAATCTTACCATTGAGGCTAAGATATGTGTCCTGAGAGTTCATTTTCAGACTTTTAAGATTTACTTCATCAAAAGATGCCTGCAAGTCAAGATCACGGAAGTCATTGTGAAGCGGGAGCACGGGAGTTGCGATAGATCCCGATTTGACCTTAATGTTGACATTCGGTTTCCAGTGGTTGATAACATTTGTAAATTTTTGAGGGAGATTCAGCACTAAGAACTGGTCGCTGTGCTTGGCAAACGACAGGGCTTCGCGGTCAGCGCTCCATGCAACAGGAATGCTGAAAGGGGAGGAAGTCACAATCTTGTCGGAATATGTTGCCGACAGCGAGGTATTGAGACCGTTGAGTATCAGTTTCTCCTTACCTTGGCTAACAGCAATCTCATCACCAATGACCTTAAGAGAGATATTCCTGACATCTCCTTTGGCTTTGAGATCAAGATTATTTCCGGCTATGCTTACTCCCGACTGCGGAATCTTGGAACTGTAATTCTTCAGATTGAGATCTGCGTCTACTTTTATATTCTGAAGGTTATCAGTAGTAATATCCGATTGTTTGAGGTCAATATTGGCAGACCCCTCAAGATCTCCTTTGAGAGCATATTTGCTTAATGCGGAGAAAAATTTTGAGGCAGCGGCGGCATCATACTTACCGTTGAGCGCAAGTTTAAGGTGGGGATCGCCTGAGAGGTCGGATATATCAGGAGATATGGTTAGCTCCGCACCCTCGCCGTTGATCGAGAAGGGAAGAAGCTCCACTTCCAAAGAATCCGGATTCTTGCCATCGAAATTCATTTTGGCTTCGATAGGGGAGTAACCTATATTAAGCATAGGTAATCCGGTCTCCTTATAAGATAATTCACCCGCCGGGATAGAGAGTGTGGCTTTGGCAGAAGGGAGTTTGTCGGAATCCAGGGAGTATGGGGCAGTGAGACGAGCATTGAGTTCGATCTCAGGATCAGCTGTAAGAGCAGCGGGCCATTTCACCATCCCCTCTGGCAGAAGAGATAGAATGGCAGAGAGAGGGGTCTCGTTTAGTTTGTAATCTAACGAGTTGATCTTCTGCTCCCCCTCCACTATCATGGCAAGGTTTGTGACACCGCGCAGGCTTCCGAGATCAACGTTGAAGTCGGAAAGTTTCACTGTCATAGGGTTGAAGTCGAGCCCTGCATTGCCGTGAAGATTGATGGGGAAACGGCTGAGGAGCTGTTTCCCATCCATATTGAGATTCAGTTTGCCTTTGATGTCTGCCTTGTAAGCATTCATATCCGCGCTGTCACGCAGGGCGGAGAGGGTGTTGAGATCAAGATCCGCCATGACTCGCGCAGCATGGTTGTAAAAACGGATTTTACCCGGATTTACCAATGCGATTTTTCGCGCCGAGAAATAGGGCACGCTTCCCGATGAAATTTTGTCTTTGAGAATATTGAAATTGGCGACAGAGTCAGAAACCATCACCATATTGAGGTTAAGAGCCTCGGCTTCGATGTCGCCTAAGTGAATTTCCCCCTTGATGAGTTTGAATACATTTATATTACCTTTTATTCTTCCCGACGACATAAGAAAATCGGCGTTGTCGGGAATCTGACTTCTCAGATTATCGGAGATTGAGTTCAGGCTATGGCTTATCACCCTTACAGAATCGACCTCAACACGCAGGTCCGGCAGCGATGACCAGATGGTGAATCGCGGTTTGCTCACGGATACTTCCGCATTTAGATTCTCCGAAGCTGCCTCCGAGATTAGTTTCTCAAGACGTTCGGGCGAGAGGTAATAGGTGGCGGCGCATAAAAGAATTGCTATTAAAGCCACAATACCGAGTAAAGAAAAACCTATAATATTCAGAGCTTTGAATCGTCGGGGTTTTACGATTCTCTCCTCTGCAGACGGGTCCGGCTGAATTATGTTATTGTCTGAGTGTTTAGTCATAGCAGTAATATATTGGAATCATCAGTATAACATCCGGAAAACAGATAAGGTTTATTCTTCTGTTGTCGCAACAAGAATTAAGAATTGGCCGAAAAGTTACGGCTTATAGTCGAAAAAACAATAAAATCCGAAATCTTTCGAGTATAACCGTAAAGATTTCGGATTTTTTATGCTGTAATACCGGAGTTGTTTAAATAACTTCGCGGTCTTTCCAATTATTTCTTTCTGGCGCGGGTTTTTTTGGCGGGAGCGGCATCCTGCTTCTCCATCAGTTCCTTTATTTCGTCCAGAGTCAGGGCGGAGGGGTCAGTGCCTTTCGGAATTTTGTAGTTCACCGCTTTCTTGGCACCCTCTTTTTTGTAAGCGATGTAAGGTCCGTAACGACCATTGAGCACTTCCAGTCCGGGCATTTCCGGAAACTCCTTGATGAGTCGGTTTGCCTCCTGCTCCTGTTTAGCCTTGATAAGATCAATGGCCTCTTCGAGAGTTATCGTCTGCGGAGCCAGATCCTTAGGTATGGACACGAACAGCTTCCCGAAGCGGATGTAGGGTCCGAATCTACCGATGGCAGCCGTTAGCGTCTCACCCTCGTAGGTGCCGATGGTGCGGGGCAACTCAAACAGTTTCAATGCCTCTTCGAGGGTGATGTCCTGAATGCTCTGTCCCTCAAGAAGACTTGCGAATTGAGGCTTCTCATCGTCGGAAGCCTCACCGATTTGCACTACAGGCCCGAATCTGCCTATCTTCACCGACACCGGTTTGCCGCTCTTGGGGTCAGTGCCGAGTACGCGTTCGCCAACCTTATGCTCAAGGCGCATGGTGTCAACTTTTTCTATAGATGGATGGAAATTGGTGTAGAAATCTTCCATCTCGTTCTTCCAGCCAAGTTTGCCCTCGGCAATGTCGTCAAACTTCTCCTCCACCTTAGCAGTGAAGTTATAATCGAGGATGTCGGGGAAATATTCTGTAAGGAACTCATTCACCACCATGCCGATATCTGTAGGTACGAGTTTTCCTTTCTCGCTGCCTGTGTTCTCCTGCAATGTCTCTTTGGAGACGTTGCCGTTGACGAGGGTTATCACGTCGTAAGAGCGGGGTGTTCCCTCCTTTTCTCCGCGGCGAATATAGTCTCTCGTTTGGATAGTGGTGATTGTAGATGCATAGGTCGAGGGGCGTCCGATTCCCAACTCCTCCATCTTCTTAACCAGCGAAGCCTCGGTGTAACGAGCCGGGGGCATGGTGAAACGCTGGGTGGCAGTGATGGTGTCGGCATCAAGTGTCTCGTTTTTCTCCAGTTTGGGCAGACGGGTGAATGTATTTGAATCAGCATCGATCTCCCATGCTTTCATGAAACCCTCGAATGTCACAACCTCACCTTCAGCCTTGAATTCTTTGTCGGACCCGCTGACGGCAATATCCACGTTGGTCTTTTCGAGTGTGGCGTCGCTCATCTGCGAAGCTAATGTGCGCTTGCGGATAAGTTCATAGAGACGCTGCTCCTGAGCTGTGCCGGAGATAGTGGCATTACTGATATATGTAGGGCGGATTGCCTCGTGAGCCTCCTGCGCACCTTTGGAGTTGGTGTGGTAATGGCGCACCTTCAGGTAATCATCGCCATACTCCTCCTTGATGGAGGAGGCTATGTCGCGCAATGCTAATTCCGAGAGGTTGGTGGAGTCGGTACGCATATATGTGATCTTACCATCCTCATACAGTTTCTGAGCCACGCGCATCGTTGTGTTTACAGAGAACCCAAGTCGCTTACCGGCCTCCTGCTGTAATGTGGAGGTGGTGAAGGGTGGTGCCGGAGATCGTTTCACCGGTTTCACGGAGAGATCCGTCACACGGAAGCCGGCATCCTTACAGACCTCTATGAAATCGAGAGCTTCCTGCTCCGAGCCGAGACGTTGTTTGAGCTCAGCCTTGAAATTATTTTTGTCGGAATTCGAGAAAATAGCGTTAACGCGGAAGAAAGGTTCCGGAGTGAACGCTGCAATCTCCTGCTCACGTTCGCAGATGAGGCGCACCGCCACACTCTGCACCCTGCCTGCCGAGAGAGCGGGTTTGATCTTTTTCCAGAGCACGGGGCTCAGCTCAAAACCAACGATACGGTCGATTACACGTCGGGCCTGTTGGGCGTTTACCTTGTCGATGTCGATAGCACGCGGATTCTCGATAGCGTGAAGAATAGCCGGTTTCGTAATCTCATGAAACACGATTCGCTTAGTATTCTCCGGCTTCAAGCCGAGCACTTCGTAAAGGTGCCATGCGATTGCTTCCCCTTCGCGGTCTTCATCGGAAGCGAGCCAGACTGTGTCTGCCTCCTTGGCGGCAGCCTTAAGCTGGCGCACAAGCTCTTTCTTCTCGGCCGGTATCTCATAGACCGGCGAGAAATCATCATCGATATCCACGCTCATACCTTTCTTCTTAAGGTCGCGGATATGACCCACGCTTGACATTACCTTGAAATCCGGGCCAAGATACCCCTGAATGGTCTTGACTTTTCCCGGTGACTCGACTATGACAAGATTTTTCATGATTTATAAGGGTTTTGTTTGCGTGCCTTGAGGGTGTTGATCATCAGAGAGCAGATGGTCATCGGACCCACACCGCCCGGCACCGGGGTGATGTATTCGCAAAGTTCGGCAACGTTGTCGAAATCTACGTCGCCGCGCAAACGCCAGCCGCGGGCGCGTGTTGCATCGGGCACACGGGTTGTGCCGACGTCGATTATTGTAGCGCCGGGTTTGACCATATCTGCGGTAACAAATCCGGGCTGACCGAGGGCGGCGACAATAATGTCAGCTTCACGACAGATCTCCTTGATGTTCGGTGTGGCGGAGTGGCACACAGTCACGGTGCAGTTGCCGGGGTTGCTCTTCTGCATCAGGAGGGCAGCCATCGGTTTGCCGACGATGTTGCTTCTGCCGAGCACCACTGCGTGCTTACCCTTGGTGGGGATGTCGTAATATTTCAGCAGCTCCATGATTCCGGCGGGAGTGGCGGGGAGGAAGCAGTCGAGACCGATCGACATGCGCCCCACGTTCACCGGATGGAAGCCGTCTACATCTTTTGACGGGTCGATGGCCTGAGTGATAAGTTCCTCGTTGATATGGCGTGGCAACGGGAGCTGAACTATGAAGCCGTCGACTGTGTCATCCTCATTGAGACGGTGGATCTCCTCAAGCAGTCGCTCTTCTGTCACGTCATCCTCGAAGCGGATAAGAGTGCTCTTGAAACCACATTCCTCGCAAGCCTTGACTTTGTTGGCAACATAAGTCTCCGAACCGCCGTCGTGACCGACCAGGATTGCAACAAGGTGAGGGGCGCGGTTTCCCTCGGCTACCATCTGCCGAACCTCTTCGGCTATGTTTTTCTTGATGTCGGTGGCAGTTTTTTTACCGTCAATGAGAGTCATAATCTTTTTTGTTAAATAAAATAGGTAATAATTATGTTATAACTATTGAGGAGATGTCGCAAAGTTGTCGGAACATCCTTATAAGATCAACGTCTTAGCCCCAATAAGTGTTTGAAAGTGCAAAATTAATAAAATTTCATAAAATAGCTTGAAGATGCGAAAGATTATTGCAAAGGCGGTGCTTGCCGCAGGATTTCTATTAAGCTCCGCAGGATTCGGGGCGAGTGCTCAGAACGCTGCATTGCCCAAGCAATTCAGCGGCTCTATGATGCCATACGATTTTTCGTTGTGCGACGCTGATGTGGCGTGGCAGGATACGTTGCAGCCGGTGTTCGTGAGCTACACGGCGCGTCACGGTGCGCGTTATATGACCTCCCCAAAGAAAATAGAACTGATAACAAAAGCTCTCAACGAAGCTGAGGCAAAGGGTGGATTGAGCGATAAGGGGAAAAGTTTCCTTGCGTTTATACGTGATATCTCTGCAAAGAGTGAGGGGAGCTGGGGTCTGCTCTCATCGGTAGGAATCGGCGAAGAGGAACGTCTTGGCTCGGATATGGCAAAGATGCTTCCGAAACTTTTCAAACGCGGAGATGCTGTTGCGGAATCGACCTACGTGCCCCGTGTGATCATGACCATGTATCAGTTCATGCACGCACTCGAGATTCCTAACCAGAAACTTGAGCTGTCGGCGAACTCCGGACATAGGTTCGACACTTTGTTACGTTGTTTCTCAGCCGATAAGGCTTATGATGAATACCGCAAGAACGGAGCGTGGGTCAATGTGTACGATGCCTTTGTGCAGCGCCACGTGTCGAGTGACCCTGCGCGTCGTCTTTTCTCAGAAGATTATAAGATAGATCGTAGTGAACTCCGCAAGCTCACGGTGAGTATGTATGGTCTAATTCAGTCGCTTGATGCTTCGGGTCTCGGTTCTGCCACCGATGAGTTCATGACAGCACGTGAATATCAGGAATGTTGGTTAGCTGCTAATATGCAGCATTACCTGCGGAATAACATCAATCCGATTTCGCATGTGGCAGGTAAAGCTACCTCACCTTTGCTCCAAGCCATAATCAACGATGCAGATGCTGCTCTTAAAGATGGTAAGGTGAAATTCCACGGATATTTCGGTCACGCCGAGACGTTGCTTCCGCTCTTCTCACTGATGCAGTTGCCGGGGTGCTATATCATGACTGATAACTATGAAAAGTTGGCGGACTCGTGGTGTGTACAGGATATCACACCTCTTGGAGCAAACCTTGCTGTTGTGTTGCTGAAGGGGCCAAGTGGAGAGATCTATGCCTCAGTGCGTCTTAACGGAAGAAATGTGGATGCAATTCCCGGTAAAGGTAAAAGTGAGGTAGTGAAGTGGAGCGACCTCAAAGCCTTCTGGCAAAAACGAATTTCAGAATATAAATAGAAATCAGCAATAGAAGTAGTTTAAACATCTTCATGGCAAAAACAATAAAAACCAAATCTAACCAATGAATTTAAAATTCTTTTTAGGGGGACTGCTCGCTGTTATGGTAGCTCCCTCTCTCTGCGCTCAGGTCACATTTGGCGATGCGCGGAAATTTAATGACGGATGGAAATTCGCCCTGAGGGATGATTCCCTATATCGTAGCGCGGATTATCGCGATACCGACTGGCGCAAGCTTACGTTGCCTCATGACTGGAGTGTGGAGGCTATCCCTTCGCCCGACCAGGCGAGTTGCACCGGGTATCTGCCGGGTGGTATCGGGTGGTATCGCAAGACTTTCGAGATTACCGACACGCTCCCGAAGCATTATATCTATTTCGAGGGTGTCTACAATCGCAGCGATGTCTATCTCAACGGGCATAAGTTGGGATCGCGCCCCAACGGTTACGCATCTTTTCTATATGATATGACACCTTATCTCAAACCGGGTGAGAATGTGCTGGCGGTGCGTGTGGATCACAGCCGTTCTGCCGACTCACGGTGGTACAGCGGTTCGGGTATCTATCGCGATGTGTATATGATTTCCGCACCAGAGAGCCACATTGCGCAGTGGGGTGTTGGGTATAATCTGAAGAAACTTACTTCGCGCTCAGCCGACATTGAAGTTGACGTGAAGGTTGAGAATCCCGGGAAAGGGATGCAGGTTGTGAGCTACATCACCGATAAAGAGGGCACTAAGGTGTCAAACACATCTGCGGTTTCTGCCAAGGAGAATAACCGCGTGGCGCTGAAAATAAAGAATCCGAAGTTGTGGAATCTTGACTCACCATATTTATATCAGCTCCACACCGAATTGCTTTCCGACGGCAAGAAGATCGACAGCAGTGTGGAGCCGTTGGGTGTGCGTTCGATACATTTTGACGCTGACAAAGGTTTCTTCCTGAACGGAAAGAACATGAAGATGAAAGGAGTCTGTCTGCATCACGACGCCGGAGTGTTGGGTGCGGTGGTGCCCCGCGCGGTGTATAAACGTAAGCTCGAAGAACTCAAGAAATTGGGTGTGAATGCGATCCGAATGAGCCACAATCCTCAGGCACCGATGGTCTATGACCTTTGCGATGAGTTGGGTCTGATGGTGATGGATGAGGCCTCCGATGAATGGGAGTTTCCTAAACGTAAATGGATCAAAGGGTGGAACGAAGGTGAACCCGGCTTCCAGGGAAGCTACGACTTCTTCGAAGATTGGATAGACAGGGATGTGGCTGATATGGTGCGCCGCGATCGCAATCATCCCTCTGTGATTCTATGGAGCATAGGTAACGAGGTTGATTATCCTAATGATCCCTATTCACATCCGGTTCTGGATGGTTCGGAGATAACGCAGCCTATGTATGGCGGCTATGATCCGAAAGCGCCTAATGCCGAACGTATCGGAAAGATTGCCAAACGTCTGGCGGCAGTTGTTCACGGCATTGACCGCTCACGCCCCGTAACCGGCGCGTTAGCGGGAGTGGTTATGTCGAATGAGACTGAATATCCGGAGGCTGTGGATATAGTAGGTTACAATTACACCGAATCGCGTTATGCCGAGGATCATGCCCGCTACCCCGGGAGGGTGATCTATGGCAGTGAGAACCGCAAGGATTATGAGGCGTGGAAAGCTGTGAGGGATAATGATTTTATTTCCGGTCAGTTCATCTGGACGGGCACGGATTATCTCGGCGAATCGCGCAAGTGGCCCAGCCGAGGCATGGGTACCGGATTACTTGATTTCGCATCTTTCCGCAAACCTGATGCTAATTTCCGCGCATCGTTGTGGAGCGAAGAGCCGTTCACCTATATCGGCACTTATCCCAGACATGGCGATCACTTATGGACCAACGCTCCTGATATCTGGAACTATGACGACGGACAGATAGTAAGGGTGGTTTGCTTCACCAATGCTCCGCAGGCGCGTCTCACCCTTAACGGCAAGGTTGTCGGCGAACTCAAATCTATGGATGATGCTTCAGGAATGATTCATTGGGATATACCTTTTGAACCCGGTGTGCTCAAGGGTGAGGGTCTGGATAAAGATGGAAAAGTGGTGTCGGAATATGAGATCACAACTTTCGATCGTCCCTACGCATTGCGTGCATACAGCATCGGCGATCCGTTGTCGGAAGAGAATGATGTAGCGCAGATCGTGGTTGAGGTTATCGACGAGAATGGAAATCTCGTAAAGTTCGGCGACAATGAGATCACCTGCTTCGTGGAGGGGCCGGGAGAACTGTTGGGCACAGAGAACGGCGACAACGCGGATATGACCGATGGCCACGATCGTCGTCATCGCGCGCACGGCGGCCGACTGATGACCTATATCCGCAAGCAGGGGGCGGATCCGATCCGCGTCCGTTTCAATTCCAGAATGCTCAAAGGCACAGAGCTGACCCTTAAGTAATTAATGGTTAATAATTAATGATTAATGGTTAAGTTATCATGTGTTAATAATTAATACAATGTGTGCTATTAAATAAGCCGCTTTTCAGCTGAATAGTCCAATTATTAATTATTAATCATTAATTATTAATTATACCGAGACCACTCCTTTGATGGCAGGGTGCGGGTCGTAATCCTCGAGGTGGAAATCTTCGTATTTGAAATCGAAGATATCTTTCACCTCGGGGTTTATTTTCATAACGGGGAGGTGTCGAGGTTCGCGCGAGAGTTGTTCGTGTACCTGGTCGAGGTGATTCGTATAGATGTGGGCATCGCCCAAAGTGTGGATGAAATCTCCCGGCTCCAACCCGCACACTTGCGCCATCATCATGCAGAGAAGGGCATAGCTTGCGATGTTGAAGGGCACACCAAGGAAGCAGTCTGCACTGCGCTGGTAAAGTTGCAGCGACAGCTTCCCTTCCGATACATAAAACTGAAAGAAGGCGTGACACGGCGGAAGATTCATATTCTTAAGGTCAGCCACGTTCCATGCACTGACTATGATGCGACGCGATTCAGGGTTCTCCTTGATAGTGCGCACCGCCTCCGAAATCTGGTCGATGAATCCACCCTCATAATCGGGCCATGAGCGCCATTGATAACCATAGATGTGACCTAAATCGCCATCCGGATCCGCCCATTCATTCCAGATTCTTACGCCGTGCTCCTGAAGGTAATGCACATTGGTGTCTCCTTTCAGAAACCAGAGTAATTCGTAGATGATGCTCTTCAGATGCACCTTCTTTGTGGTCAGCAACGGAAAACCCTTGCTGAGGTCAAAGCGCATCTGATAGCCGAAAGTGGAGATTGTGCCCGTTCCGGTGCGGTCATCCTTGCGGTGTCCGGTTTGGAGGATATGGCGTAAAAGGTCGAGGTAGGTTTTCATACTTTTCCGGTGGTTTTTGTTTTCTGGAATAGAGGAGTAGTGGGGCGATTCCTGTTTATCTGGAAGCGGATTGCTTCCTCGCGGCATACCGCCAGGCAGTCGAAACATCTGACGCAACGAGCGTTGTCGACCATGTTCTGCGACACCTTTATGCACTCCGATTTGCAGATGGTTTCGCAGTCGCCGCAATGGGTGCATACGTCGGGGTCTATCTCGATATGATAGATGGTATATTCATGCAGCAGCCCCATGGCTGTGCCGATAGGGCATATATCCGTGCAGTATCTTCTGCCGCTTGTCAAGGACATGGCGGCAATGATCACCAGTGCGGCGAGTCCGGCGGCTATCCCCACCGCGCTCCCGATGCCGAGAGAGATCCAGGTGGACTCTATGGCCGAAGGGTTGTAGACGGCGGCAATGTTGCACATTATGTTCCACGGCTCTATGGCCCAGTTCAGCACGGCTATACCCGCTATCACGCAGATGAAATATACGAGCATGATATGCACGGACCATTTCTTGCGTTGGCGGTATCTGAAAGGGAGATTCATCGGGCGGATGTTGCGGCGCAGTCTGATGAAGAGATCGGAGAGTGTGCCCACAGGGCAGACCGACGAGCAGTAGACCCTGCCGAACAGTAGCGTGAGCACGATCCATACGAGGAGCGCCCCGATAGCCGATGATCCGAGAGAGAGGATTATCTGCGACTTGACTGAGATTACGTCCATAGGGTTCAACTGCGGTCCTACCAGAAGGTAAGCCGCAGTTGCTATGAAGAATATGATCTCCAGAAATATTCTGAAAATTCTTATCTGTCGCATGGTTCAGAGAGAGAGTGACGTGGTTTATCTGCCGCGTTTCTGCTGCTGTTTCTGCTGCTCGCGAAGCATCTGCTGTTGCTGACGCTGCATCTCTTCAAGGCGTGCCATGAATCCTGATTTCTTTTTAGGTTTCTTGGAGTTTTCAGCCATAGCTTTTCTCACATCCTCCTCTTTCACGATGTAGCGGAAAGCGTAGGTCTGGATGATGGTGATGAGAAGCGACAGGAAGTAGTAGTAAGAGAGACCTGCGGCGTAATTGTTGAAGAACACCAGGAAGAACAACGGCATCAGGTACATCATCCATTTCATGCCCGGCATGGAGTTGGGCTGATTCTGCATGTTGATGTAGGTGTAGATGATGTTGGTGGCGGTCATCAGCAAGCAGAAGAGAGAGATGTGATTGCCGAAATATTGTGTCACCAGCGGGATGTTNCCGCTCCAGGTTATGATGGCGTCGGGGGCTGAGAGGTCGTGAGCCCAGAGGAAGCTCTCGCCGCGCAACTCGATACAGCTCGGGAAGAAGCTGAACATNGCGAACAGGATAGGCATCTGCAGAAGCATCGGCAAGCATCCCGACATCGGGTTCGCNCCCGCCTTGGAATAGAGGGCCATGGTTTTCTGATTGCGTGTCATCGCGTTTTCCGGACCGGGATACTTGTCGTTGATCTCCTTGATCTCGGGAGCAAGCACACGCATCTTCGCCTGACTCATATAGCTCTTGTAAGTGAGCGGGAAGAGGATGAGNTTGATGAAGATGGTGAGGATAAGGATGATGATGCCATAGTTGGAGATGAACTTNCCGAGNAATGTGAACACGGGTATGATCACACCGGTNTTGATCCAGCGGAAGAGGCTCCAGCCTAACGGGATGAGCTTGGTCATCTTGAGGTCTTCTCCAACCTCNATCTCCTTGTCGAGATGCGAAAGAAGCGGATANAGGTTCGGACCGATGAAGAGGTGGAAACCNGCNGGATTCTCGGCATTCCAGTCGTAATCATTTACGATTGCGGCAGCTGTGAGGCTCTTGAGNTAATCCTGACCTTTGAGCACTTCCGAAGAGAAATCGGCGGTGTTGAAAGGTTTGTCAGCCACCATCACTGTGGAGAAGAACTGGTTCTTGAANCCAATCCAGCGCACCTTAGCCTCGCGCTCCTCGGAGTCNTTCTTGGCTTCCGACAGNTGCTCGACAGAACCGCCNGCAAACTTATAGAAGAGNCCGGAGTTGCGCTCCTCGAACATGCGTCCCTGCTCCTGNCGGTGGATATCCTGCTGCCAGTCGAAGCCGAGNTTGCGGGCGTTGCTCTGCACGATGGGAGCCATGCCGTGTTGCAGGATGCGCATTCTCACCACATAGCTGTCGCCCTTNGGTAAAGTGTATTCGATACCCCAGAAGGCACCTTCNCCCATCTCAAGAGCCATCAGCACCGTGGTGTCGTTAAGCTGCTTGGGAGTAAAGAAAAGCTCGGCTGTCTCCACCGGCTGAGGCAGAGGAAGCTGGAAATTGAACTTGTTGCGGTTACCCTCGAAGATNACGACTTTATTCTTGACTTTCTTGGTCTCGTCGGAGGANTATTCGGTGTCNTANTTCTTCAGTTCGGCGCGTGTGATGGAGCCTGACTTTGAACTGAGGTCAAGTTTCAGCACCTCGTTCTCAAGCACTACNTTCTGCTCAGTTCCGGCAAGGAAGCGGGAGAATTTGCCATATCTGCCGAGAGATTCCGACAGCGATTTGATAGCGGCTATCGCCTTGCTCCGGCGGTCGATACCCAGTTTCGAAGACTTGGCCATGATGTCGCCCCAGGCGAGTTTATCGCCCTCCACCTCGACTGTGCCCCAGATTGAATCGCCGGCGAGAGTCAGGTTCACAGGACCCTGAGTCAGGCGGTAAGCGCGGGTTGAGTCGGCTAAAGTTTCCGGCACACCGTTGTCAACGATATTCTTCACGAGCCATTCCTTTTCGGTGCGGGTCAGTGAATCAACGGTAAGGGTCACGGGTGTGCCTTGAGANGTTTCATCAGAAGATACATCAGTGCCAGCCTCTGTGTTCTTAGGCTGAAGCCACATGAAAATCAGGAAGACGGCGAGCATGCANAGCAGGCCGTTAAGAGTGTTCTTATCCATCAACCGGTGTTGTTATTGGAGTTGTTTTAACTTAATTTTTAGAATTTTTTACTTATGAACTGCAAAGTTACACAATTCCCTCGAATATCTTAAATTAAAATCGATAAAAATTGAAAAACGCGGNCTAATCGCGGGCGGAGGTTCGNCCTTCATAGTAATTTATGAAGGCGCGGTTCACAAGACGGTTACCGCCGGGAGTGGGATAGTCGCCGGTGAAATACCAGTCGCCGGGATGCTCCGGGATAGCTTTGTGCATATCTTCAACCGATTGATACACAATTTCGATCTCGGCGCGGGTGCCTTCCGGTGTCAGCAATTCGGCAATCTTGGCAGCCACTTCCTCGTCGGAGAAAGGTGCGTAGATCTCTTTCACGTAGTTGGTGATCTGCTCTTTCGGCAGGGAATCCTGCTCCTTGCAGTGCCTGTAAACGTTGTCGATCACATAACGCATGCCGCGTTCGTGAAGCAGTTCCATGGCGGCTTTGAAGGCTATGAACTCACCCATGCGCGACATATCAATGCCGTAACAGTCAGGGAATCGCACCTGCGGAGAACTCGAAACGATCACGATCTTGCGAGGGTTGAGGCGGTCGAGGATACGGATGATAGATTGGCGCAAGGTGGTTCCGCGGACTATGCTGTCGTCGATCACCACAAGATTGTCGCCCGGGTTTATCGAGCCGTAGGTGATGTCGTAGACGTGCGTGGCGAGGTCGTCGCGTGTGGCGCCCTCAGCTATGAAGGTGCGCAGCTTGATATCCTTGATTGCCACTTTCTCACGGCGCACACGCCGTTTCAAAATAGCCTCGATGTTATCGTCAGAGAGGTTGCCTGTCTGCGAAAGTCGGCGTATATCGCTTATCTTACTTTTGATCAAGCGGTCTTCCACACCCTCCACAAGTCCATAGAATGCCACCTCCGCCGTGTTGGGGATAAAGGAGAAAACCGAGCGGTCGATATCGTGGTTTATCGCGTTGAGCACCGGATCGACAAGATATGAACCTAACGCCTTGCGTTCGCGGTATATGTCATAGTCGGAACCGCGCGAGAAATATATCCTTTCGAAACTGCATTTGGTGTTTTTGCCCGCCGGGAGAATATTGTCGATACGCACCGAGCCGTCGCGATCCACGATGATGGCATCGCCGGGTTGCAGCTCCTTAACGTCGCCGATTTGCAGAGTGAAAGCGGTTTGGATTACCGGGCGTTCGCTTGCCACAACCACAATCTCCTCATCCTTGTAATAGAAAGCGGGGCGGATTCCGTTCGGATCGCGCATGGCCCACATATCGCCGTTGCCGACAATTCCGCATATCACATACCCGCCGTCCCATTCCGGTGCGCAGCGTTTGAGAATGTTGGTCACATTCAGGTCGCGCGCTATGCTCCCTGCCAATTCGAGACCTGTCAATCCGGCGTCGCTGTGGGTCTTGAACAGGCGCTCGTTCTCGCGGTCGAGAGCGTGACCGAGCTGTTCGAGGAGGATGAATGTGTCGGCATAGAGGCGCGGATGCTGCCCGGTGGCCGTGATGGAGTTGAAAATCTCGTCAACGTTTGTCATGTTGAAGTTTCCGCACAGGAGCATATTGCGCGAACACCAGTTGTTGCGGCGCATAAACGGATGCACATAATTGATTCCGGAGCGTCCGGTGGTGCTGTATCGCAGGTGTCCCATATAGACTTCACCCACAAAGGGGGTGAAGCGAGGGTCGCCACCCTCGGCGCGATGATTGCCGATCTGCTCGTGAGCCTCGGCGAAGATTCGGCTTATGGCATCCGAGCCCTGTGCCCGCTCGCGGAAGATATACTCCTCGCCCGGGGGCATATCGAGTTTCACGCAACCGATTCCGGCCGCTTCCTGACCTCGGTTGTGCTCCTTCTCCATGATCAGGTAGAGTTTGTCGAGCCCGTAAAGTTCCGAGCCATATTTCTCTTTGTAGTAGGCAAGGGGTTTGAGCAGACGGATCATCGCCACTCCGCATTCATGTTTTATCAGTTCCATCTGTTCAGTCTTTATGGTTGCGGATGGCGGCTTTGATGAAAGAGAGGAAGAGGGGGTGGGGGTTGAGCACCGTCGATTGGTATTCGGGGTGATACTGTGTGCCGACAAACCATTTCAGAGCCGGAACCTGCACCACCTCCACCAGACCTGTGTCGGGATTCTCGCCCACACACTCCAATCCGGAGGACTCGAACTGTTCGCGATAGTCGCTGTTGAACTCGTAGCGGTGGCGATGACGCTCGCTTACCATCTCCTTGCCGTATGCCTCAGCCGGTATCGAGCCGGGTTTGAGCCGGCAGTTGTAGGCACCTAAGCGCATTGTGCCCCCCATGTTCGAAATATTCTTCTGCTCCTCCATAATGTCGATTACATTATGTTTTGTCTCGGAATCCATCTCCGTGGAATTGGCATCCTTGTAGCCGAGGACATTACGTGCATATTCGATAACCATGCACTGCATACCGAGGCAGATGCCGAAAGTGGGGACATCATGTTCGCGACACCATTTCAGAGCCACAAACTTACCTTCGATACCTCTCTGACCGAATCCCGGGGCTATGATCACACCATCCATGCCTGATAGCATCTCGTCGGCATTCTCGTCGGTGAGCTTCTCGGAATGTATATAGACAAGATTGAGTTTGCGGTCGCAATATGTGGCGGCCTGCATCAGCGATTCGTTGATAGATTTGTAGGCATCCTGCAGCTCCACATATTTGCCTACCAGACCGATTGTGACCTCCTCCTGAGCCGATTCCAGTTTGCGGAGAAATTCGTTCCAAGCCGTGTGGTCCGGTGTGCCCTTGCTCTCGGTGCCTGTCAGGCGCAGCACAAGGTCATCGAGACCCTGCTCATGCATCATCTGCGGCACGCGGTAGATAGATGAGGCGTCGATACTTTGGATCACGGCGTCGGGGGCAACGTTGCAGAACTGAGCCACTTTCCGGCGCATACCGGCTGGGATATCTTTCTCCGTGCGGAGCACGAGGATGTCGGGTTGAATACCTATTGACTGAAGTTGTTTTACGGAATGCTGGGTGGGTTTGGTTTTCAGTTCCTTCGCAGCCTTTAGGTAAGGAACGTATGTGAGATGCAGGCTGAGGGCGTTTTTGCCGAGTTCCCATTTGAGTTGGCGCACAGCCTCGAGAAACGGAGTGGATTCGATGTCGCCCACGGTGCCACCGATCTCAGTGATTACAAAATCATAGTTACCTGTGGAGCCGAGGCTGAGGATGCTATGTTTGATTTCGTCGGTGATATGCGGGATAATCTGTACGGTTTTGCCGAGATAATCGCCACGGCGTTCCTTGTCGATTACGGACTGGAATATGCGTCCGGTTGTCATATTGTTGGCGCGGGTGGTCCGGATATCAGTGAAACGTTCGTAGTGACCGAGGTCGAGGTCCGCTTCGTGACCATCGATAGTGACATAACACTCGCCGTGTTCGTAGGGATTCAAGGTTCCCGGGTCGATGTTGATGTAGGGGTCAAACTTCTGGATTGTAACACTGTAGCCTCTTGAGAGGAGAAGGCGGGCAAGAGATGATGAGATAATCCCCTTACCTAAGGAGGACACGACACCGCCTGTGACGAAAATGTATTTTGTTTCCACGTCTAATAAGTATTAGTACGGGATGCAAATTTAATCATTTTTCACCAAACCATCACAAAAAATCCGGAATTTAACGTATGCCGCGATTTAATAGTAGCGTAATGTCTTGAGTTCGGAGAGCATGCTGTCGGTGGCAGGAGAGGGGACCTTGATGTCAAGACGCATGGCGCGGTCGCAGACCTCGCGAAATTTCACGCTGTCACGACATTCACCCTCCGCAAACATCTTACATAGCCGGTAATAGGGATATAGGCGCGATGGCAGACGGTTGATTGACCGTCTATAATACACCTCAGCCTCCCCGCATCGGTGCATATCCTCCATATTGCGACCTATAAGGTTAAGGAACATCGGGTCACCGCTGTATGTCAGCCCCTCCGACAGCACTTCGTTTGATTGCTCGAACTTCTCAATACGCCGAAGCGCTCTACCTCGCTCGAAAAGTATCTCGGCGGTGCGCTCCTCCTTTGGAGTGGCGTCGACAAACCATGCCGTAGCAGCTCCGACGATGATAATGGTAGCTAAGATTCCATACTTATATATCCATCTGCTGTGGCGGAGGTGACTGCATTCACGATTGGCAACGTGAAGAATCCAATGCAAGAGAGTAAGTAGCGTTAGCACTCCAAACAATGCGCGGAAAGATGCGAATTGCAACGGATATGATCCCAGGCAGGTTATGAGCAGAGCGATCCATACCCCTAAAATACCATAGTTGCGTGATTTGTAGGCGATGCAGACAAGAGCAAGAGGTATAAATATGAATAATAAGAGCATGAGGTATCCATCTGCTAATCCGATTTGCAGAAATTCGTTGAAGGCATATTCCGGACTCCCGGCAACTGTCGCGAATACCGAATCGGGGTGTGTGGCAAAATACCGTTCCTGAGCGTTTCCTATGGCTGCACCAACATGTTCCCACCCCACGCCGGTCACGCCACTGTCGTGCCACACAGCATTGGCCGCCATCATCCAGATAAACACCCTACCTAAAGCGGAAGCCGGTTTCAGCAGATAGAGGACAACTCCGGAGATTATCATAAGCACAAATGAAACTGCGAGAATTCTACCATTGCGCCAACGTGCAGGGTAATCATGTTTTGCTGAGGAGAGCCACCAAACAACCAACGAGCCAACAGATGCGGCGAGCCAGCCGGTGCGTCCCATCAGCACAGGCATTAATGGCACGGCGGTAACTAAATATATCCAACCCCCTATCTCCTCTGCACGGTTACGTTTGCCGATAACCATATAAACCGCAGCCGGGATAATACAACCGAGGAATGCGCAATAAGGCCCGGGATTAAAGAAAGATCCGGTCATAAGAAACCGCCCGTTGAGGCTCGGCAAGATTCCCAACAGTTGTGCATATCCCCATAGTGCCTCCACCAATCCCCAGACTATCAATATTTGCATAGCATCCTACCTGCAATGAATGGCTCGGGGACAAATCCCCAGTAGCGGGAATCCTGCGAATTAGCAGCATTGTCACCGGCCATAAAATAATAATTCTCCCTGAAACGGTAGTTTTCGATCACCTCTCCATCCAGCCTCACCTTTGATCCCGATCGTTTCAGCTTCTTGCTGGTTTCCCACTCAATAGCCTTGCGGTAGGGTAGATAGTTGGCTGCCGAAAGGTGAATCTCTGAATCTCGTTTCGGAATAAACAGCGGACCCAAATTGCGGATCGTCCAGTAAGTGGCAGTGTCACGCTTCATGGCACGATACCCCGGCATGGAATCCAATCCCTCCGTGTCGGGAGGAAAAAACGCCTTTACGCGTTGTGGGTCTCCGCCACCAACCGATGGCCGGCCATTGACATAATATTGGAAATCGCGAATCTCCATAGTGTCACCCGGCAATGCCACACACCGCTTCAGATAATATATGTGATAATCCATGGCAATCTGTTTCCATTCACCACGAAAAGGGAAATTGAACACCAGACAGTCGCCTCGTTTGAACTTACGGAAACGTGGTGTGCGACGAATCTTCACCTCCTTGCCGGCAGCAGCCTCGAAGATATCAAAAATGCGAGCGCCGGTAGTAATTTTATCCACAAGCACCTTGTCGCCCGGTTTCACCGCAGGAAGCATCGAGTCCGACGGAATCTTGAATGATGCGAACAACAGTGCATGCCACAGAGCGAACCCCAACACTCCGAGACTTGCCACAAACAGTATGTTCTCAATCCATTTCCGAAACCGTTTCACGATGTTTAATTGTTAAGGCGGAGGTCGGCGTTAAAGGCTTGGCGTCCGTTTCGGCAGATGAAGATTTGTTCCTCGTTCCCTTTGGTGAGATTGCGCAACCAAAGAACGGAGTTTTGAGGCACGTCATAGCTGAGGGAGAATCCTTCCGCCACTTTACGTCCCAACGACTTCCAGCCATCTTCCGCGAAATAAAACAATTCATATTCTTCACCCGGCACAACATAGTTGTCATCATTACGAGGCACAACAAATATACTGTTCACTTCCTTGTCGGAGTCGATCTTTAGAATAATCCCTTTTTTTCCCGCTACATAGTGATACCATGAAAGGATGTTCCCGTCAATAAGATTTTCCCATTTGCCTTTTTTCTTTTTATTGGCATAAGATGTTGGTAATTTGTTGATCCCAAGAGAATCGGAAGAAACGATTATTTCTCCGATTTCCGGTTTTTCTTTTAAGGATGAAGATATTCGTATATATTTAAAATCTATATTGCTCGGTACTTGTATACGATAAAAGTTATGAGTTGGCATATTTTCTATACTATCTAAATCGATCCAAGGCCCTTTCTCTGATATTCCGATCTGAATTTTAGATCCGATAACAGAAGACATCTTTTCTTTTAAATTAAATGTAACCGGCATTTTACGATC
This sequence comes from Bacteroides sp., assembly GCA_014802175.1. Classification (GTDB taxonomy): domain Bacteria; phylum Bacteroidota; class Bacteroidia; order Bacteroidales; family Muribaculaceae; genus Lepagella. The sequence continues at coordinate 138,561 of JAAVCU010000021.1, forward strand.
AATTATAATATTGTTTCTGTTGTCCTCATCAGGAATGAATTGGATCATCTTATTTTGAGGTGTTATCATAAAAGGCATACCACATGGTTGAAATTCTGCCTCATTCTTGGTTATTGGGAAAAATATAATATTGGGTTCTATGTTTTTGAATATAGCATAGTTCTTAACTTTGGTGGCTATATCTACAGGTAAAATTTCATCGGGAGTAAAAATTCCTAAATAAACGTTTCCGGATGTTTCCACAACTTGGATTTTTACTTCATTTGCTCCAAAATATTCAGACGTAACGTCTTGAAGTCTTGGATCTTTAAGATAGTCTGGAATTTCATCTATCTCTGGATATTTCTTTAAGCGATCAATATTTAAAGAATTTGTGATTCTGTACACTTTACCTTTTGAGCGTAAATCATCATGAATAGTATCACGTGTTGGAGGATATCTGTAATTATCAAACATTCGGTATATATCATCGTCATTGTCATATACCACATTCCACAGATGAGAATTTCCATGGTCAGGAGATACGAGTATTATGTCGGTAGCAACCGGTACGCCGAATGCTCTCATTGCGTATAAAGTGCGGTCGCAGTCATCTCTGCAGTAGCCTACTGGAACCTCTAAAAGATCTAAAGCCGTTCTGTGTGGAGTCCTTAATTGTTGATTGAACCTCATTTTTCCTATAGCCTTGGAAATGATTGTAGCGGCAGTCACCGAATTGTCTGTTTTATTTAAATTTTTCAGGACATGATTAAATTTTTGACGATATGCTTTTCTCCACACTGTTATATTCTCATCCCCGGATCTATATGGCAAGAGTAATTCGCAGAATTTATCTGTTGAAAGATTGTTATTCCATTTCATTGTCTCGCGATATTTCCATGCATCATTTATGTTGTCGATAAGGTATTCCGATTTTATATTTTCCAGATCAAACAATTTCTTTTTGGGAAGCTTATCATAATCTTTTATTTTTGCAAGTTGTATGGAATCAAATTGCCAGCTTTTCCCATTCGGTAAAAGTCTGTATTGACTTTCGATTGAATCAATACCGTCTCCTGTTATCGAATACCTTCCGATCATAGATTCGATTAAATATTTGGCTGCATCTTGTTTTTCACCATCAAAGGCGTTTATTACCTTTTCAATCTCGCATGAGTTTTCCCCCGCCATATCTATTGCGTCTTCAAGTAATGAATCTTTTGAAGAAGAGCAACCTATAAAGAATAGGATAAATACAGCTAATATAAATTTATGAAATATCATACCTTCATTTCTTTTTATTAGATTTTTTCTTTGATCCGCTATTGAAGCGATAGTGAACGGTAAGCATCACGTAACGTGGAAGAACAGTGCTTAATGTCTGAGTTCGTCCAGTCGCGCTTTCATAATATATGAGACCCTTGTCTTGATTGAGAATATCATTCGCCTTGATGCCAATTCTCCACATTCCTTTGCGTATTGAATATGAGACTTCAGCATTCCATATCCATTCAAATGTATTCATCGATTTTTCGATATATCCGAATGGCCTGTTTATGACAAGATTCGAAGAAAGAGCCAAATTCCAGGGCATCCTGTACCAACCGGATATTCGGAATCTGTATTTTCCACTGTTGTTTTTAACAGGTAATAAACCTGAGGAACGGGTATGCTCCCAATTGATGCCGGCAGATAGATTTATCTGCGCATTTTTATTGATGTCATATTTGAGCGAAGCGTAATCTGCGACTGAATTTGAATTAACAGATTGAGGTGATGGCGCCTTGTCATTTCCTATCATATTTATGCTCTTTCTGTTACCTAAATCGAGCGCATTATCGAACAAGAATTTCTTCTCAACCCCGCCAAAACGATACGAAAGTTCGTGAGCAATGCTGAAACTATGATTCCCGGAAACGTTATAGACACTTGAAGTGCGAACGCCAGAGGTTGAGTCATAACTGTATCCCGTAACCATTCGGTTCTGAGTCCAGCCGCTGTATAATCTTATTGACTGCCTGAAAACTTGAGAGGGCATACTGTTAATTGTAGCTCTGATCGAGTAATCAATTGAATTCTTAAGGTCCGGATTTCCCTTGAATATGTTAAGAGGATCAGTGGTGTTCCGGTAATCTATGAGGTTCACGAGATTGACATCCTCCTGCTCCATTATGAAGTTTAATTTATATTCCCATTTATTTTTAGGAGTGCTCCATTTCAGCTCCGCAGTAGGAATATTCAATTTAAAGAAATTACGTGAGGGAGTTGCATTGATTTCACCTCGTCGGTAATAAAGGTTCTGAGCGACAGCAAATAGCTGAGGTTCAAATTTCATACTGAACGTGCCATTATGGTATTTTTGTTTAAAGCTCCATTTTAATTTAAGCCTATGCTCGTTTTGGTAAGATTTACTTGTGTAGCTATTGTCTAAATCGGGTATAGGTATGACGTAAGGGTCGAGAATGGCCATCCCGTTTTGAGCAAACGCTTCAAGCCTTGAAATATCTGAATTCTTGCGGCTTTGAGTGTGGGCAAATTCATAACTTGCATTAAGAGAACCCACCGGTATATTAAAGAAGTATCTGCCAAGCATCTGAATATTAAAAGTGTAATGAGGATTAATTCCGCCGAATTGGTCAAGAAGTTGAGACGTAGCAGGGTTGAAACCATAGCATATATCTTGTTGCTTTGTGTCAGCTTTACTACTCCTTGTGTATTTTGTCTGAAATTTTAAGGCGATTCCATCGGGCGACCCCGGGATCTTTATTCTGGAATCCGTGTTGAATTGAGCTTTATAGCCATGTTCTTTAGATTCAAGAATCGTTATATTGCGGTTTACCAATGCCTTACGCAAGGATTCATAATTACCGGAATAAAGAGAGCGGATAATTTCTTCATTCAAGTTTTGAATATCTTCATTGAAAGTAGCAGCTGCTTCCTCATTGTCGAATCTGTTTCTATTATAATCGAACTGAGGTTTAATATTTATGTTCCAACTGTCTCTTTTTATTTTGAAATTATGTTGTGTTGAAACAGAGAATCTCCTGTCCGTGTAATTCTGATTGGAATATTGATAATTGGTTATATCCTGCAGATAGTTGATTTTATTAGTAA
>JAAVCU010000022.1 GCA_014802175.1 Bacteroides sp.
AACGCCAAAGACAACAAAGACTGGGCCACTTCCGACCTGATCCGCGATCAGCTTGCCGCCCTTGGCTTCAACGTCAAAGACACCAAGCAGGGCTTCGAGTGGAGCCTCAAATAATCCGGAGAATCCCCAAAGATTTCCCATATAATCAGGGAGCGTCAGCCAATCTGCCGACGCCCCCTGATATTTTTTATATTGCAATTATTAAAAAATGAATTATATTTGCATGTGAAGTTGTTTAAACAACTTCTATGTCACAGGCTGGGATTAACATACCAGAATATATAATACTCCAAATTATGAAATATAAAGTTCATGACATATTGGAATATATAATTGCTATTGTTAACGACTTCGCAAAGAAATTCAATCTTACAGAGAGAGACGCTTACAATTATATAAATGCACATCAAGGTATTGGCTTTATTGAACAGAATTATGGGATCATCCATACACTCGACTTCAATGAAGCAATCGATAGCGTGGCCGCTTATTGCCGCAGATTCGGAGGTAAATTATGAAACTATTTCATGGTTCAAATATCGATATCCAAATTATAGATCTTGAAAAATCCAAACCCAATAAAGATTTCGGAAAAGGATTTTACCTCTCAGCAGACTATGACCAAGCTATGGAAATGGCTGAATTCAGAGCTGCATTAATGGGAGGGAAACCAATTGTTTCAACTTTTGAGTTTGACGAATCCCTTATAACGGAATCATCTCTTAAAATTAAAATTTTTCAGGATTACAGCGAAGAATGGTCTGACTTTGTTTTTGCTAACAGAGAAGGTGCCCCTACTGAACAATACGATATTGTATATGGTCCGATTGCCAATGATAAAGTAGGGTTACAAATACGTAAACTTAAAGATGGCAGTATCGACAAACAAGAGTTTCTTAACCGACTGAAATATATGAAAGGCATAACTTTTCAATATTTTTTCGGTACGGAAGATGCACTTAAGTTTCTTAAAAGATTATGAATGACAGCGATTTCAAATATATGAAAGAAGCAATTGCAGCTGATGTGGCTGAATTGCTTACCAAAGATCTTGACATTAATATAATCAAAGCTCTTAATATTCTATATAATTCCCAAACTTACTCAAAACTAAATGATCCTGACACAGGACTATATTTCCAAAGTTCAGGTTATGTATACTCATTTCTTAAAAATGAGCTTAAGACCGGGAATTTAGGGTAGGTCGGGATGGTCGGCGCGGATGAGGTCGAGGAGCGCGGGGAGTGCGTCGGCGGTGGGGATGTTTTTGCAGATGAGCTCTTTGCCTCGGTAGAGACTCACTCGTCCGGGACCGGCACCAACATAGCCATAGTCAGCATCCGCCATCTCTCCGGGACCGTTGACAATGCATCCCATCACTCCTATCTTCAATCCTTTCATCTCTTTAGTGGCCTCCTTTACCTCCTGCAATGTCTTCTGCAAGTCGAAGAGGGTGCGTCCACAGCTCGGACACGCTATGTATTCAGTCTTGCTCATGCGCAATCGTGCCGCCTGCAAGATACCGAGTTCGAGTTCGGCAAGTGTCTTCGCATCAAAGTGCGGATTGCAGACCTCAATACCACTCGCATATCCGTTGAGCAACAATGCACCGAAATCTGCCCCTGCCTTTATTCGCAATGCATCAAGATCCTCGTCGTCATAATGCAGGCTAACTACGATAGGATTGCGATAACCGGCAGCAACAAATCTGTCGATATAACTCATTATCTCACCGGGAGCGTTTACATGACGAGACTTAATCACCAGCGGTCCGCTGAACTCAGGATTCTTCACGGGCATGGATGCGTCGACAAGGAAGAATATGTCATTGGGCTCGTCGGCATGCATGGCCACGATCTTACCTTCACACCCCTTGATAGGACGCAGGTAATCGCGTGAGTTTCCATCCAGCACTTTCTCGGGTACAACAATCGGAGCATGACCCTCTCTGCAGGCTATGTAATCGCGGAGCATTATCGCTACCGGTATCTCGTTCTCCGGATCTTCCGATAACGACACCCTGATAGTGTCGCCCAACCCCTCTGCCATCAATGCACCGATACCCACGGCACTCTTGATTCTGCCATCCTCACCATCGCCGGCTTCCGTCACTCCAAGATGCAGGGGATAATTCATTCCCTCTTTCTCCATTGCCTCCACTAACAGACGCACTGTGCGGGTCATCACCGCCGTATTCGAGGCCTTGACAGAGATGACGATTTCATGAAAATCCTGCTTGCCACAGATGCGAAGAAATTCCATCACAGATTCCACCATACCCTCCGGCGTATCGCCGTAACGGCTCATGATACGATCAGAGAGCGAGCCATGGTTCACTCCCAAACGAATGCAGATATTCTTCTCCTTGCAAAGATCGAGAAACGGCACCAACGCCTTCTCTATCTTCCCGATTTCCGATTTATACTCCTCATCGGTGAATTCGAGTTTTACGAAAGTGCGGGCCGCATCCACGAAATTACCCGGGTTGATACGAACCTTATCGGCGGTCTCAGCTGCTGCATAAGCCGCCTTCGGATTGAAATGCACATCGGCCGACACAGGCACGTCGCATCCAAGCTCACGCATCCGCGCACGAATCTCGCCAAGAGAGTTAGCCTCGCGTACACCCTGAGTGGTGAAACGCACCAGTTCTCCCCCCGCTTCGGCAATGCGGATAGCCTGACGGGCACTCTCCTCAATATCATTCGTATTGGTATTAGCCATCGACTGCACGCGCACCGGATTCGCACCTCCGATGCCGACCCCTCCGGCCTTAACCTCTCTCGTATCTCTTCTCTTATAATTATATCTCATTACAAGTGATCATCTTTAAATAATTAACTCATTGAAAAAGCCTAAACAAATTGATTATCGGCTGAATAGTTCAATTATTAATTATTAACCATTAATTATTAATTTTCAATTGCTTAACGCTATTGAAGTCATTAGTAACACCGACGTAACACCGACGGCATATCCGGCGATAACCTGCCATACCGTATGGCGTCCGAGCCATACCCGCGCACTACCCATTAATCCGGCGAGCACCACACTTACGATAAGCCAGACGAAAGCACCTTCCTGTGGAAAACCATCATGAAGTATGCGTATCATTAAGGCAACGACTCCGGCAATTCCGGCGGCATGAGCAGAGATCTTCCAACGGAAATTCACTATCAGGTTGATGATAGCCGCAACGGCACCTCCGCCAAAGAACATCACAAGCCAGAGGGGAGCTCCTTTATACCACATGAAGATCCCCGTTCCAGCCATGCTTACAAACGATATGATATAAGGAATCAACCTCTCCTTGCGTCCGTTAAGCCCAACATCCTTCACCACTCCCACTCGTTTCAGTAGCAGCACGAGAAGCGACGGCACCACCATGGTAGTGGCTATCGTTATCAACACAAACACCAGCTTCACGCTAAACGGTGTGAAATCAAGTATCGAATAATTGAAAGCAAGCAGCACTCCATAGACAGGCATCAGTAATGGCACCAGCACCCACGATATGGCAGTAGCCACTCCGTTAAGATATGATTCCGCCGCCGTCGGAGGCACACTGCTGTCAGGTCTGTTCTCATAACCGTCATCCTCCGTGTTCTCCACTTTTTCGGGAATCTCCTCAACGGTCTCCTCCACCTCTGCGGTCTCCTCCACTATCTCATCCCTGTCGTCGTCATCATCAAGATGCGACTGCGGATAATATGATGATGTGTCCAGTTTCATAGTCTTATTTCATTTGTTTACGGATAGCCGCCGCAAACTTGGGCGGTATCGGTGTTTCGAAATTCATATCCTTGCGTGTGATCGGATGCGCGAACCGCAGTGTGCGTGCATGCAGAGCCAGGCGATGCAACGGACTCTTCGTAGCCCCATACTTCTTATCGCCGGCAATGGGATGCCCCAACTCCTTTGCATGCACACGGATCTGGTTCTTTCTACCGGTATCGAGCGAGAACTGCGCTAACGTGTAACCATTTCCACGTCCTACTACCTCGTAATGCGTTACAGCCACACGTCCCTCATCAGGATTTTCTGTGGTGTAAACCACAAACTGCGAATTTTCTGCCAAACGACTCTTTACATAGCCACTGTTATTCTCAAGATAACCCTCAAGCACAGCCACATAAAGTCGCTCCAGGATCATATTGTTCCAGTTATGGCGCAACACCTCCTGCGCTTCCTCCGACTTTGCGAACATCATCAGTCCGGAAGTGTCACGATCCAGACGGTGAACTATGAAGAGTTTGTTTCTCGGATTAACCTCTTTCACATAGTTGCGTAAGATCTCGTAGGCATTCTCCTCTTTCTTATGACTGAGTGTGGACACCGAGAGCAATCCGTAGCCTTTGTTTATGACGATAATGTCGTCATCCTCGTAAACGATCTCTATGCGCGAATGGCGGAATGTGGGGAAGGGCCGAGTGGCATTGAACTCCACCACATCGCCCGGAGCAACCGGCGCATCGAAAGCCTTGGTGACCTGACCGTTTACCTTCAGGTGTCCGAACTTCATCCATTTCTTTATATCATTACGCTTGTTATCCGGACGGCGCGCAGCCACAAACTCCATCAACGGAAGAGTCTGCTCTCCCCTGTTGTCCCACACGAATATCTTGTCCTCCTTGAACGGAGTCTTCTTCCTATCGTTTTTTCCTGCCATAATTCAAAATTTGTCTCCTCCTCACTCCTCTACTTTCTCTCACGCAAAATTAGCTAATTTTTTCCAATAATCCTTGTTTTGAGGCTTCACATTCTCGCGTAGCAACCAATGTCCGAACCTACATTCGAGACAACGGTTGCAATCGCAGTACTCCTTGCGCAGCTGCAACAGCGACTGACTCCTCAGCGCATCCTTACACTCAAACCCGGCTCCTTTCCACTGCCGGATATACATATTCCTCTCGGGAGCTAACGTGCGCCATATATCGAGAGCTTTGTCCGCCTTATCGTAATCGCCGTGCGAGAGGGCGTGCGCATACAGAATCGGCGCCACAAAGTTAATTATCAACAGCTCCACGCTCTGCGCACCAAGTGCGACGGCATCCATCGGTGTCTCACGGTCGAAATCGGTGTGACTCAGCCAATACCCTTCGAGTTTCCATGTGAAGAGCTCACGCACCTTATCAGGGTCTCCGGCGGCTGCCAACAATCGCGACAACATCGAGAAACCTCCTACCAGCGTCTTGGACAACAACGCTATCCTCCTGTGCGGGAAATTCTGAGGGCGCGTGCGCGCATACTTCCATAAATCACGACGCATAGGCCGTAAGCCATACTTACGCGCAAGAAAGAAATATTCGCGACAAAGACGCTGGTAATACTCATCGAATATATGTATCGAAGTGTCGAGCATTCCCGCCTGACCGAACAACAGAGCCTCAAGTTGCAATGGATCATCGGCGTGTCTGTGAAGGTATCCCATAGGTATAGAACGCGCCAGGATCTCAAACGGTTCCCCGTTCAGTCCGAAACCCAACGCACGGGCGAATGACACAAAACAAGTCCGTTCCCAATCGCCACCAAGATTCTTCAGTTCCTGCAGTATGCGTTGTGCCTTTGTGTGCATCCGTTCCACTCCCAAACTCTCAAGCCAGTCGGTTTTCAGCAGATCTGGAATCCTCTCCAACGCCCGCTCGCACTTCACAGCGCGGATATTCTCACTCAGGGCTGCATAGAGGTTATAGAACCTCTCGGGAAATGTGACATGCAACTGCGGGATAACCTTACCATCGGCACGCGAAACCTCCGTGTCGTTCTCCGCGACTACATGGAGAAGAACCGAATCATAAGCCGGATCACTGTCGTGTCCATGGCGATACCAATCGGAGGCCTTGCAATGTATCTCCACATTGCCGTTCCAAACAGTGTCGGCAATGCGCACAGATGCGTTCGAGAAATCCGGACCGGCATTTGTATTCCACACTCCCGGTGATAAGATCTCAACCCGCTCACCCGAAGTCAGGCACAACTCCTTCCCGAACATCCTATGCCTCCAGAGATATTGATACAGTCTCTCCATTCTTAAGATTTATTTACATATATTCACATTTAAGACCCTATTTGTTAATTTATATTAATCAACAATAATCTTAAATCCAATATTGTCCCATATTTACAAAAAAATATATATCTTTGCGGAGTGTTTTTCATAGTATTAAATTAAGATTAAGGTTTCGGTCTATTTCTTTGTGAAAAGAGGTAGACTTTTTTTATGAACTCACTCATTATGATAAAACAAATTCAATTCGAGAGTCATATCCTGAGGTAAAATTAAACAATTGAACTTGTATAACCAAATTTTTACTAATTTTACCCTCAAATATTAATTATTAATTATTTCTGCAGCTCCGTGTCAATCGAAAAAATAGAAGGTATTGTCATAGATATTGTAAAGCACAACGACCGACACAACGTTGTGACACTCTTCACGCGCACACGCGGGCGCATGTCCTTTCTCTCCCCGGCAGGAGCGGGGAAAGCAGGACGTATGCGCAACGCCCGACTTCTCCCGTTATCTGTGATCGAGACTCAGGTCAAAGTTAGCCAGACACGCGAACTCCACCGTTTAGGATCCATATCACCTGTAGAGATCTGGCATGACATATATTTCAACCCCGTAAAGACCTCCATCACACTCTTCCTCTCCGAATTTCTGAACAGATACCTCCGCGACGCCTCACCCGATCCGGCGACCTGGGAATTCATCACGGCCTCCATCCGAGCACTTGACAACATAGATGCCGGTCTCGCCAATTTCCACATCTGGTTTCTAATCCGCTTCCTCGACATTGCCGGAATCACTCCCGACATCACCAACTACGAGAAAGGTGATTGCTTTGACATGCGAAATGGCATATTGGTAGCCAACAGCATGCACCGCGATACGCTCACCTCCGCCGAGACCTCGCTACTCATCAGTCTCTCGCGCATCAGTCTCACCAACCTTGCAGCCTTCCGATTCAACGGCTCCGAACGTCGCCTGCTCCTCGACCGCATCCTCCGCTACTACGCCATTCACTTCCCCGGCCTCTCCTCCCTCAAATCCCCCGACATCCTCTCCGAAGTCTTCTCCTGATTCACTCCGGCACTGTCAGCATATTATCATCAGACCATATAATTATCTTAAATTATCATAATGATATGATAATTTATGTATAAATATTTTTTTGTTACAATATTTTATATTATCTTCGCACCGTGTTTTTCATGGTATTAGATTTAAGGTTAGAGGATTAGTTGTCGGGAGACAATTAATCTTTTTGTTTATAGACAGTTATAACGACAGGAGGTCTGAACCGTACGGATTCAGACCTCCTGTCGTTATTTCTATATCGGATGCGGTTAGCGAAGAATGAGCATCGCGTCGCCGTATGCTCCGAAACGATACTGTTCTTTGACCGCTACATCGTAGGCTTTCATCACGTTGTCATATCCGCCGAATGCAGCAACCATCATAAGCATGGTACTCAACGGCATGTGGAAGTTGGTGACAAGCGCATTGCAGACCGTGAAATCGTATGGAGGGAAGATGAATTTGTTGGTCCAACCGCTGTAGGTCATCAGATGACCGTTCATACACACGGCCGACGCCAACGCACGCAGCACACTCGTGCCGACTGCACACACGTTCTTATTATTATCCTTCGCCTCATTCACCATATCCACCAACACCTCGTTAACGATAGCCTCTTCGCTATCCATACGGTGTTTGGTGAGGTCTTCGACATCCACATCCTTGAAGTTGCCGCGACCGGCATGAAGGGTGAGGAATCCGCGCTCCACTCCTTTGATTTCAAGACGCTTCATCAACTCGCGACTGAAGTGAAGTCCGGCAGCCGGTGCCATGACGGCTCCTTCGTTTTCCGCAAAGATGCACTGATAACGTTCGGCATCCTCCGGTTCGGTCTTACGGGTGATATACTCCGGAAGCGGAGTTTCGCCCAAAGCATAAAGAGCCTCTTTGAATTCATCATGCGGACCGTCGTAAAGGAAACGGAGTGTACGACCACGTGAGGTGGTATTGTCGATAACCTCCGCAACCATCGAATCATCTTCTCCGAAATAAAGTTTGTTGCCAATCCTTATCTTACGGGCGGGCTCCACGAGCACATCCCAGAGTTTATGCTCTTCGTTAAGCTCACGCAGCAGGAAAACCTCGATGCAGGCACCGGTCTTCTCCTTATTTCCGTATAAGCGGGCGGGGAATACTTTAGTGTCATTGAATATCAACACGTCGCCCTCGTCAAAAAAGTTGATAAGCTCCTTGAATATATGATGGGTGATCTCTCCTGTTTTGGAATTGACAACCATCAGGCGACACTCGTCGCGATTCTCTACCGGGTACTGAGCGATAAGCTCTTCGGGGAGTTTAAACTTGAACTGTGAGAGTTTCATAATCAGTTTTGTATCTCTGCCGACACGTCGGCAATTTTATACTATTTGTTTTAATGCCGACACGTCGGCAAATATTTATTTGTCAGTTTCTTCAGAAATTCTGTAATCTTCGGGGAAAGTGAGCGGTCCGTTGTCGATAACCTCCACGGCTTTATCCACACTGAGACAATCCTCCACACGCACTTCTCCTACACGCGTGCGTCGAAGTCCCGACAGGTGTGCGCCCGATTCCAGTGCCTCACCGATATCGCGGGCAAGTGCACGAATATATGTACCTTTACTGCAGACCACACGGATCGTAAGTTTGTTTCCATCCAGTTCCAGAATCTCTATCTCCTCAATCACGAGAGGCTTGGCCTTGAGTTCTACATCCTTCCCCTTGCGGGCGAGGTTGTAGGCGCGCTTACCATCGATCTTTACGGCCGAGAATACGGGGGGCACCTGCATCACGTGTCCTACGAAACGGGGAAGAACCTCTTCGACCCTTTCGCGTGTGATATGTTCCCAGGGGTAAGTGTTGTCAATCTCGGTTTCGAGATCGAAGCTGGGGGTTGTGGCACCCAATGTTATCTCAGCTATATATTCCTTGGTGCCGTTCTGCAACGATTCAATCTGACGGGTGGCGCGTCCGGTGCATACGATCAGCACACCTGTGGCGAGCGGATCAAGCGTTCCGGCATGTCCGACCTTGAATTTCTTTACTCGCAAACGGCGCTGGATAGCTCCGCGAAGACGCTTCACGGCGTCGAACGATGTCCAACCCAACGGTTTGTCGATACCTATAATTTCTCCTGTGATAAAATCCATCTAATTACCAAACAATACAGAGAACGCCCATTACAAGGCAATAAAGTGCAAACCAATAGAGTTTGCCACGTTTCACTATCTCTATCATCCATTTGCAGGCACAGCAGCCTACCACAAATGCAGCCACGAAACCGATTACCATCGCTCCGACTCCTATCTCACCACCTTGCGTGGCAACTTCACCTCCGAGCATATCCTTGACGTCGAGCAATGCCTCTCCAAGGATGGGGATGATGACCATCAGGAAGGAGAATTGTGCCATCTGGTCGCGTTTGTCGCCCAACAGAATACCGGTGGCGATGGTGGTGCCGGAACGGCTAAGACCGGGCAACACTGCCACAGCCTGCGCGCAACCGATGATGAAGGCGTCGAGCCAGCTGATATCTCTGCCTCGGTTGGCGGGGATGAGTCTGTCGGCATAATGCGCGAAGAGCAGGAGGAGTGCCGTGACACATAGACAGATACCGACTACAAAGAGTCCGTTACCGAAAAATTCCTCTACCTGTTCTTTGAAACAGAATCCTACGATTGCGATCGGAATACACGACACAAGTATCTTGCAGACGTAATAGAAGTCGTAGTCGCGCTTGAAAGTAAAAAAGCTTACACAAAGACGCGAGAACATCGGCCAAAGTATCACGAGTGTGGAGCAGACAGTGGCTGCATGCAATATTACATCAAATTGTAATGTAACGTCGGAGGGGAGATTTACGCCCAATATCTGACGGAAGATCTCAAGATGTCCGCTGGAACTGATAGGCAGGTATTCTGCCAGACCCTGGACTATTCCAAGGATGAGTGCGTCAAGCCATTCCATATTATTTCTTCTTTTTAGGACGATAGATGATGGCAAAAGCCATGAAAAGGAATCCTAAGAATGAGAGTAGCGGACCGACAACGATGCGGCGTGTGCTGAACACTTCGGGATTGAATGTGGTGTCGGAGCTACCCCCTCCGCTCATCAAAAGGAATCCGAGGATTATGAGGGCAAGACAGATACCCATCATCCATAAGTTTATCTTGGCAAAGGGACGCTGCGATTCGGTCATCTTTTCGAGTCCCTCTGTATTGGTTTTCTTGTTTTCTCGCATCTTATTTAATTATGAAGTATGAGTGATGAGTGATTAGGTATGAGTCAGTAGTAATTTTTATCTGAAGAGTTCGCCGTAGTCTTTGCGGAGATACCTTGCTGTTGCGATCCACGCTGAGATGGAGGTCAGCAGGATGCCAAGCAGTATTATCCCGCCGGATATAACGGCGAAGTATTCCCAACCTATTTCCGCAACCGGATTACCGATGCCGGTGTGTGGCGCACAAGCCAAGGCTGCAGCCATCAGTCCTGAGGCAAGCAATCCTGCCACAAGTCCGCACATGGCGTTACTCATCACCACCGGACGAGATATGAATCCGTTGGTGGCTCCCACGAGCTGCATTGTGTGGATGGTAAAGCGTCGGGAATAGATGGTGAGCTGAACCGTATTGTTGATAAGCACAAAGGATATTACGAGCATTACGATTGCCACAATAGCAAGAATCAATGTAAATCCTTTGATGTTGGAGTTCATCGCTGCCACCATAGCTGAGTCGGGCGCATCAACGGATTCAACCCCGGGCAGAGCCGCTACCTGCGCTTTGATGGAGTCAAGCTGCTGCACACTGTTCCAGTCTGCATTGACACGGAACACCACCTCCGGGCTCAACGGATTCACTCCGTAAAGTTCTTTGAGATTCTCACCGGTCTGAGCGGTCCAATATTCCAAAGCCTTATCTTTGGTTATGACCCGCACATTGCGCGAATATGGTTTTCGCGCTATCTCCTGCCCTATCTCTTTTGCTCGAAGGTCAGAAACACTGTCTGCCATCACGGCGCTGAGCTCTACCTGCTCCCTCAACCGGCGCGTCTCCTTGTCAGCGCCAACCCACACCAGCGAGATCAAACCCACCAGTATGAGCACAAGCGTCACACTCACAATCGTGGTGAGATGTGATGCCCAGAATGAGATTTTTACTTCTTTATTTTCCATTCAAGACGCAAAGATAATAAATAATACCCCCGTTTGTCAATAGTTTCACCTATTTTTTCACCTTATTATACGGTTTATCATCTTTTATTGGACTTCTTCGGATAAAATTTGGGCGATTTTTTGTAATTTTGCGTTATGCATATTCAGAATTTAAAAGCAGCTTACCACACCTTGGGTTGCAAGCTCAATTTTGCCGAGACCTCCGCAATCGGGCGTTTGCTTGCCGAACGCGGTGTGACACGCGCGGCGCGCGGTGACGCCCCGGATATTATTGTCATCAACACTTGCTCGGTGACTGAGACCGCCGACAAAAAGGGACGTCAGCTTATCCGACGTCTGGCGTCGCGATATCCTGAAGCTACGGTTGTGGTGACCGGATGCTACGCTCAGCTCAAGCCGGAAGAGGTGGCATCGATAGAAGGAGTTGACATAGTTTTGGGAGCAAACGATAAGCTCAAGACCGCAGAATATGTGGAACGGTGGTTCGCCGAGCATAAGCCGGAGATGGATGTAACTCCAATGAAGGATATGCAGGATTTCATGCCCTCCTGCGAGAAAGGTGACCGCACCCGCTATTTCCTCAAGGTACAGGATGGTTGCGACTATTTCTGCACTTATTGCACGATACCTTTCGCCCGTGGCAGATCTCGTTCCGGAACTATCGACCAGATCACCGAGATGGCAAGGAAAGCTGCCGACGAGGGAGCGAAAGAGATTGTGATCACTGGCGTGAATATAGGTGATTTCGGAAAGAATACAGGTGAGTCGTTTTTCGATCTCATCAAGGAACTTGACAAGATAGAGGGTATAGCACGCTATCGTATATCATCGATCGAGCCAAATCTTCTCACCGAGGAGATAATAAACTGGGTGGCGAAAGAGTCGCGCGCGTTCATGCCTCATTTCCATATTCCGTTGCAGGCCGGGTCAGATGCTGTGCTGAAGAAGATGAACCGCCATTATGATTCAGCATTGTTCGCTTCGCGAATCAAGCTGATACGCGAATTGATTCCTGACGCTTTCATAGGAGTGGATGTGATTGCCGGCGCGCGTGGAGAGACACCCGAGGAGTGGGAGCGCGGCAAGAGTTTCATCGAGGGTCTCGACATAACACGCTTACATATTTTCCCATATTCGGAGCGACCGGGCACCGCAGCCTTGAAGTTGGGTGATTCTGTAGCTCCGGCTGAGCGCCATAGGCGCGTCGGTGTGCTGACAGGTATTTCCGACTTCAAGTTGGATGCGTTTATGCGCAGCCATATCGGCAAGGAGGTGGAAGTGCTCTGGGAACATCCGGCAAAGGGGGGTGAGACTATGCACGGTTTCACGCGCAATTACCTCCGCGTCACCGCCCCGCTGCAGAAGGAGCTTATCAATACCCTCTCACGAGTTCGAATCACCGGCATCGCCCCCGACGAACCCGACAGCATTGCAGGAGAAGTTATAAGTATTAGATAAAAGTGAAAAGCTTAGGTGTAATAATATTGAACTGGAATGGTGTGGAGCTGTTGAAACAGTTCCTCCCTACAGCTGTAAAATATACCGTATCGGATGAGGCGGACCTAATTGTTGCAGATAATGGTTCCACAGACAATTCGGTGGCGTGGATCCGCAATAATTGTCCGGAGGTGAAGATCATAGAACTTGATAAGAACTATGGCTTTGCCGAAGGTTACAACCGCGCTATACGTCATGCTGAGTATGAATATGTGGTGCTCCTGAACTCTGATGTTGAAGTCACTGATGGCTGGTGGCAACCGCTGTTGCGATTCATGAAGGAGACACCGAATGCCGGGGCTGCGCAACCGAAGATCCGATCATGGCACGACAAGAAGATGTTCGAGTACGCCGGGGCTGCCGGAGGGTATCTCGACAATCTTGGCTATCCTTACTGCCGCGGAAGACTCTTTGATATTATTGAGGAGGACCGCGGTCAATACGACGGCTCACCGACTGATCTCTGTTGGGCATCCGGTGCCTGCCTGATTACACGGCGGGAGTTATACCTCTCGTTGGGTGGTCTTGATGAGAAGTTCTTCGCTCACATGGAGGAGATAGACCTATGTTGCCGCATCCTCAATGCCGGCTACAGGGTATGTGCCGTTACCGACTCTGTGGTGTATCATGTCGGAGGGGCTTCGCTCAATCAGGGTAATCCCAAGAAAACTTATCTCAACTTCCGCAACAACCTCCTCCTGCTTCACAAGAACCTGCCTCGAAAGAAGGGAAAGAGAAAACTTTTCATACGACGCCTTGTTGATACTCTTGCGTGGGGAATGTTCGTAGTGAAAGGTGATTTCGCCAACGCTCGTGCCGTGTTTAAAGCGCACAACGACTTCCGAAAGATGAAGAAGGAATACACCACATTCCCCGACCGCGACATTATCTCTCTCCAACCGGGGTCAAACCGCAGCGCCCTTCTGATGCGATACCTCCCCTTCTTTTAATTTACAGTATTACTTATAACCTACGATTTATGCGACCATTAATATTAGTTACAAACGACGACGGCATTGACGCAAGGGGTGTTCATTGCCTCATCGACCGTCTGCTGCCTTTTGGCGATATCGTGTGTGTGTGTCCTGACGCTCCCCGTTCGGGTCAGTCTATGGCAATCACCGTAAACGACCCCTTGAAACTCACTGAGCTTCCGGATTATAACGGAGCGAAGATGTATAAAGTCAGTGGCACGCCGGTGGATTGCGTGAAACTGTCGATGCACCATATCCTTCCTCGTAAGGCCGATCTTGTGGTGTCAGGTATCAACCACGGTTCCAACTCTGCCATCAATGTGCTTTATTCCGGCACGATGGGAGCTGCCATGGAGGGGTGCGCTTTCGGTATTCCTTCAATAGGCTTCTCGCTCACCGACCACTCCGCAGATGCTGACTTCACCCCATGCTATGCGGTGATCGACAAATTGGTGAAGGCTGTGCTGGAGCATGGACTCCCGCAGGATGTTTGTCTGAATGTGAATGTACCTGACAAAAAGGGGATACCGACTGAGATGCGTCTGTGCAAACCTTGCATAGGCAGATGGAATGATGAATATCAGGAATACGTTGACCCCCACGGACATAAGTTCTATTGGCTTACAGGAACATTCGAGAATCTTGAGCCGGATAATGAGGAGACCGATGAATGGTGTCTCGACCACGGCATTATCTCTGTAGTGCCGATCAACATCGAACGCTCCGCCCCTATCACCCCCGGTCTCGAATGGCTTCCCTCCATTATGGGAAAGGTTTAATCGGGAATGGAAAATGGAGAATGGAGAATAAAATTGGAGGATAGAGGATGAAGAATAGATAATTGGCTCTTTCTTTAATTCCTAACTACTAACTACTAATTACTAATTAGTTAACATGCATTTACACCTTGACGAAATAGCAGAACGGTTAGGGGTCGCAGCGCCTGCCGGCAACCCTTTGATCTCAACTCTTCTCACCGATTCGCGTTCCCTGATTGATCCGGAGGGAACGCTCTTCTTCGCAATCCCTACAAGCGGTAACGACGGACATAAATATATCCCGGAACTTTACCGACAGGGAGTGAGAAATTTCGTTGTCAACAAAGTGCCGGAGGCATTGAAAAACGCTACCGACATAAATTGGCTGGTTACAGACAACACCGTGCTGGCATTGCAGAAAACCGCGGCGCGTAACCGCGATTTCAAGGGTGAACTGATCGGCATCACAGGCTCCAGGGGTAAGACCACTCTGAAGGAATGGATCTTTCAGCTTATGGAGCCCCTCTCCGACATCTCGCGCAGTCCGCGCAGCTATAATTCGCAGATAGGTGTGCCCCTTTCCATGTGGGAGATCTCTCCCGATGCGTCGCTGGCAATCATCGAGGCCGGAATCTCCCGTGCCGGTGAAATGAAGAGCCTTGCCGATTGCATCATGCCCGACACTGTAATCATAACCAATGTGGGCGATGCTCATTCCGAAGGGTTTGATTCATACACAAGCAAGGTTAACGAGAAACTCATACTCGCTGCCGCCCCTTCTGTAGGCAAGATTATATATTGCGCCGATTATCCGGAGATAGCCAAAGGTGTTGACGCACACAGAACGGGAAAGGAATTGATCGGCTGGTCTCGTAAAAACAGAGACGCAGATCTGTATATCACCCCGATCCCCGAGGCTCAGGGTGAGATGCGTATTGAATACAAATTCAAGGGTGAGACGCACTCCTTAATTGCTCCACTCTCAACAGACACAGACATCGAGAATGCCGCTAACGCATTGGCCTACATGCTGTCGAAAGGTATTGATCCGGATATAATCGTCAGGCGTTTTGCCAACCTACACAGGATCGGCACACGTCTTAATGTCACTGATGGTGTCGGAGGTTGTTCGGTGATACTTGATTCCTATACCTCCGACTTCTCTTCGCTTCTTCCGGCACTGGATTTCATGCGTCGTCGCAAGATACCGTCACAGACCACAACACTGATTTTGAGCGATCTTCACCATGAGTCGGCTTCGCAACCTGAATTGTATGCCGATGTGGCTGCCCTTGTTAAGAGAGCTGACATTGAAAGATTCATCGGCGTGGGTAAGGTTCTGACATCATATAGTGACCTTTTCCCTGCCGGTTCACTTTTCTTTGAATCTACGGCTGAGTTATTGCTTAAACTCTCACCCTCTGATTTCAATGATGAGATTATCCTGCTGAAGGGTTCACCTGAGTATAATTTCTCGGATATTGCCGAGATGCTGGAATGCCGCAAGCATGAAACCGTGCTTGAGGTGAATCTCGATTCGATAGTGAGCAACTATAATTATTTCCGCAGCCACCTGCCTGCCTCCACAGGCGTTATCTGCATGGTGAAAGCTTCGGGATATGGCGCCGGTAGCTATGAGATAGCCAAGACTTTGCAGGACTGCGGAGCAGCATATCTGGCCGTTGCGGTAATCGACGAGGGTATCGAGTTGCGCAATAAAGGTATCACAATGTCGGTGATGGTGATGAATCCAAAGATTGTGAATTACAAGTCGATGTTCGCCTATCGACTTGAACCGGAGATATACTCATTCGATATGTTGCGCGATGTGATTGCGGAGGCTGAGAAGAATAATATCACTGATTATCCTATTCACATAAAGATCGACACAGGGATGCACCGAATGGGTTTCATTGAGGAGGAGCTTCCTGCCGTGATGGATATACTCGCCGCAACAAATGCAGTGAGAGCCAAGTCTACATTCTCACATCTTGCCACTGCTGATTGTCCGGACATGGATGATTACACCGAGTTGCAGCTCGAACGCTTCGCACGGTATACGGATTACATGCTGTCGCGCTCTTCTTATCCGATACTGCGACACATCCTTAACTCCCCGGGAATCCTGCGGTATCCACAATATCACTACGATATGGCGCGACTCGGCATCGGACTCTACGGGGCAAACACGTTGCCTCCGGAGATGGAGAAACCGTTGGCTGTGGTTTCAACGTTGCGCACGGTAATCATCGCCATCCGTGAATATCAACCGGGAGAAACAATAGGTTATGGCCGTTGGGGTAAAATAGAACGCCCGTCGAAAATAGCTACTATCCCTATCGGCTATGCCGACGGAATGAATCGCCATTTCGGACGGGGAAACATTTCGGTAATGGTAAACGGGAAAGAGGCTCCCACGATCGGCAATATCTGTATGGATATGTGCATGATCGACGTCACAGGCATAGAATGCGCTGTAGGCGACTCAGTGGAGATCTTCGGTCAGAAGATGCCTCTGCAGCGTCTTGCCGACACCCTCGACACTATCCCCTACGAGATCCTGACCTCCGTATCCCCGCGCGTAAAAAGAGTCTATTACCGCGAGTAAAAGGCCTCACTCCTCTCCGAGGGCCGTGCGTAATTCGGCAAGGCACTTCTCAACTTCCTCGTTTGTCTTGAACAGACGCTCTTTGCAGAATTTGAGCAACTCCAAAGCCTTGGTGGTGTAGGCCGACAGTTGGTCGATATCACAGCTGTCCGACTCCATCTTACGCACAATCTCCTCCAGCTCAATCACGGCTGACTTATATGTTCTCTCTTCCATTTTTATTATTGTTTTATTCCGGAGTTATTGACTCGACACCTGTGATTTCCGAACGGAGTGTGCCATCCGGCAGTCTTGTTTCGATCGCGTCTCCGGTCTTTATATCTTCTATACTTTTTACCGCTTTTCCATTAACGAGAGTGATACTGTAACCCCTTTTTAGGGTATTCTCGGGACTGAGCAGACGCACCATGTTCTCAAGATTCTTGAGTTTGAGCATCGGTCGCTCCGTTATCGACAGGCAGGCACGCTCATAACGATAGCGAAGCATACGCAGTTTCTCGCTTTCGGCAACTGCCCTGCGCGATAACGCACGCTCTATGGCGTGACCAAGATCTCCCAGTTTCTTCTCAGAGCGGAGAATCCTTGTCTGCACTCTCGCAGGCAATGCAGTCTCTATGTTGGCAAGGCGATACTTCTCCCCTTTCAGTGCATCACTGCTGTAACGCACTATCTTCTGAACCCTATCCACCGCAGCATTATATGCGGTGCGCAATGAGTCGATGAGGTATGCAGCCACAGCCGTCGGGGTCTTGCATCGAACACAGGCTATCTCGTCCAACACCGTGCGGTCGCGTTCGTGACCGATACCGACTATTACCGGCAACGGGAAAAGAGCCACTGCCTTTGCCAGTTCATACTCATCGAAGCCATTGAGGTCTGTGGTGGCGCCGCCCCCGCGTATGATTACTACACAATCCCATAAGTCGATAGTGCTCTCTACCTGCATCAAGGCATTACGGACACTCGCCGATGTGCGGTCGCCCTGCATAACCGCTCCAAACAAAAAGGGATAGAATTTGAAACCTTCAGGATTGCTGTTAAGCTGATTAATGAAGTCGCCGTAACCGGCTGCACCTGCCGCCGAGATCACAGCGATGCGCTGAGGCACTGCAGGAGCTTTCAGCGATCGGTTTCTCTCCAATATACCTTCGGCATTGAGTTTATTGAGAATCTCGCGGCGCAAACGTTCCATATCCCCTACGGTGTAACTGGGGTCAATATCGGAGATTGTAAAGCTGAGTCCATAAATTGGATGATGGTTAGCCGAACCGCGCACCATCACCTTTATACCGGTGGCAATATCCCTACCCGTTGCAGCATAGAATTTAGCGCGGATCGCGTGCAAAGTGTTGCTCCATATCATGGCACGCATTTTTGCCACGGTGTTTCCTGTGGCATCTTTCTCCACCAGCTCCATGTAGCAATGGCCGCCGGCCACTCGCAAGTCGCTGAATTCCGCTGTGACCCATACTCCCTGAGCGGCGCGGCAATACCTGACGGCGTTACCGATCTCCTGCTGAAGTGTCAGAAGGGTGATGGCTCTATTCTCCTCCATCTTCTCCGATCTCTACCAATGCTCCGGTCACAGGATTGAATTCTGCAAACGAACGATTTTTCTTGGCACTGAATAACGTTGGCGCGAGTCCGAATTTAACTCCGAACTGAGCCAACTCAAGCTCTTTATCGTATAGCGTTTTGCCGAGTGTGGTTATTGTGACTTTCGCTGCTCCGGGGATGTTGTAGATGACTGCATCTTTCGGAAGTTTCTTCTCCTCACCTTTTGCGTCTACGGGCAATTCTCCCTTGCGGGTGGTCGTTACGTTGATGTAAACCGGATCTCCCGAATAATCGTCAGCACCGACAAAACCCGAGAAGTCACTGAGTCGGAACAATACGTTTCTGCCATCGCCCGTAGGTTCGAAAGTATAGGTTCTGGTCACTGTCTCCGACTCCTCGATTCCTATAAAGGCAGCCGTGAGGGCAGCCTCCTGATGCGATAGGGAGTTGAGCATCAGCTCAAGCTGCTTGCCATCGGTTGGCATCGTTTCTGCTGTGCCTCGGGTCAGCGAGATTTTAGCATCCCTGATCTCCATGAGATTCTCGGCAAGCATCTGCGCGCGTTTGGCGGAGCTTTGAGAGGCAATGAAATCCTCATCTACATATTGCAGATACTCATTGATCAGAACCTTGTCCCCCTGTTCGGATTCTTTCCCTTTACCCCTAAGATTGTTTTTAGGGAGGGAGACCTCTTTGTTTATGGCCAACAACATACCATCTTCTGCAACACAAATCGATGTGAGGGCACCGGATTTCAATTGCATCACATATCGCTCCGAGTCATCAGCAACACCGTATGGCTTGACCTTTACATCCGTGATTACCCAGGATTCAGAGTCCTCTTTGATAACTTTATCTGTGCCGATAAACTTCTTGGCATACTGATAATATGGTCCGGCAGTGCGCACGGTTCGCTTTGCAGTAACCTCTATCTCGAGATTGGTGCGCGGAAGGGTGTAGACAAGTCCATACTCATTATGTTTGTCGGCAGTGAGCACCTTGGTTTGCTGCGCATTGAGTCCTGTAGATGCGAGCGCGCACATTGTCAATGCCAATATCTTGATTGTTTTCATAGGAGATCTATATTAGTTTATTATCGAACGGATTGCACGCCCTACATAATTGGCGATATCTCCGGAGGTCAGACCGAATTCACCGAGTTCTTCAGCAGCCATGTCACCGGCAAGTCCGTGAACAAACACACCAAACGTAGCGGCGTGTTCGGGGCTGTAGCCTTGTGCCAGGAAAGCCGCGATTACACCGGTAAGCACGTCGCCGGCACCGGCGGTTGCCATTCCCGGATTACCGGTGGGATTGATGTAAACCCTGCCGGTCGGGCGCACCGTAGCTGTATAATGACCTTTCAGAACGATTATGATATTATGCTGGCGCGACATCTCCAACGCCATCTTCAATCTGTCTTCCGAGCTTCTCTGCTCACCGAAAAGACGATCAAATTCACCGATGTGAGGGGTGATGATGGTTTTCGGCGGGAGCATCGAGAGTAATGCCGGGCGTTGCGATATACAGTTCAAGGCGTCGGCATCGAGTACCAAAGATGATTTCCCTGCCTTGAGCAATGCCTCTAACGCATCTATGGTGCGTTCCGATACTCCTATGCCGGGACCTACGGCTATTGCCTGGTGATCGTGGTGTACCCTCATGTCGCTTATGTAATGGTCGTTGCGATCGGGTTCGTACATACATTCCGGCACTGCTGTCTGAAGTATGTCCATACCGTTTTTCGGACCGTGGACGGTAACTAAGCCTGCACCGCTTTTAAGGGTGGCGCGGGCACAAAGCACCGCCGCTCCCATCATGCCGATACTGCCGCAGAAGAGCAATGCCGAGCCGTAGTCGCGTTTCCCGGTGAACGGATAGCGTTTGTTGAGCAAGGGACGTATATTGCGACGCTCCACAACCTGATAGCTTGTGGTCATCTCCTTCATCTTGTTCTTGTCGAGCTTTATGTCGAGCAGCTTGACTTCACCGAGGATATTATAGTTCTCCTCGAAGAAGAATGAAAGGCGAGGGAGCTGGAATGCAAGCGTGAGATTGGCATGGATCACATCGCGGCGGTTGATCTGCGAGTTGTCTTCTCCGAATAGGCCGGATGGCATATCGATGGAGACTACATACGCACCGGATTCGTTGATGTAACGCGCCACTGCCACAAATCCACCCTTTAGAGGCTCACTGAGTCCGGTTCCGAAAAGTCCGTCGATCACCACATCCTTGTTAGTCAGGTATGGCGGTGTGAATTCTTTGTTGACTTCTGTAAACTCTACCCCCTCTACCGTTATCAGCTTCTCTCTTTCGGCTTCGCAGTCGGCACTTAATTTTCCGGTAATGTTGAAGAGGTAAACCTCAATATTCCTGTATCCCCTTTCGGTGAGCATTCGCGCCACGGCAAGGGCATCGCCGCCGTTGTTGCCCGGTCCTGCCATCACCACAAATCGTTGTCCCGGCTCAAAACGGGAGTTGAGCTCATCGGTGACAAGCTCTGCCGCACGCTCCATGAGCTGGAGCGACGTTATATTTTCAGCCTCGCAAGTGGCTTTATCTAATTCCTTTATTGCTGCGGAAGTAAATATCTTCATCTTTCAAGTAGAATTCTCTATCGTTTTATTTAGAACTTACTTAAGCTCTAATTTAAGCTACAAATATAGCTACACCGTCCCAATTATCCAAATGCAGTTAATAAAAAAGTCCGGACCGAGCCGGACTTTTTTATTTCTATGTCGGAGTAATGATTACTCTGCTTTGCCTTCGCTGCCGAGAACGTTGATGATTTTCTCTTTGTAGAGTTTCTCCATCTCATCGCGAGCCGGACCGAGATATTTACGCGGGTCGAACTCTGCGGGTTTCTCGTTGAACACTTTGCGAACTGCTGCTGTCATTGCAAGACGGCTGTCAGAGTCGATGTTGATCTTGCAAACATCCATCTTGGCTGCTTTGCGAAGCTCCTCTTCGGGAATACCGATTGCGTTGGGGAGCTTACCACCGTTTTCGTTGATGATGTCAACATACTCCTGGGGAACTGAAGAAGAACCGTGGAGAACGATGGGGAATCCGGGGATCTTAGCCTCTACACCCTCAAGAACGTCGAATGCCAACGGCGGGGGAACGAGACGGCCTGTCTTCGGATCGCGGGTGCACTGCTCGGGAGTGAATTTGTATGCACCGTGAGATGTACCGATTGAGATAGCGAGGCTGTCTACACCTGTACGAGTCACGAAGTCTACTACCTCTTCAGGGTCAGTGTAAGTGTGGTGGTCTGAGCTTACCTCATCCTCTACACCTGCAAGCACACCGAGCTCACCCTCTACAGTAACACCATATTTGTGAGCGTATTCGCATACTTTCTTTGTGAGCTCAACATTCTCTTCGTAGGGAAGGTGGCTACCGTCGATCATTACTGAAGAGAAACCGTTGTCTACACAGTCTTTACAAAGCTCGAAGCTGTCGCCGTGGTCGAGATGAAGCACAATCTGAGGATGCTCCCATCCGAGAGATTTTGCATATTCTACCGCACCCTGAGCCATGTAACGGAGAAGGATCGCGTTAGCGTAGTTACGAGCACCTTTAGATACCTGAAGAATTACGGGTGATTTGGTGTCGGCAGCTGCCTTGATGATGGCCTGAAGCTGCTCCATGTTGTTGAAGTTGAACGCGGGGATTGCGTATCCGCCGTGAACTGCTTTTGCAAACATCTCTTTGGTGTTTACAAGTCCTAAGCTTTTGTAATCTACCATTTTTAGTAATATTAAAATATTTGGTTATGTCTTATTGTCTACTGTACGAAATGGGATTCTCCGCTCTCTTGCGGTTCTTTCCGATTGTCAAGATATATTTCTTTGCAAATATAGAAATTTTTCTTTATTTGACCAAAATTTCTTCGAGTCTACGTTTGGGCACGTGGTGGATTTTGTCTTTATCTCTCCAATATTTGATATCTTCCCCTGCAATATCCTCAATCACCACCTCTTCCACCGCTTTACCGATGGCTATGACATAGATCGCCTCAAGCGTTTCGGGTAAGCCGAGGATATCTTCTATCTCCTTTTTGTTGAATGATTTTATTATGCAGCAGCCGAGACCTTTGCTGACGGCNCCGAGNGTCACTGCCTCCAACTGTATGCCATCNTCGCATAATGGCTGACGGGTCAACGCAGTGTCAAGACATTGCACAATGTAAGCCGACGGACGCTCACCCTCTTCCGGACCATCCCANTCTGTAAGGTAACCTGCCCACTTCAGATGCGGAAATATCTTGTCGCACTCTTCCTCTGAATTTACATAACNGTATTTCAGGGGCTGAAGATTTCTTCCTGAAGCCGTGTANCGGCACAGCTCTATGATTTCACGCAGATCGGTATCGGATACCCNGCATTTTTCATCGAACCGACGATAGCTACGATTTCGCNTCATCAGTTCTCTCAGTTCTTTATAATCCATACTTATATAACGCTACTTATATAACGCTCTATCTTATAATTTTCATTATGAAGTTGTTTCTTATATAACATATTTTAGGAGATTCTTTCCATATCTCACCCAAATTTAATAACTTTGAGGTTTAAAGATTGTAAATTATGCCACAGAGCAACCCTNATATCGCCACTCTGGCGCGAAATATAGAAGCGGAACTATNNCCGATGTATGGAGCCGGTGAAGCCAAGGCTATGACAAGACTCATCTTTCATCACCTTAAAGGATGGAGNCTTACNGATTTCGTGATTCATTCCGACAATGTCGCTNCTGATTACCTTATGCAATCCGTAGCGAAGATNCTTGACAGGCTCAAGAATATGGAACCGTTGCAATATATACTCGGNGANGCCTACTTCTATGGNATGAACCTNAAAGTNTCTCCGGCTACTCTTATTCCNCGNCCGGAAACAGCCGAGTTGGTGGATATGATCGTTAAGGATTATGATGGCAGAAAAGATCTCCGCGTATTGGACGTTGGAACAGGCTCNGGAGCGATNGCAATAGCATTGGCGCGTAACCTCACTTTTCCNNNCGTCACTGCAATAGATATCTCTCCNNANGCNGTGGAGATAGCTAAAGAGAATGCTGCANCTTTAAAGGCACCGGTCAACATTGAGCTCCAAGATATTTTCAAATATTCACCGGAAATCAACAGTCTGGATATCATTGTCAGCAATCCACCATATATCGATGAATCGGAGATGGTGGAGATGGATCGGAACGTGCTGGATTACGAGCCTCACACCGCACTGTTCGTTCCTGATTCCGATCCGCTGAAATATTACCACAGGATAGCCTCGGTTGCCAAGAAGGTGCTCGTTGATGGTGGCGGCCTATATTTTGAAATCAATCCGCGTCATGCCGCCCAATTAAGACAGGATCTTGAAGACGCTGGATTCTCAGATGTGATTATAACTAAAGATATTTCNGGTAAAGACCGATTTATATCCTGCAGGAAGCAATGAAACGAGCAAAGAAACNTATCACCCCGGANGCAGCCCGACTNAANATGGCNGATNTATGCGCGCGCTCGGAACGCTGCGAAGCTGAAATACGCGAGAAGTTACGCAAGCNGGGATTACCATACTCAGANATTGACAAGATACTTGAATTTCTTGTNAACAATAAATTCATCGACAATGCCCGGTTNGCACGTAGCTTCACAAATGACAAGGTTAGATTCGCAGGATGGGGACGCAATAAAATCCGTCAGGCATTNGCGCTGAAACGCATTCCNTCGGCAGAGATAGCGGATGCATTAAGCCAAATAGACGAGAAAGAATACATCCGCTCGCTTCAACGTGCCGGGACAATCAAAGCNANANCACTTGACCTTGAAGAATACGATGACCGGGCTCGACTCTACCGCNANCTGATCACGCGCGGCTATGAGTCAGGGCTTNTCAGCAANTTGATATCATTCCTNCGNAAAANACAATAGAGGATGAAGCCGAAAATGGGTATCTGGGGGCANCTATNCAAATATATTGAACCGGCATATAACCTGATATTTCCGCGTTCTTGTCATATCTGCGGTGCAAAATTGGACGAACCTGACAGGTATGTATGCTCCTCATGTCTCTCGCGTCTGCCACGCACACNCTTTCACNGNATGCNNATGAATCCGATGGAGCAACGCTTCGCCGGAAAATTTCCTTTCGTCAACGCAACAGGCTATTTCTTCTATGGAGGAGAATCAAGCACAGCNACACTTATCCANGACTTGAAATATCATCACTTCAAAGGGCTCGCACATCACTTAGGGGAAGAGGTAGCTAAAGAATTATTGCCCACATCCTTCTTCNCCGATGTAGATGCGATAATACCNATACCCATGCACTGGCTGAAAAAGGCTCGTAGNGGCTATAATCAGACAGAGNTCATAGCNCAAGGGATAAGTGATATATTATCGATCCCGGTGCTTAGTAACCTAAAAGCCGGCAAGCCNCACAAAACNCAGACAAAACTGACCGCCCAACAACGCCTCACCAANCTTGCCGGCACATTCACCGTGCACAATCCTGACGAACTCACCGNCCGCCACNTCCTCCTTCTCGACGACGTCTGCACCACCGGCGCAACAATGACCACCGCCGCCGAGACCCTGCTCGCCGCCGCCCCCACTCTCCGCATCACCCTCCTGACNCTCGCAGTCACNTCCTAAAAAATNAAGNTCNAGNATNGTGNAAANTAAGATCANGGATTGNGGCGCNAACNCAGTGGGCGAAAGAGCTGCAGCAGCGAGAGTGCTCACTGCGTTCGCACCGCGATCGCCGGTCCAGATCAGGGATAGTGGCGGGAACGCAGTGAGCGCAAAGAAGGAGGAAGGGGTGGCAATCGAGTAGGTCGGGAAACGAAAGTTTTCTGGCCTACTTTCGTTTCCGTTCCTCTCACACCACCGTACGTGCCGTTCGGCATACGGCGGTTTAATTTGTTTTCAAAGAGTGTCTAA
>JAAVCU010000023.1 GCA_014802175.1 Bacteroides sp.
TTTGTCGCTTTTAACTTGCAGCTCAGTCGAATACGAAAGTATTCTCCTTCGCTCCGCGTCAAAATCGCCTAAAAAATAAGCTCCAATATAGTATAAATTAATTTTGAACACTTACTTAATAATCAAAAAATCGAACAGCTCCATTTCACAAAAGAGATGGAGCTGTCTATTTTTTAATTACATCAGTTTGCAAAATCAATGGAGAGACCGAACCGGAGTTGACGGGGATCTATGGGATAATGAGGCATTGAGAAGTAGTTCCTGCCGAAAAGACCTTGATTTACATGACTCCAGAGCACAAAGAAGCGAACTTTATAAAGCTTGGCTGTTACATACGCATTTGCCACCGCGAAGTTTCCGACTTCAACGGGATTATCTCCTTGCACATGAAACGACATTGTGGCAGGCTGATATGCGTAGCCGCGATAACGTGTATAATAATCGCAGTCTACACCCAATTGCATGTGAAGCACACGGAATGCAGTGAATCCGAGAAACATATTACTGTAGATACTTAGTGCCGGCAGCGGAATCACATCCTGATTTGACGATACCTGATATGTCACCGTATTGTTCCAGTTCCATATTCCGAATTTAAGTTTCTGGTCTATGGCAGCCGAAAAGATCTGAACACTACCCCCATATTGCTGTGGCATAGAATTCTGATCGAAATAGACACAATTCTGTACATTCTCTACACCGGCGCGAAGATCAGTACGTGTCCATGGTATATGCAATTTACCTCCTACGCGAAAGGAGCGGATCTTTCCGAAATCATTGTTCCACACAAAATGATTGGAGAAATAATACCGCAGCAGATACGACGGAGTCTGATTGCGAAAGAAACCGTCGGCCGAAATCTTAACAGTATCCTTTCCAAGTTTGAAGCGGGTCTCGATGGCTCCATCCACATCCAAATCTCCGGCGGCATCACCCATCAAGCCGAATTTGGCGTTGGCGAAATAGCGGATATGCGTACCCTTCATCCTTTCCAATCTGCCTCCGATCCAGAGACGATTGCGCTTCTTGTCACTGAGCATTTCAAATCCCTCAGGAAGCGGAGTCAAGGCTGCAGTCTCCTCTCCTTCCGTCACGTTACCCGCATCCGAAGATCCTGCAAGCACACCCTGACGGAAATGATCAAACTCGTATGTGGCATACGCCGACAAACCGAATTGCGCCCATTTCTGAAAGCCCTCTATCATTGAGATTCCTACAGTATTGGAGAAAGACCAGTAATGTGTATTGTCGAGCGTGGCGGAAGGATTGAAATATGTGTTCTGCCAGAAGGCAGTCTCTTCATCGGCACGTGTATTCTTGAACGTATGATGATTATATTTATAGTCAAACGCATAAATAAACTTGGTGACCGGCACGAGCGTGCGACGTTCCACCGTATCACCCTCCTGCGTATCATCGCGCCAGAAACCTATCTTGTACGCATGCGACATATAGAACTCCGCACCAACCAAGCGGTTCTGGGCGCCGTTGAGTCGTGTTGGGATACTCTTCGGCTCTATCTTGTCAACACCACCCTGGAGCACAGCCGGATCCTCTATATAAAGATCATCGGTGATACCGCCATTCTCCTGATTTTGCGAATTATAATGATTCAAGAATGCCTGCATCTCATAATGGTCGCCGTTGTAATAACCCTGAAATCCATAAATAAGGTTCTTGGCTGCCTGACTATTGTATGCACCTTTCGTATAGAGATAATCGATGTTGGCTCCTATTCCTATCTTCTTATTTACATTTCCGGCAAATATACCTTTAAGCCGATCGGTATGATTGTCGCGGTTACCACCGAAGTTATACGACAACAAAGTCATCGGTATGTACACATTATAGAATTTCTCTTTTGCGAATGTCGGGAGCCAATATTGCAAAGCGTCCTCGAAGAGGAATGCAGATGGTTGAGGCCGGTCGAAATAGATCATATTGATACCCTCTGCAGCAAAAGAACCTGTGGTTGCCCACGCATCAGAGTTCATGGCCGGCACAAACTGACGCTGATAATTGTAAAGCAGGGTGTCGATAGTGGATTCCTCGTGAGTGCCGAGCGGATTTGACAGTGTCCAGGCACTACCGGGCTTGTAAACCGTGGTCTCCTTGTGATTGTCGGATGTTGAATGCGATGAACCATTACCCCGCTCTCCGCCATTCCTCGACATCTGACTTTGAGAGAACGCGGGCAAAGCAACAGCCGCCGCAAGCATAAATATTAAATGTATATATAATTTCATTATTGTAGTCTTTGCACCCCCAAACAGGGCTTTTCAGCGTGGAAAATGCGTTTTCCACCCACTTCGGAGGACAAAATTAATAAAAAAACCACAAAAAATTTGGAGGTATTAAAAAAAAGTTATAACTTTGCATCGCTTTTGAGAGGGAAGCATATGGTGAGATTAGCTCAGTTGGTTAGAGCGTCGGATTGTGGTTCCGAAGGTCGTGGGTTCGAAACCCACATTTCACCCCACTAAAAAGACTCTGTGCTTGACGCGCAGAGTCTTTTTAGTTTTTATTCATCTGATATTATCTTTCGATAAATGCGAAAGCTATCATAGCCATAATAGCTAAAATAGCTATGATAGCCATATTAGCTACCATAGCTATTTCAGCTATTACCTTACAGGCCACTTATCACTTAATAACTCCCAGCTTCTTGCCGACTTTGATGAAAGCAGCGATAGCCTTGTCGAGTTGCTCGCGAGTGTGAGCTGCAGAGAGCTGCACACGGATGCGAGCCTGCTCTTTGGGAACTACCGGATAGTAGAAGCCCGTAACGTAAATTCCCTCTTTCTGCATCTCTGCAGCAAAATCCTGAGAAAGCTTGGCATCATAAAGCATAACAGCGCAAATAGCACTTTGTGTAGGCTTGATATCAAAACCTGCCTCAAGCATCTTACTGCGGAAATATTCCACATTCTCCATCAGACGGGAGTGAAGTTCATTGCTCTCCCCTAACATCTTGAACATTTCGATGCTGGCACCTACAATAGAGGGAGCAACCGAGTTTGAGAAAAGATATGGACGCGAACGCTGACGGAGCATATCGATAATCTCCTTGCGACCGGTTGTGAATCCTCCCATTGCACCACCGAACGACTTTCCGAGTGTGCCGGTGAAGATATCGATCTTGCCATAGCAGTCGAATTTCTCAGCCACACCATGACCTGTTTCGCCAACCACTCCTGCCGAA
Source organism: Bacteroides sp. (assembly GCA_014802175.1). Taxonomy (GTDB): domain Bacteria; phylum Bacteroidota; class Bacteroidia; order Bacteroidales; family Muribaculaceae; genus Lepagella. The sequence goes on from JAAVCU010000023.1 coordinate 3,203, forward strand.
TGACTTTCATCAACCATCACCAACGCATCATATTTTTCGGCAAGCACACAGATCTTATCCATTGGAGCAACGTTTCCATCCATGGAGAACACGCCATCTGTTGCAATCACCTTGAAGCGGCAATCTTTCGCCTCCTGAAGGCAACGCTCAAGATCCTCCATTTCGGCATTCTTATATCTGAATCGCTTAGCCTTGCATAGACGCACACCGTCGATGATGGAAGCGTGATTGAGCGAATCTGAGATAATGGCATCCTCCTCAGTGAAGAGTGGTTCAAACAAACCACCATTGGCGTCAAAACATGCTGCATAAAGAATTGTATCTTCTGTCTTGAAATAATCGCTGATAGATTTTTCAAGCTCCTTATGAAGATCCTGTGTGCCACAAATGAAACGCACTGACGACATGCCGAATCCACGGTTATCCATTGCCTTCTTGGCAGCCTCGATGAGACGTGAGTTGTCGGCAAGACCGAGATAGTTATTGGCACAGAAGTTCAGCACTTCGCCATCCACATTCTCAACTTCAATGTCGGAACTCTGCGGAGTTATGATCACACGCTCCTGCTTGTAAAGACCGGCATCTTTTATATCCTGCAACTCCTTCTGCAGATGCTCCTGAAAATTCTTGTACATATTTTTATAGGTTAGATTTTATTTATTTCCAAAATTAACACTAATTTTATTAAATTTCGCTAAATTTGCGAAAAATTTTAAATCGTCAGTAAAGAGATACCAATGAAAAATATACTGATTATCGGAGCAACCGGACAGATAGGTTCCGAGCTCACTATGAAATTGCGTAAAGAGTATCCCGGCGGTAACGTCGTAGCGGGCTATATCCCCGGAGCCGAACCGAAAGGAGAACTGGCTGACAGCGGTCCGTCGGAGATTGTGGATATCACCAATCCCGCTCAGATTGCAGATGCCGTCGACAAATATAATATCGACACCATCTACAACTTAGCGGCACTGCTCTCCGCAGTAGCCGAAGCGAAGCCGCAGCTCGCCTGGAAGATCGGTGTCGGCGGTCTTTACAACTGTCTTGAGATTTCACGCGAGAAAGGATGCGCGCTGTTCACCCCGAGCAGTATCGGTTCTTTCGGACCTGACACACCTCATGTCAAGACACCGCAAGATACAATCCAGCGTCCGGAGACTATCTATGGCGTGACCAAAGTCACCGGCGAGATGCTTTCAGACTATTATGCACGTCGATTCGGAGTCGATACCCGCTCGGTCCGCTTCCCGGGACTCATCTCTTATGTGGCACCTCCCGGCGGAGGCACCACCGACTACGCTGTGGATATCTACTATTCGGCCGTGAAGGGTGAGGAATTCAAATGCCCGCTGAAACCCGGCACATTCATGGATATGATGTATATGCCCGATGCACTGCGCGCTGCAATTGAGATCATGGAGGCGGATCCTGCCAAGCTCAAACATCGTAACTCGTTTAACATCGCGTCAATGAGCTTCGACCCCGAGATCATCTACAACAAGATCAAGGAATATAAACCCGAGTTCAAGATGACCTATGAGCTTGATCCCCTACGCCAGAAGATCGCAGATTCTTGGCCCGACAGCCTTGATGACACCTGCGCACGCGAGGAATGGGGCTGGAAACCGGAATACGACCTCGACGCCATGACCCGCGACATGCTCGCAAACCTCGAAATCAAGCTCAAAGGATAAAGCCTTTCTCGCGAAGCGAGATGAAAAGAATCGTCATGATAGAACATGATTTTCCATGTTTTATCATGATGAATCATGGAAAATCTTGTTGCATCATGTTGAAGCATGGTTTATCATGACCAATCATGGTTAATCATGTTATTTCCCCTTTTCTCTAACAAAATTAAGCAAAAAACCGAAAACTATTTTTTAGTTTTCGGTTTTTTTACTTAATTTTGCAATCTCAACCACAACATTAGATTTGACAAAGGAATCTTATTCAAGGAATCGCCCTGATCTATGGACTCTACCTTTTATTTTTCCAAACAATACACCAAGCTGAAAGAAGCTATATTCGATATCCTGCTGCAAAACGGCATGAAGAAAACCACCATGGATATGGTGGCGTCAAAGCTTTCGATGTCGAAGCGTACACTCTACGAGATTTTTGACAATAAAGAGCAGATGATAAAAGTCATCCTCGAACACAGTCACAAAAATCATCAGGCGGAACTTAACAGAATTTTCACCTCGTCCGACACCATGATGGAGGCATTCTTTCTCGTATTGAAATTGCACCTCAAGATCATGATGCGCGCAAGCTCGGATTTCATCATGGATATGGACAGCAAATATGCCAAAATGCGGTCTCATTATGATGACCAGAATAACGATTGGCAACGCAGCGTATTAGAGATGATAAAAATCGGTATCAGACAGGGTGTGTTCAGCAAAGATATAAAATATCCCATTCTGGTGAGAATGTTCAATATACAGATGGAATCCCTGAAACGCATGGAGGAGTTCCTGCCCAAAGATGTTACGCTTTCCGAAGCGTTCAACACCGTCAGTATCGCCTTCCTACGCAGCATTGCGACAGAACAGGGGCTGAAGGTGCTTGAGGAAATCCGAAAGAAATATCCTTCAGAATCAACAGATAACAATCAAATCAAATAAATATTTACAGGTAAACAATAACAACAGAATCAAATGAGATTATTTAAACGCACGTTAGCTATCGCCATATCGGCTATGATTCCGGGGATGATAGCTGCACAAACGGCACCTGTCGATACACTTTCGCTGTCGCTGCAGCAGTGTGTCGAGATCTCCCTGCAGGACAACCCTACAATCAAGGTTGCCGACCTGGAGGTCAAAAGGATGGACTACTCCAAGAAGGAGGTGCAGGCAAACCTATTCCCGGCGATTGATTTCTCACTCGCCTATCAGCGCACAATCGAACTGCAAACCATGAGCATGAGCATGGGCGGTGAATCCACCAAAATCAAAATGGGTACAGACAATATGTGGAACGCAGGTTTCACCGCGTCAATGCCAATCATCAATGCCGCCCTCTGGAAGTCGATAACCATGTCGGAAACACAGATTCTTGCTTCACTCGAATCGGCAAGATCCTCTCGGCTCGATATGGTTAATAATGTAAGCAAGGCTTATTACGCACTGCTGCTTGCCAATGCGTCGCGCGATGTTATACGCCAGAATTACGACATAGCCGTGCTTAACGCCGATATCTACAAAAAGCAATTCGATCAGGGCACTGCCTCGGAATATGATGTTCTACGCAGTTCGGTTCAGGTCACCAACATCGAACCGGAACTTCTTCAGGCCGATATCGCCATCCGTCAGTGTGAACTCCAGCTTAAGGTGCTGATGGGGATGGATGCTTCGGTGGCAATCAAACCCACTGTGACCCTCGACCAGATGCGCAGCGATATGTTTGGTTACACCGCATCGCTCAACCGCTCATTGGCCGATAACACCTCACTCCGTTCACTTGATATCCAATCGAAATTGGCTAAGCAGAATGAGACCCTCAAGAAATTCGCATGGATTCCTACTCTTGGCATAAGCTATAACATCAACTGGAACGCACTAAGCAACGGCAGCCCGTTCTCCGGTCAGGATTTCAACCCTTATTCAAATGTGAGCCTCGCAATACAGGTTCCTATCTTTTCCGGAGGCTCAAAATATTTCAGTCTCAAGCAGGCGAAGGTGCAGACCAAAGAACTTGAACTGCAACGCGAGAATCTTGTAAACTCCCTCAATATGCAAGTGGACCTTGCCATTGACAACATCGAAAAGCAAGTTCGACAGATTCAGGCAAGTGAAGAGGGTATGCGTCAGGCAGCCAAAGCTTATCAGATAATGCAGAAGAGCTTCGAGATCGGAGCAGCATCTTATCTGGATCTGCGCGATAGCGAGCTCGCAAACACCTCCGCTCGCCTGGCATATCTCCAGAGCATCTATAACTATCTGGTATCATCGAGCGAGCTTGATATGCTCCTCGGCAAAGAGAATGGATTTTCATCACAAACTATACGCTAATTATCTTCGTCATGAATAAAAAATATATCTTATGCGCTGCCGCCACGCTCCTGATGATGGGTGCCTGCAAAGGTGGCGACCAGAAAAAGGACTCAGAGGCTGCAGCCGACACTGCTCCTATCGTAAAAACCATGGTCGTTAACGACCGCGACGTAAACCAGTTAGGCAAATACACCGCCACTGTTGAGCCGGAAATCATCAACAACATCACATCTTCCGCGCCCAATCGTATCAAACAGATCCTCGTTGACGAGGGTATGATGGTATCTGCCGGTCAACGTCTTGTTATCATGGACGACATCAACACCACAAGCTACGAGTTGCAGGTGGACAACGCCAAAGCAAACCTGAAGAATGTGCAGTTGAATTATGACCGTGCTCTTGAGCTTTACAAGATTGGTGGCGGCACAAAGCAGCAGGTGGATCAGATGGAGATCCAGCTCATAAACGCCAAGAACGCTCTGGCTTCCGCTGAAAGGACTCTCCGCAACATGCAAGAGAACACAGTGCTCACCTCCCCTATCTCCGGAGTGGTGACCGCACGCAACTATGACCCGGGTGATATGACAGGCTCACTCCCCATCCTTACGATTGCCCGCACAAAACCGGTGAAGATAGTGATCAACGTTTCTGAGAGCGAGCTTTCAAAAGTAAAGAAAGGGATGCCCGCAATCGTTACTTTCGACACTTACGGCGACGAGATCTTCAATGGCACCGTCACTATGGTTTCACCCACAGTAGACAATGCATCGCGCACGTTCGGGGTTGAAGTGACACTTGCCAACGCTGATGGCCGCGTTCTCCCCGGCATGTTCGGTCGCGTGGAACTCAGCCTCGGCACTGAGCGCCGTGTAGTGGTTCCCGACAAAGCGGTTGTGAAACAGCCCGGTTCCGGCAATCAGTATGTATATGTCTACAATCCGGATGGCACCGTCAGCTACAATCAGGTTCAACTCGGTCAACGTCTCGGCGACTCTTACGAGCTTATCAGCGGTGTTGAATCAGGATCGACTGTGGTGGTTTCCGGCCAGTCACGCCTCGCAAACGGAATGAAAGTAACAGTAAGCAACAAATAATGAGTAAAAAGTATGTCATTATATAGTTCAGCAGTAAAACGCCCGGTGATGACGACACTCTGTTTCGTCACAGTCATCATCCTGGGTCTGTTCTCGCTCGCAAAACTGCCGATCGACCTTTACCCGGACATCGACACAAACACCATCATGGTGATCACGATGTATCCCGGAGCTTCAGCCAAAGATATCGAGCAGAATGTGACCAAACCTCTGGAGAATACCCTCAACTCTGTGGAGCACCTGAAACACATCACCTCCACATCGCGTGAGAACACTTCCGTGATCACACTGGAGTTTGAATACGGCTACGACATTGACGTGCTGACCAACGATGTCCGCGACAAACTCGATATGGTCAAGTCGCAGTTGCCTGACGACTCGGAAAATCCTATCATCTTCAAGTTCTCCACCGATATGATCCCGATCTGCTTGCTTTCGGTGCAAGCAAACGAAAGTATGCCGGGATTGTACAAGATCCTGGAGGATAATATCTCAAACCCGCTTGCGCGTGTGGACGGAGTCGGAACAGTATCAATCTCCGGTGCTCCCAAACGTGAGATCCACGTCTATGTAGACCCGAACCGTCTGGAATCTTACAACCTCTCGGTTGAGCAGATATCTTCTGTTATCGGAGCAGAAAACAAGAATGTGCCCGGAGGCTCGTTCGATATCGGTTCAAACACCTACGCTCTCCGCGTGCAGGGAGAATTTGAAGAGACTTCGCAGCTTGCGAAGATCCCTGTCGGCAGTTTCCAAGGTAAGATCGTTTACCTTGATGAAGTGGCACGAATCGAAGATAGCCTTGAGGAGCGAACCCAGCGCACATTCAATGACGGCAAGGAGGGAGCCATGATCATCATCCAGAAACAGAGTGGTGCAAACTCTGTGGAAATCTCCAATAAGGTTATGAAGATGCTCCCCTCGCTTCAGAAAAACCTCCCGTCGGACGTCAAGATCGGAGTGATTGTGGATACTTCGGACAACATCCGCAACACCATTGCCGCATTGGTTGAGACTGTGCTTTACGCACTTCTATTCGTAATGCTTGTGGTGTTCATCTTCCTCGGACGCTGGCGAGCCACACTCATCATCGTAATCACGATTCCGGTGTCGCTTATTGCATCGTTCATATATCTGTTCGCAACCGGCAACACCCTCAACATCGTTTCCCTGTCGGCACTCTCCATTTCGATCGGTATGGTGGTGGACGATGCCATTGTGGTTTTGGAAAACGTCACCACCCACATAGAACGTGGAGCCGATCCGAAACAAGCCGCCGTACACGGCACCAACGAGGTGGCTATCTCCGTAATAGCATCTACGCTCACACTGATCGCCGTGTTCTTCCCGTTAACTCTCGTTACCGGTATGACCGGTGTGCTCTTCCGCCAGCTCGGTTGGATGGTTACAATCATGATGATCATCTCTACAACCTGTGCACTTTCGCTCACACCGATGCTTTGTAGCCAGTGGTTGCGTCTCAAAGGGAAAGCTACTGCCAACAATAAGAAGAACTGGTATTCCTACATAGAGCGCGCACTCGATAAATTCGACGATTCTTACGCTTCTCTGCTCCGCAAAGTAGTGACTCACCGCGCCGTCACAATCGTAATCTGTCTCGGCATCTTTGTCGGCTCGATTTTCTTGATGAAATTTGTAGGAACTGAGTTCTTCCCGACACAGGACGACGGCCGACTCGGTGTAAACCTTGAGCTTCCGATCGGTTCGCGCGTTGAGGAGGCAGAAAGCGTGATGGCTCGCCTCGATTCACTCTGGCGTAACAAGTATCCAGAAATCATGGTGATGAACTACACCGTAGGTCCGGCAAGTTCCGACAATACTTACGCCTCACTTCAGGACAACGGTGCGCACATCATCTCGATGAACATACGACTTCTTGACCCGGGCGACCGTAAACGTGGCATCCGCGAGATCGCCGACGGTATGCGTAAAGATCTTTCCAACGAGTTCCCCGAATTCAATAAAGCGCAGGTTAACATCGGTGGAGGTCGAGGTCAAGGCATGGGAGGTCAGAGCACCCTCGATTTCGAGATCTACGGCTACGACCTTGAAGAGACCGATAAAGTGGCACTGGAACTCAAACAGATACTTTCCGGAATAAATGGAACCGCCGATGTCACTATCTCCCGTTCCGATTATCAGCCGGAATATCAGGTTGACTTCGACCGAGAGAAACTTGCCCTCTACGGTATCAATCTCCAGACCGCAGCGTTCTATCTGCGAAACCGCATCAATGGTGCTACGGCTTCACAGTTCCGTGAGGATGGTGAGGAATATGACATCAAGGTGATGTACGATCCCTCATACCGTACAAGCATCGAGGATCTTGAGAATATTGTAATCTACACCGCATCGGGACAAGGTGTGCGTCTCAAGGAGTTAGGCAAGGTTGTGGAACGCTTCACACCCCCTACCATCGAGCGTAAAGACCGCGAGCGAATCATCACCGTATCTGCCATTGTCGATGGCGTGCCGATGAGTCAGGTACTCGCCGACGCAGAGATTCAGATGGAGGGGATAGAGCTTCCGGCCGGTGTTACAATTCAGGTCGCAGGTAGTTACGAAGACCAGCAGGATTCCTTCAAGGATCTGATGATGCTCGGTATCCTTATCATTATCCTCGTTTACATCGTGATGGCAGCCCAGTTCGAATCGCTTACCTACCCCGGCATTATAATGACCTCGTTGCTCTTTGCATTCTCCGGTGTGTTCATCATTCTCTGGCTCACTGGGCATACGCTCAACATCATGTCAATGATCGGAGCCATCATGCTTATCGGTATTGTGGTAAAGAACGGTATCGTGCTTATCGACTACATCACCCTTAACCGCGAACGAGGCATGTCGATACGTCGCGCTGTAATCGATGGTGGTCGCTCCCGTCTTCGTCCTGTTGTCATGACCACACTTACAACCATCCTCGGTATGGTGCCGATGGCTGTAGGTAGCGGACAGGGAGCGGAAATGTGGCGACCGATGGGTACTGCCGTAATTGGTGGTCTCACCTTCTCCACAATCCTCACGCTGCTCTTCGTGCCGGTGCTCTACTGCGTGTTCGCAGGCAACGGAGTGAAACGCTTCCGCAAGAAATTCAGCAAGAAACTCTCAGCAAAATAATCATTAACGCAGCATATCGGCATTGTCCGATATGCTGCAAATATTCAAACATAAAAAACTTAAGGTTTTGAAAGCAATATTCATATCATACGATCAGGCTCACCACGAGGCGGTGGTTGATATCCTGACCCGACTCTCCTGCCGCGGTTTCACATCGTTCGGGGAAGTGCAGGGCCGCGGAAGCAAAACAGGCGACCCACACTACGGATCGCACGCATGGCCATCAATTGCCTCCGCCACTCTTACAATGGTAGAAGATGACCGTGTTGACTCGGTGTTAGCGCGCCTACGCGAACTTGACGAATCCAAACCCCTTTTAGGACTCCGCGCATTCGTCTGGAATATAGAAGCATCGATCTGATCTCCGAAGTTGTAAGAAAAATATTTATACAACTTCTTCGATAAAAATTTGTGTGGTTATAAAATTTATTATAACTTTGTAACCGCATTCGCGCACGTGGCGTAATTGGTAGCCGCGCTAGACTTAGGATCTAGTGTCTAACGACGTGGGGGTTCGAGTCCCTTCGTGCGCACAGAAGAAATCCCTTGATTCTCGCGAATCAAGGGATTTTCTTATTTTTATTCTACGTTGGTAATTATGAGTTCCGCATTTGCCTCATAGACACGAGGCACACCGGATGAAGCAAAAAGATTATAGACCGCGCGGTCAGACTGGGGCGAATAAGGCATAGTGAAGTCGTGCTCTTTCCAATAGGTGCTTACGGCGTCTGCCCCCTCCTCGCGCGATATGCAGATGAAATTTACATCATCGCCTGAAGATATAATTTGATTATACCACTCCTGATAACGCGGCAACTCCCGTCGGCAATCACTGCATGTGGTTGTAAAGAATACGATCACACTCCGCTTACCGGCAAGCGACTGAGTGGTAACGGTTCGTCCATCGTTCATCACAATGGAAAATTCCGGCAGATGCTCGCCGACCTGCAAAGACCACACCGGTTCATCCTCCTCCGTAACGCAGGCAGTCAACCCCATCACCACCAACAATAATACAAATATCTTTTTCATAATAATACTACAACCTTGCTCATAATATTACTAATTTTCAACAAAGATAAAAGATAAATCCAAAATATGCAAATCGACCATAATACGACCTCTCCGAGGCCGGTAGCATAGACACACTGCCCACCCCAGACGGTAGCTAAGCAATGCTTAGCTACCGTCTGGGGTTAACCACAATCAAACCTCTCCGAGGTTTAAAATACAATCAGATTTTACACACTTAGGAACAATCAATCCTCTGNTNTGCNNNNCNANCATAATCCGACCTCTCCGAGGNNGGCGATANAGCNTTTTTTCGNGATNCNAAANNNNTTTTCATNNTGTTGAACTTTTTTGATTACACGATGTTCTANAGATATAAAGAAAATCGTTTCATGATGTTAGGTTAGTTCAAAAAAGTATTATGGAAAACACGAGAATGGGGCTGGTTGCGAAACCGGCCCCATTCGCGATATATACAGGTGTGTAAAATATCTCATAGACTATCTATATTCCTTATANTCCTGCCCTATCCAAAACTAAATATTTTCATTGCGAAAGATATTTGTGAACAATTCGTAAGATTTTTCGATAAATTTTATTAACTTTACCGACAAACTATATAATACTAAGTAANTGTTCAAAATTAAAAGATAACTAAATCTCTTGATATCGTTTAATTTTGAATACTTAATTACAACACTTAAACATTATGAACATTAAGAAACTTGGCTGCCTTACCGGTATGGCTTTNTTGTGTCTGACTTCCGCTTCTGCACATAAGACCACGCCCGACTGGCTCAAGACAGCGGTATTTTATGACATCTATCCGAGTTCGTTTAAGGATTCCGATGNNAACGGCATCGGTGACCTCCCCGGCATCATCTCCAAGCTCGATTACGTAAAGAGTCTTGGCGTGGATGCGATCTGGATGAATCCCATCTATAAATCCGGTTGGTTTGATGGAGGTTACGACATTATCGATTATTATCAGGTTGATCCACGTTTCGGCACNAATGCCGACGTAAAACGTCTGGTTGAAGAGGCTCATAAACGTGGTTTGAAAGTATGTCTCGACCTCGTTCCCGGTCACACTTCAAATCAGGCCGAATGGTTNAAGCGTGCTGCCACCGAAGGACCGGAAGGGCGTTACGCCGACTATTATATCTTTGCAGATGTGATCTCACCCAAAGACAGNGCGGATATCAAGAAACGCCTCCTCTCCGAAGATCCNGACAACTCCAAACTCGGTCCATGGGTNCCCACTGACGAGGCTAAAATCAAACTGAAAGAGGGNNAAAAATATACCGGAAACTTCTATATGAAGAATTACTATCCCTGTCAGCCGGCACTGAATTTCGGTTACGCAAAACCGGATCCCAAGAAACCGTGGCAACAACCCCTCGATGCTCCCGGTCCGAAGGCACTNCGCCGCGAAATGAAAAATATCATGGCTTACTGGTTCGACCTCGGTGTNGACGGTTTCCGTGTTGATATGGCTGAATCTCTCGTGCGCAACGACAAGGATAAGAAAGGNGTGATGTCCGTGTGGAAAGATATGCGCGAATGGCTTGACCGCGAATANCCNGGCAANGTNCTNATNGCAGAATGGGGTTCTCCCGAACATTCCCTTCCCGGAGGCTTCGATATGGACTTCCCATTGATCCATAAGAGTCCCGGTTACAAACAGATCACACGCGGCACATACAAAGGGAAAGGTGTTGGCGATGATGCNTATTTCCAGAAATCAGGAAAAGGTGCTTACGATATTTTCGTAAAGGAATTCAACGATCAGTATCAGAAATCGAANGATTACGGTTATATCTCACTCTTCTCCGCAAACCACGATATCAACCGTCTCAACTCTGAGAATCGCGATACACCGGACCAGATCAAGACATTCATGACCTTCCTGCTTACAATGCCCGGTGTGCCGTTTATCCATTATGGCGATGAGATCATGATGCGCAATGTCAAGGGTCTGCCGAGTGTGGAGGGTTCGCGCGAGGAGCGAAGCGGAACACGCACNCCGATGCAGTGGGACAACACTGCCACCGCAGGTTTCTCCACCGCCGCGCCCGAGAACCTTTACCTACCCGTTTTCACTGACAACGGAAAACTCACTGTAGAAGCACAGGAGAAAGACCCCAACTCTGTATTGAACTTCACCCGNGCTCTCATCAAACTCCGCCACGAGCATCCGATGCTGGCAAATGCAGGAAACTGGGAAACCATCAGCGACAGCAACAATCCGTATCCATGGGTTTACACCCGCTCAAACGGAGATGAGACATACATCATCGCTCTCAATCCCGGCGCCAAGAGTGTAACTTACACATTGGACAATGCTTCAGCTTCAGCACTTGAGACANTGATTGCNAATGGCAAAGTCACCACTCATAAAGGGAAAAAAGGTATCGAGATAAAACTCCCCGGAGTTTCATCAGCAATTTTCAAGGTTACGAAGTAAATCCCATTGAAATAACAACAAAGGNAAGTCCCGGTCAGTCAGCGCTGATCGGGACTTAATTATTTGTGTGGCGTTAATTATCAAGGTTGATAAAGGAAACGCTTGATTGAACGCTTAGGCGTTTTNTCAAACTCTTCATCCATAATCTTGAAGCGCTTAACTTTGCTNTAGCCGGGAAGCTCCTGGTTAAGNTGCGCTACATTTTCTTCCATTATCTTCTCCACTTTCTCGCGGCTTACCTTATCCTTCGTAAGCAGGTCAAGATCCGGATGTATCAGAGCCTCCAGTTCCCCGTGATTGTCGATTACAAGCGACTCAGAGACGTAGGGCAGATTATTAAGNTTAGCCTCTATCTCTTCAGGATAAATATTCTGNCCGGAGGGACCCAGAATCATAGTCTTNGACCTACCCATGATNGAGATAAAGCCATCTTCATCCATGATACCCATATCGCCGGTGTTCATCCATCCGGAATCGTCGGGCATCACCTCTTTTGTAGCCTCCGGATTCTTGTAATAGCCATGCATNACATTCGGACCTTTAACCCAGATATTACCGGGAATCTGNGTAGGATCCGGAGAATCAATACGNACCTCCATTCGATCCATCAATCGTCCAACAGTGTGTGGCTTNGACTCGGAGGCGGGAGCATAGGTAAGCANCGGACCACATTCCGTCATGCCATACCCTACTGTCACAGGGAAATTNACCTCATAAAGGAAACGCTCCACNTCGGGATTCAACGGAGCNCCACCGATTATGACCTCNCGCACNTCTCCTCCNAACGCCGTCATGAGGTTAGCACGAACCTTAGCTAAAACCTTNTCCTTGATGTAAGGCANTTTCAGCAGAAATTTTGTCAGAGGNTTCTCAAGTTCCGGGAATACNTTGTTCTTAATGATCTTTTCAAGAATCAAGGGAACCGTGATTATCAACTTCGGACGAACATCNCCGAATGCCTTGAGNATAATTTTGGGTGATGGCAGTTTNGTGAGGAAATTAAGGTGACAACCCTGGCAGAANGGATGCAACGATTCAATNACCATNCCGTAGAGGTGAGCAAGCGGAAGCATNTTCACTATGCCATCGCCNGCGTGAAGGTAGTCGATATTGTCAAGACAATATCTGATGTTGCTCCAGAGNGAAAGATAAGGAAGCATNACACCTTTTGACATTCCGGTTGANCCGCTGGTATAGTTGATGACNGCGAGATCTTGCGGATCAAAATCCGGATAATGAATATTCTCCGGTATAAATTCATAAGGATGCTCCTTGCCGAAATATTCATTGATATTGTTTCGNGCATCGGTCAGCTTTTCATTACGCGACAACGGCATACCGAACTCNCTGATATATATGGCGCCCTGGAGATGAGGCAATTCCTTTTCATCAAGGTTCTCCCATATAGCGGCATCTACAAACAGCAATTTTGACTCGCTGTGATTGAGTAGATGTGTCACCATATCGGGCTTAAATTCGTGAAGGATCGGCACACACACCGCACCGTAAGTGAGGCATGACAGCATCACCACCACCCAGTTTGAGGAATTCTTACCGCATATCGCTACACGATCACCTTTTTTGACACCGGCAGCCTTAAACATTATNTGCAGTTTAGCNACTGCCTCCGCAACATCCTTATACTGATAATTTATGCCGCCCATATCAGACAGCGCCATACTATCCCAATTCTTCTTTATGGAATGCTCTATCAGCTTCACTAATGATTCGGACTGCTGCGCACCNGAGCCATCCTTCTTTCTATCCTTATTATTCTTCATAATCTAAATTTTGGGTCACTACTCACTCCTCTCTACTCACTCCTCACTACTCTCNAAAAGTCTTTGTCTAATCTGGGAAACGTTCTCTCCGCGACTTACGATAACGCCATCGGGATCAAGCAATATGTGATGAGGAATCCCTGAGAATCCATAAATATCGTATGGAACTCTCTGTGTATTATATATAACGCTCCACGGAATATTATGTTTAGNCACCATATTGGCGGTGTCTTCTGTCTTATCCCTTACCGCCACTCCTATTATATCGAGTTTTGTATCGGAGAAGTCTGCGTAAAGNTGCTGCAGTTCTGGCAACTCCTTTATGCAATAAGGNCACCAGCTTGCCCAGAAATCAATCAATGTATATTTACCCGGTTTTATGAGCGACGACAACGACAATGATTTACCNTTGACGGNCTCTCCTTTAAAATCGGTATATTTCATNCCCGGAGCNGTTGCTGCTCTTTGGCGCGCNGTTTCTTCACACTGACGCACCTTCCGCAACTCACGGAACTCCACNGGAGNCACATTCAAGAAACTGTCTACCTTCTGAGGATCCGCATATTTCAACCATTCTACNCCGAAATAAATGCCGAGAGGATTTTCTTTATTTTCATTGAACGCTCTTTCTGAGTAATCAAGATAAAGATCCATCACATCAAGATTCTCAATCGAATCAAGCTCACTGAGCATAAGACTGAATTTATCGTTCAGCGGAGTACCCGTCGCAACACTCANTGTATCCACAAGCTGCGCATTACCGGCTTCCAAAATATAGAATGCCCGGGTTCTGCCATCAATCATCAACTGAGTGAAGAGCGGAAACTTCAATGTATCGTTTTCCGAAGTGGAAAATCTTGCCACNCCATCGGTTATAACCGCAGATCCGATTATTGTCGAATCAGCAAAATTCACCACCTCCACCGTCTTCCCTTCATATTTGTCGGAGTCGGTGAAATTCATCTCTATCGAGCCTTTGCGGTCTTTGCACCCTATTAGCGCCAGACACACAGCTCCCATATATATAATTCTTGAAATCCTTCTTTTCATTTTTCCTACTTACCTTCAACCATAATCTTTAGTACCAGCCGGTCGGTTTCCAGCATTGCCTCCCTGCCTATTGACGTCAGATTCCGGATTGTAATATCTATATCATCACTTACTATACCCTCGCTCGATGTAACGCATTTCCCGTTCATTGCCAACATTGCCGACATCACCGCCGTTGCAACGCCCGACGATATCTTCATGGCACATGCCGGCTTCGCTCCATCACATATCATCCCCGTAAGATTAGCCACCATATTCTTTATGGCAGCGCATATTTGCGAATAATCACCCCCCATCAGATACACAAGACCTGCCGAGGCTCCGGTTGATGCAACAACACATCCACAAAGTGCCGACAACCTGCCGAGACTTTGCTTTATGTATATGCTTATAAGGTGGCTTAACACCAACGCGCGGGCTGTAGTCTCATCGTCTGCACCTATTTCTTCGGCATAAGTCACCACAGGCATCGTAGCCGTGATGCCTTGATTTCCGCTTCCGGAATTAGACATTACAGCTATAGGCGCACCACCCATACGCGCATCGCACGCAGCAGAAGTCCTCGCCATTATGCGGTCTAATGGTGAATTCCCAATAATTCCATCGCTTTGGAGCAGTGTCATTCCCAATGAATGACCAAACTTACCGCTCAATCCCACATCTGCCGCCGCTCCATTGAGTCGCGCCGATTCCAAAATAAATTCTATATCCTCGAATGGTGCTGTGGTTGCAAATTCATAGACAGCTGAAGCCGACAGTTTAATGTCATCCTCTTCCGCTGCCATATCTGCCTCCGCTGCCGAATCGAGGAGAACTTCATCATCTTTAGAAAGATAGATAAATTTCTGATGAGACTGGGAAATGACGGCTTTTGCCCTATGGTCATCTTTATCAACTTCCACCTCAATATGAAGATTCGATGGAGCATCAGCCTTATGCAGAATCTCTATCCTCCCCTCCGAGATATATTGCCGCCCTTTTTCGACCCAATCAGCGTCAACATCTTTCAAAACCTCCAGTTCATATTCCGATTTACCGACAAGGGCACCTAATGCCACAGCGATAGGAAGCCCAATCATACCGGTTCCGGGGATACCGACACCCATTGCATTTTTTATAATGTTACCGCTCAGGCGCAATTTGATCTTTTCCGGCACTCCTCCTAACAATTCCGTAGCCTTTGCCACCGCAAGTGAGACGGCCGCCGGCTCTGTGCATCCAATTGCCGGAACCACCTCTCGCTTGATAAGAGCGACTATGGTTTCAATGGTATCCCTTTTCATATTATGGAAGTATTTTAAGATTTATGCTACAAAGGTAATTGACCGTTGCGGCTTTGCTCCACTTTTTTATTTCTCCAGCAATTGCGACACACCGAGATATAGCGCTCGTTACCACCGATCTCAACCTGATCTCCTTCCGTGATAATCTCGCCACGCGAATCAATTCGAGCATTAACGATCGTTTTTCTGCCGCAGTTGCACGTAGATTTGATTTCATCTATTGTATCCGCAATCTCGAAGAGACGCCTTGATCCTTCGAAAAGATGCGTCTTGAAATCTGTTCTAAGTCCATAACATATCACATTGATTCCATATCGGTCCACAATCAATGCGAGCTGATCAACCTGCTCGGCAGCAAGGAACTGAGCCTCATCAACAAGGATCCAGTTAGGATGCATTCCTGTACCCTCAACCATATCCGTTACAAGGCGATACAGATCAGTGTCGCGGTAAATCCACTGGCATTCACGCTCAATTCCAATTCTGCTGTGAATCACATTCTTTTTCTCTCTTGTATCTATTGAGGGCTTGAAACACATATAAGACATCCCCCGCTCCTCAAAATTATATGCTGTGGTGAGCAACAATGCGGTTTTGGCCGACCCCATTGTGCCATATCTGAAATAAAGTTTTCCTAATCTTTTCATGATAAGTAAGTTTTCAAAATTAGTCTATATTATCAAGATTATAAGTTTGAATTAAATGCTAATGCTATTTTTGTTTTTGAGCGGTGTCTTTGTTCCTTTCGATCAGTCGCATAGCTCGCTATGCTCCCTCTCTCAATTAACAAATCCTCTCGCTCAAATTCCAAAAATATCTATTAGCTAATTTCTCAAACTTACTTACGCGAATTTAAGAAAATTATCGCAATGTATCAAATGCAATTATTTACACTAACCAAAATATTCGTCATTTTAACCATAAAAAGTCGCTAAATAGCTATAAAATATTTGCACAATGTTAAATCATGTTAAATTTGCAATTGTTAACCCGATTTACATTAAAAAATTTTGTTATAAATTTGTATTATTTTAATGATTTCACTTATATTTGCGCAAGATTTTACACATAATACTATATTTGAGTTAAATCTGCGTATAATCAAATAAGCGAAAGGAGGTTCCGCTATGGCACAAGTAAATGTTATATCCGTAAATCCGAGTAAGCAAACTTTAGGCGCGCTTAATATAGAAAGCATTGAGAAAATGGCTCGTTCATACAATCCGAACGCCACGCCCTCGCTGCAACTTCCGGGTCTCAAAACCCTGTGTAACTTTATTTTCGGCATCAACCGCTCGGTTACAGCCGCGTGGTCGAAGAAACTTGCAATTGTTAGATCGCTGGCGGCAGTATTATTTATTGCCATCTCGTTCTCTCTCAGTGCAGCACTCCCCTTCGGCTCATCCTTACCTACAGCTGCAATGATCATCGGAGTGATGATGATTTTAGGAGTTTTTGAAAGGCTCGCATCATTTGCAGGAGCCGCATACTGCGCTGTTATAGCAGCATTTGCTATCCCTGCAGTATCCGATGCCCCCATGCTCACAGAACACATAATGAATCCTGCGGTGCTGTTATGCATTGCCACTTCATGCGGATTGTTTGTTATAAGCATGTTTGGTCCGGGACGCTTCAGTGTTGACCAGATTCTTAACACAATCACATATAAATTCTCTTCTGCAAAATTGCAACAACGCCACGACCGCAATCGTCAGCGTCAGGCAGAAATGCGCCTTTCTTACAAAGCATGGCGCTCATCAAAATAATTCTCTAAAAAGCTACATACAATTAAGGCTGCAACCTCTCACTCAGGGTGCAGCCTTAATTGTATGTAATAAATATTTTGTTTTGAAAAACATTCTATTTGAAGTATCTTTGCATTAAAATTTAGACAATAAAATGGAATCGAAAGGATACACTATGGCGGAAGCCATAAATGAAGCGAAAAGATGCCTGCACTGTAAAGTGCCGCAATGCCGCAAGGGTTGTCCGGTCGACAATGATATTCCGACTTGGATTCACGAATTATCCATGGGGAACCTGGGCAACGCTATGGCTTGTATAAATGAGCACAGCAATCTGCCGGCTGTTTGCGGACGTGTCTGCGCTCACGAACGTCAATGTCAGGGGCATTGCATCCTTGGGAAGAAAGGTGAACCTATAAATATCGGCAAACTTGAACAATTCATTGCAGACTTCGATACGGAGATGAACCTTACCCGCGAACCTATATTGCAGAAAGATCGCGGCAGAGTGGCTGTAATCGGTAGTGGCCCGGCAGGTCTCACTGTTGCCGGCGAACTTGCCCGACGCGGATTTGATGTCGAGATTTTCGAGATGGAGGGAGAAGCCGGAGGAGTGCTCCAGTTTGGAATCCCCGAATATCGACTACCCAAATCTGTAGTTGCAGCGGAAATAAAGAAAATCAGCAATCTCGGAGTACGTATCAATCTCCGCGCCACAGTTGGTCCGGATCTGAATGTAGATGAAATTTTCAAGCGTGGTTTCGATGCTATATTCATGGGCACCGGAGCGGGAAAACCTCGACGGCTCCCTATTGAGAATCCCGACGGTGTAAAAATCCGTATGGCAATATACTTCCTGCGCCTTTACAGCCTCTATAACTCCGGACTTATCTCACGCGATGAAGTTCCGGTATCGATTGGCGACCGCGTATTTGTGGTCGGATGTGGTAACACAGCTATGGATGCCGCCCGAAGTGCAGTGCGCATGGGTGCAGGAAAAGTTACGGTGGTATACCATCGCGACATCAACCGCATGAGTGCGCTGCGCTCGGAATATAATGAGGCTGTAAGTGAGGGCGTGGAATTTATGTGGAACGCTTCTGTGACAGCTGTTGGCGCAACCGATGGCAACCTTTCATCAATCACCATCAATCAGGATGGGAATGAATTTACATTGGAGGCAGAACGCCTTTTCTTAGCAGTCGGCAGCCGACCGGCTTCGCGTATTGTTTCATCAACCAAAGGTATTGAAACCGATGACAACGGTTATGTGCTCGTAAGGGAAAACCCGTTCGGCATGACAACCCGCAAGGGTGTTTTTGCAGGAGGAGATGTTACGAATCGTCCGGCTACCGTAGTGAACGCCATGGCCGATGCGCGCAAAGTCGCAGAGGGGATTGCACGATATGTCGATGCTGTGAAACTGATGGAATCTATCGAGGAATAATTATTTAACAAAACAAGGATATGAGTAAAATTGTAACTCTTGGAGAAATTATGCTCCGCCTCTCCCCTGCCGGATGTAACCGCTTTGCGCAGGTGGACAGCTTCGATGTAATCTGGGGTGGAGGTGAGGCCAACGTGGCTGTGAGTTGTGCTAACTATGGACACGACGCTTACTTCGTAAGCAAGCTTCCTGTTCACGAAATCGGACAGGCTGCTGTCAATGCTTTGCGTCGCTATGGTGTACACACCGACCACATAGCGCGTGGTGGCAACCGCGTCGGAATCTATTACTGCGAGACCGGTGCGTCGATGCGTCCTTCAAAGGTTATCTATGACCGTGCCGGATCTGCTATAGCTGAGGCTGATCCGAGCGATTTCGATTTCGATAAGATTATGGAGGGTGCCGACTGGTTCCATTGGAGCGGAATCACTCCGGCAATCAGCGATAAGGCCGCCGAACTCACCCGACTTGCATGCGAAGCGGCAAAACGTCACGGCGTAACGGTATCGGTAGACCTTAATTTCCGCAAGAAACTGTGGACAAAAGAGAAAGCACAGAGCATCATGCGCCCGCTAATGCAATACGTTGACGTTTGCATCGGTAACGAAGAAGATGCTGAGCTTTGTCTCGGATTCAAACCGGATGCAGACGTGGAGGGTGGCGAGACAAATGCAGAAGGATATAAAGGTATATTCCGCGCCATGGCCAAGGAATTCGGATTCAAATATGTAGCGTCAACACTTCGTGAGTCTTATTCAGCTACTCACAATGGCTGGAAAGCCATGATCTTCAATGGTGAGGATTTCTATGAAAGCAAACGTTACGACATCAATCCGATCATAGACAGGGTTGGCGGTGGCGATTCCTTCTCCGGCGGACTTATCCACGGATTATTGACAATGCCAACTCAGGGAGAAGCACTTGAATTCGCAGTTGCAGCCTCCGCTCTCAAGCAGACAATACCCGGAGACTTCAACTTAGTGTCCACTGCTGAAGTGGAGGCTCTCGCCGGCGGATCCGCAAACGGTAGGGTTCAACGCTAAGAACTCAACGCTAAGACTTTTTATTATACATTTTGCAATATTGCGTAAGCCGGCATTCCAAACATTCCGGCTTACGTGCTTTACATACATAACGTCCGTGCAGGATAAGCCAATGATGTGCTGTTGAAATAAGATCCTCGGGAATATATTTCACCAGCGTCTTTTCTGTCTCCAATGGAGTCTTGGAATTATTGGTCAGTCCCAAACGATTGCTCACTCGGAACACGTGTGTGTCCACTGCCATCGCCGCTTTATTCCAGACCACAGAAAGCATTACATTTGCCGTTTTTCTTCCTACGCCGGGCAGTTTCATGAGATTGTCGATATCCGTAGGCATTTCGCCACCGAATTCATCCGTCAACACTCTTGCCGCCTTTATCAGGTGCCTGGTTTTATTGTTCGGGAATGTCACACTCTTGATATATTCAAACACCTCCTCTTCGCTTGCCGCCGCAAGAGATTCAGGATCCGGGAAACGCTCGAAGAGTGCCGGGGTGACCATATTGATCCTCTTGTCGGTACACTGTGCTGAAAGTATCACCGCCAATAAAAGATGAAACGGAGTGTCGTAATGCAACTCCGTTTTAGGTTCGGGCATTATCTCCTTGAACACGGAGATAATGCCCTCATATCTTTGTTTTATTGTCATCTTGCTGATTCGAATTCACGCAGGAAACGAGCGTCGTTCTCACTGAACATACGCAAGTCCTTTACTCTGTATTTAAGATTGGTGATGCGTTCGATTCCCATACCGAATGCATAACCGGAATATACTTTGGAATCTATGCCGCAAGCCTCAAGGACATTGGGGTCAACCATGCCGCAACCGAGGATCTCAACCCATCCTGTATTCTTGCAGAATCCACAACCTTTGCCGCCGCAGATGTGACAAGAGATATCCATCTCTGCAGAAGGCTCGGTGAAGGGGAAATACGACGGACGCAGACGGATCTTGGTCTCAGGTCCGAACATCTGCTGAGCGAAACCGAGAAGCACCTGCTTGAGGTCGGCAAACGAAACGTTCTTGTCGATATAAAGTCCTTCAACCTGATGGAAGAAGCAGTGAGCGCGGGCAGAAATGGCCTCATTACGATAAACACGTCCGGGGCAGACAATACGGATTGGAGGCTGCGCATGCTCCATTACGCGAGTCTGAACCGATGAAGTGTGAGTGCGCAGAAGAATGTCGGCAGGGTTGCGCGAGATAAAGAAGGTATCCTGCATATCGCGAGCAGGATGATCGGGCGCAAAGTTAAGTGACTCGAACACATGCCAGTCATCTTCAATCTCCGGACCTTCAGCGATGGTGAAGCCCATCCCGGCGAAGATTCGCAGCATCTCGTTTTTAACTATCGACAACGGATGTCTCGTTCCCAACTCGTATGGTGTGGCTGTGCGTGTAAGGTCAAGAGATTCTGCTTCGGAATCACCCGACGTTGCAAATCCATCCTTAAGAGCAGCGATACGCTCTGTAGCGATATTCTTCAGCTCGTTGATTTTCTGACCAAGCTCCCTTTTCATTTCAGCCGGAACTGTGCGGAATTCAACCATCAGCTGAGAAATCGAGCCTTTCTTGCTCAGATATTTTATGCGCAGATCCTCAACCTCCTGAAGATTGGAAGCCACCGCCGCGCTTATCTCTTCTTTTAATGCATTAATTTTTTCAAGCATATCCTTAATTCATAAGTAAAAGGCTCCGGAAGCCCCTATTCTATTTAAATGCAAATTTACTAAATTTTATTTAATTAAGTAAGTGTTCAAAATTAATTTATACTATGTTGGAGCTTATTTTTTAGGCGATTTTGACGCGGAGCGAAGGAGAATACTTTCGTATTCGACTGAGCTACACGTTAAAAGCGGCAAAAAAGAAGCCCAAGATAGTATAAAAGATAACTAAATCTCTTAATATCGGTTAATTTTGAATACTTACTTAGTGCTATCAATCATATTAAAAAAGAGAAAGCTTGACCTTAAGATCAAGCTTTCCCATTATTTTAGTATTTGCGGAAGTTCTTATCCTTTACGGAGTGCCTCCTCCTCGGGTGTCAACTCGGGATCTGTACCCCAGTTCTGAAGAGAAAGACGCTTGTAATTGTTGTAACGCCACTGTGCATTTGCTTTCGCAGCTTTGAAGAGCTCCTCAGCATCCTGCGGGAACATCTTGAAGAGCGATGCGAAACGCACCTCGCCTTTGAGGAAGTCGTCAAACTTGCTCCAGTCGGGCTCCTTAGAGTCAAGGCTGAAGGGATTCTTACCTTCATTCTCCAATGCGGGGTTGTAGCGCCAGAGCTGCCAGTAACCGCACTCTACGGCCTGCTTCTCCTCTTCCTGGCTGTGACCCATACCTTTCTTGATACCATGGTTGATACAGGGAGCGTATGCAATGATCAACGACGGACCATCGTATGCCTCTGCCTCACGGATAGCCTTCAGTGTCTGAGCGTTATCTGCACCCATTGCAATCTGAGCAACATAAACGTAACCGTAAGTTGTAGCGATAAGTCCGAGGTCTTTCTTACGTATGCGCTTACCGGCTGCAGCGAATTTCGCAATCGCACCAATAGGTGTTGATTTTGAAGACTGGCCACCGGTGTTGGAGTAAACCTCTGTATCAAGAACGAGGATATTCACATTCTTTCCGGAAGCAATCACGTGGTCGAGACCTCCGAAACCGATATCGTAGCTTGCGCCGTCACCACCTACGATCCACTGGCTACGTTTTGTCATGTAGTGGCGGAGGTTGATCAGAGTTGCGCAATTCTCACACTTGTCGGCATATTTCTTAGCCACCTCTGTGAGATCGTATCCGTAGTTGTGAGAAAGTGTTGCATCGTTTCTATTCTCATACCATGCCTTGGCAGCATCGCGGAGATCCTGAGGTGCGTTCTCATCTGCCTCAAGTTTCTTGCAGATATCCTCCACACGGGCACGCATCTTCTCGTAACCGAGATACATACCGAGACCGAACTCACAGAAATCCTCGAAGAGTGAGTTTGCCCAAGCGGGACCATGACCCTCTGCATCGGTGGTGTAAGGAGTTGAGGGAACTGAACCTGAATAGATTGAAGAGCAACCTGTTGCGTTTGCTACCATCTGGTGGTTACCATAGAGCTGTGAAATGAGCTTAAGATAGGGAGTCTCACCACAACCAGAACATGCACCTGAGAACTCGAACAACGGAGTAGCGAACTGGCTGTTCTTGGCGTTAAGTTTAACGTCTACGAGATCAGCTTTGCTCTTGACATTCTTAACAAGCCAATCCCAGTTCTCCTGCTGTGCAAGCTGAGATTCCTCGGGAACCATGCGCAATGCCTTCTCACCTTTCTTACCGGGACAAACGTCAGCACAGTTACCGCAACCAAGACAGTCAAGGACATCAACCTGCTGAACGAAGCGCATGCCGGTGAATGTTTTGCCGATAGCCGGGATTGAGTGCTCTTCGCCGAACGGAGCAGCCTCAGCCTCCTCGGGAGTGAGTACGAACGGACGGATACAAGCGTGAGGACATACGAACGAACACTTGTTACACTGAATACAGTTCTCGGGATTCCATTCGGGAACGAATGCTGCAACGCCACGCTTCTCGTATGCTGCAGTACCCTGCTGCCATGTGCCGTCGGCGCAATCAGCAAATACACTTACGGGGAGGAGATCGCCATCCTGAGCATTGATCGGACGAACTACGTTTGTGATGAAATCGGGAGCAGGAGCTGCTGCGGGTGCGTCATCCTCAAGTGATGCCCATGCGGGATCAACATCGAGTTTATGATACTCTCCACCGCGATCTACGGCAGCATAGTTCATGTTTACGATATTCTCACCCTTCTTGCCGTATGACTTCTGGATGAATTTCTTCATCTGCTCTACTGCAAGATCAACCGGAATTACTTCGGTGATACGGAAGAATGCGCTCTGAAGGATAGTGTTGGTACGGTTACCAAGACCAATCTCCTGTGCAATCTTGGTTGCATTGATATAATATACATTGATATTATTCTGAGCAAGATAACGTTTTACCTTGTTGGGCAGATTCTTAACGAGTTCCTCACCCTCCCAGATTGTATTGAGAAGGAATGTTCCGTTGGGCTGAAGACCACGGAGCACATCATACATGTGGAGATATGCCTGAACGTGGCAAGCCACGAAGTTAGGAGTGTTCACCAGGTAGGTAGAACGGATCGGAGTGTCGCCGAAACGGAGGTGCGAGCAAGTGAAACCACCTGATTTCTTAGAGTCGTAAGAGAAGTAAGCCTGACAATATTTATCTGTATTGTCACCGATGATCTTCACTGAGTTCTTGTTTGCACCGACTGTACCATCTGCACCAAGTCCGTAGAATTTAGCCTGGAACATACCCTCGTCGCCTACATTGATTTCAGGGCTGAGCGGGAGCGAATGGAATGTTACGTCGTCTACAATACCGATAGTGAAGTGATTCTTGGGTTCAGCAAGTTTAAGATTGTCGTAAACCTCCACAATCTGAGCGGGAGTAGTATCTTTTGAGCTGAGACCGTAGCGACCGCCAACGATAAGGGGCGCGTTCTCTTTACCATAGAAGCAGTCTTTAACATCGAGGTAAAGGGGCTCGCCGTTAGCTCCGGGCTCTTTTGTACGGTCGAGTACTGCAATACGTTTTGCAGTTGCAGGAACAGCTGCAAGGAAATGTTTTGCAGAGAAGGGACGGTAAAGGTGTACGCAAACAACGCCGACTTTCTCACCTTTGGCACGGAGATAATCGATTGTTTCCTTGATACACTCTGTTACGCTACCCATAGCGATAATCACGCGATCTGCCTCGGGATCTCCGTAGTAATCGAACAAACCGTAGTTGCGACCTGTGATCTTATTGATCTCCTTGACGTAGTTCTCTACAATCTCAGGGATTGCATTGTAGTAAGGATTGCTTGCCTCGCGGTGCTGGAAGAATACATCGGGGTTCTCTGCCATGCCGCGTGCAACGGGCTTATCAGGATTAAGAGCACGCTGACGGAACTCTGCGAGGGCTTCGCGATCCAACAGCGGTTCAAGATCCTCTTCGCTGAGAGCCTCAATCTTCTGAATCTCGTGTGAAGTGCGGAAACCGTCAAAGAAGTTGATGAACGGCACGCGACCTTTGATAGCAGAAAGATGCGATACGGCAGCAAGATCCATAACCTCCTGCACGGAACCTTCGCAGAACATTGCAAATCCGGTCTGACGGGCTGACATAACATCCTGATGATCGCCGAAGATGCTGAGGGCGTGTGAAGCAAGTGTACGAGCTGATACGTGGAACACGCAAGGAAGAAGCTCACCTGCAATCTTGTACATATTAGGGATCATAAGCAAGAGACCCTGTGATGCAGTGTAGGTTGTGGTCAATGCACCTGCCTGAAGTGATCCGTGAACAGCACCTGCCGCTCCTCCTTCACTCTGCATCTCCTGCACCAATACTGTCTCGCCGAAGATATTTTTTCTTCCGGCTGCCGACCAATCATCTACATACTCTGCCATTGTAGATGACGGAGTAATCGGATAGATTGCGGCTACTTCGCTAAACATGTAGCTGATATGCGCGGCTGCCTGGTTGCCATCGCACGTCAGAAACTTCTTTGCTTTGCTCATAGTTATAATCGATTTTTAAAATTGTCTTCTATTCTTTCAGGAATACATCTCCTTTCTTAGCCCGATATGTGTGCTTTTGAAGTTGCTTAAGCAACTTCATTCTTTAAGTGGCTCGGGTTCACCAGCCAAAACTTTGGTCGGAGGTTTGACTCGGAAGTTGCAGTATTTTCCTTACAACTTCTTTATCAAGTTACAAAGTTAACAAAATTTAAGCAACCAGCAAAATTAAATTACAACATATCACACCAATGATATGAGTCGTTTTTCACCCTTTATCTTTTTTCCTTTCAGTTTGGCTACTGTCTCCTCCGCTTCCGTAAATGGTATGGCCACAAGGGAATAATGGTCATAGACATCTATCTTCCCGATTCCGGCAGGATCAACACCACCCTCTTTTACGAGGAAACCTACAATATCTCCCTTTGAGAGCTTCTCTTTCTTTCCGGCCGAGAATCGGAGTGTGGCAAATTGGGGAGCAGCGGGCAGCCCTGCCGACGCATCCGGATAAAGGGTATCATCAAATTCGGTAAAATCCTTGATATCCTCTTTCGGACCTACAAGCACATAGACATCTCCTGTGCGGTCTACACGTGCGGTTCTTCCGTTTCGGTGCGTATATGTTTCCGGAGTCAGCGCCTGATGATAATGGATGATAGACTTCACACCCTCTATATCCAATCCGCGCGATGCGAGGTCGGTGGCTACCAGCACCGGTTTGCTTCCGTTGTTGAAAGTTGCCACAGCCGTTTCACGCTCATGCTGGTCAAGCGCGCCGTGATACAACACAACCGGAATGCCCTTCTTTTTAAGATACTGAGCAACTCGTTCGGCACTCTCGCGGTAATTTACAAAAACTATGCACCGTTCCGGCTCTTTTCCATCGGCAAGATGATTCAACAATGTCACAAGTGATTCCAGTTTGTCGTTAACGTCCGAATCCACCCTGTGCACCCTGAGACGTTTATGCAGCTTTTTATTATCTTCAAGATAATTGAGGGTTATAGGATTATTCAGTTGCAGAAAATCCGGAAGGAGATCAGATTGCGTCGCTGAGGTGAGGATGTAGCGGCTTACATTCTTCAATCGGTCCACGATCTTCTTCATCTCCTTTTCAAAGCCGAGCTCCAGAGATTTATCGAACTCGTCAAGCACAAGGATTCTGGTTGGCAACACGTCAATATTTCGGCGGTTGATATGATCCAGGAGCCTGCCGGGGGTGGCAACAATGATATCGGTGCCTGCCGACAACGAATTTACCTCATCTTCAACCTTATGTCCACCATAAAGTTGCGTTACCTTAAATCCGTTGGCTATCTTGTTGATGATTTGCGATATCTGGATCACGAGCTCTCGTGATGGCGCCACAACCACTGCCTGAACCCTACCCGTAGAGGGTTTTAGTATCTTTAGCATCGGCAATATAAAGGCAAGAGTCTTACCGGAGCCGGTTGGCGACAGAAGTATAATATCTCTTGATTCAGATGCCTGCTCCATCATTTTGCGCTGCATCTGATTTAATTCCGCTATACCTAATTTTTCTTCTACCAACGGAAGGAATTCTTTTTCTCTCATAATTATCAATTTTATCCCGACCGCCGACAGCAATCAACTTATCTGCGACCAGTCATATTTCTTTGAAAAACGCAGGTGCAACTCTTTACGAATCTTCATTACAGACTCCATTGAGAGCTTCAGTTCACCTCCTGAATAGTTATCCTTCCCTTCAGCCGGAGTCTCTATGAATTCAGGATGCGCATTGAGGATCTCAATCGCTGTCTGACGTGCGATATTCAGTATCTGCCCGTCGGTTGCAAGATTTGCCACCTTTAGATTAAACGCTATTCCACTCTGTTGGGTTCCCTCCATATCGCCGGGACCTCGCATTTTCATATCTGCTTCGGATATCAGGAAGCCATCGGTGGTATCTGTCATTATGCCAAGTCGTTTCCGGGTATCACCCCCGATATTGTTTTTTGACATCAGTATGCAGTAACTGTGTTCGGCTCCTCGTCCGACCCGTCCGCGCAACTGATGAAGCTGAGAAAGTCCGAACCGTTCGGCGTTCTCTATCAGCATCACCGATGCATTGGGCACGTTCACCCCGACTTCAATCACCGTGGTTGCCACAAGTATTCGGGCTTCGCCACTGACAAACAACTCCATCTGGCAATCTTTCTCGGAGGGTTTCATCTTGCCGTGTACCATACACACCTTGACATTCGGGAATATCCCCCGGATTCTTTCAAGCCCGGTTTCCACACTCTTCAGATCAAGTTTCTCGTTCTCCTTTACAAGAGGATAAACGATATAAATCTGCCTACCTGCCTGCAATTCCCGGTTTATCAATCTGTAAACCTCCGTTCGGTCATTATCGAAACGCAGGTAAGTCTGGATAGGCTTTCTTCCGGGTGGCAATTCATCTATCACGGATACTTCCAGATCTCCGTAGACAGTCATGGCAAGTGTACGCGGAATTGGTGTGGCCGTCATGACAAGCACATGGGGAGCAACCTCACTTTTTTTCCACATCTTAGCTCGCTGCGCCACACCGAACCGATGTTGCTCATCGATCACCGTTAGTCCGAGACTCTTGAATTGAACATTATCTTCAATCAGTGCGTGCGTACCAACTATTATGTTTATTGAGCCGTCAAGCAAACCCTGATGGATCTCACGGCGCGCTTTAACCCGCGTGCTTCCGGTCAGAAGCTCAACCCTGAGCCCGATCTTTTCGCTCCACCCTTTGATAGTCTCGTAATGCTGTGTGGCAAGGATCTCCGTTGGAGCCATTATCGCCGCCTGGAAACCGTTATCGATGGCCATCAGCATTGTCATGAATGCCACCATGGTTTTGCCACTTCCCACGTCGCCTTGGAGCAGTCGGTTCATTTGCCGACCGGTGCGCATATCATTCCTGATTTCGCGCAACACCCTTTTCTGTGCTCCGGTTAACTCGAATGGTATATAGTTGTTGTAATAATTATTGAAAAACTCCCCTATCCGAGGGAAGACATGCCCTTTTATTCTACGACCGCGCTCCCTTGAGAACCTGAGAATATGCAGCTGAAGATAGAAAAGTTCCTCAAATTTCATTCTCTCGCGGGCTTTCTTCAATTTATCGGGACTCTGCGGAAAATGAAGGTTATATAACGATTCCAGCAGCGGCATCAGATTATACTTACTTATCACCTCTGCCGGCAAGGTATCCTGGACCTCGCGTATTTTAGCATTCTCAAACAGATTTTTAACGAGATCGGAAAGCAAACGGGTGGAGTGTCCCCGTTTGCGCAGTTTATCAGGGATGGAATAAATTCCACGGAAACCTGTCGGGGGCTTCGAGGCATCGTATGAGTTAACCTCCGGATGCGCCATTTGCCAGACATCCCTAAATTGTGTTGGTTTCCCGAAAAGTATATAATATTGTCCGGGCTTGTACGCCCCCTTGAAAAATTCTATCTTTGTAAACCACACTATTTCCATGAATCTTGATCCATCGCTGAATGTGGCTTTTAATCTTTTTTTTACCCCCTCCCCTTCTGTCGTGAAATTTATGAATTGCCCCAATACCTGCACGGACGGCATTTCTCCTGTGAATTCCGCTATCTTATAAAAGCGGCTGGTATCCACATACCTGTACGGGAATGTATACAGCAAGTCGGCGAACGTGGAAATCTCAAGTTCGTCGCCCAGGAGTTTACCTTTCTTTTCTCCAACCCCCTTAAGAAATTTTATGTCCGTGTCAAGAAAAGTCATATTGAAGTTGCATCATCAGCAATTCTGCAATCTTTATATCAAGGTTATTTGTGACTTTAATATTATAAGGATACCCTTTGAATAAGCTGACCTTTGCTCCGGCAGCCTCTACCACCGAGGCGTCATCTGTCATAGTGTCGACAAGCGGT
Organism: Bacteroides sp.; assembly: GCA_014802175.1. Lineage (GTDB taxonomy): Bacteria > Bacteroidota > Bacteroidia > Bacteroidales > Muribaculaceae > Lepagella. Next base: position 32,769 of record JAAVCU010000023.1, read on the forward strand.
TGATTATAGGCTGAGATCAGGAGGCGGCTTGAAAAGAACTGAGGAGTCTGCACCTCCACATAATCTTTTCGTGGAACAGCGATGCTCCCCTCCGGTTCCAATCGCCTCAGACTGCTCGTCATCTCTACCACTGGAATTGCGGCATTATATTTACACGCATTCTCCCAACCTTCCTTTATGAGTTCAGACGTGAGCATCGGACGTGCCGCATCATGCACGGCAACATAACAATCCGCTGTGTTATCAACAGACATCAGGCCGTTTTTCACAGACTCAAGACGTGACCTGCCCCCGCAACTGATATGAACTTTTATCTTTTGATCCTCTTCCGGGAGTTCATCACTCAGCATTTCCCAGTAATCGAAGAAACCCGGATGAAGCACCAGGATGATTCGCGTTTCCGGATCTTCCTTATGAAACGCTCTCACCGACCACCAGAGCATCGGAATACCCCCTATTAACTGGAACTGCTTAGGAACAGAGCCGCCGGCGCGGTTTCCCTCCCCGCCGGCGACTATTATTGCATATTTATTCACTGTTATTTAGCGATGAAGATAATTACATGTTCATACCGCCATCAACCTGGATAACCTGACCGGTTACGTATCCTGCCATATCGGAAGCAAGGAATGTTGCTACGTTAGCGATGTCAGCTACCTGACCGCCACGACGCAACGGAATCTTCTTGCACCATTCCTCACGTACCTCTGCGGGAAGAGCCTCGGTCATAGCTGTCTCGATAAATCCGGGAGCGATTGCATTCGCACGGATACCACGTGAACCAACCTCCTGCGCGATACTCTTGGCGAGGGCGATAAGACCGGCCTTTGATGCAGCGTAGTTAGACTGACCTGCGTTTCCATGAACACCTACCACCGACGCCATATTGATGATGGAGCCTGATTTCTGACGCATCATGATGGGAAGAACCGCATGAATGTAGTTGAATGCAGATTTGAGGTTGACGGCAATAACTGCGTCCCACTGCTGTTCTGTCATTCTCAGCATCAAACCATCTTTTGTGATACCTGCATTGTTCACGAGAATATCGATACGACCGAACTCTGCTTTAATCTCCTCTACGGTCTTCTCTGTTGCAGCAAAATCAGCTGCGTTGGAAGCATAACCTTTGCATTTAACACCTAATGCTGCGATCTCTTCCTCTGTTTTCTTACCGTTCTCATCGATTACGAGATCAGTAAATGCGATGTTACATCCTTCAGATGCAAATTTCAAGGCAATCTCTTTGCCGATTCCTCTTGCAGCGCCTGTTACGATCGCTGTCTTTCCTTCAAGAAGTTTCATATAACTATTGTTTAAGTAAGTTCTAAAAATAAAACGATATATGTGAAATAAAATACTTGAACAATAAAACTCGTTCTTTTTGGATGCTTTGAGCTTGTCATTCAGTTGCATAGCACGCTATGCGCCTTCATTCCGTACTCAAATCATCTCAAAAATAACTTCCTTTTATTTGTTCATTTATTTTTCTCACTTACTTATTAAGCTTTTCTCAATTACTTTTCAACGATGAAACACCCGCATGAATATCCACCGCCAAACACCATCAAGGCAATCTTGTCACCTTTCCGGATATCATCTATATTCTGAGCAAGAACCAAGGCTGCCGATGCCGATCCGGTATTGCCCAATTCTTCGATGTTGTTGATGAATCTATCCATATCCATATCCAACTGATGAGCCACTTGAGCCACAATGCGCTTGTTAGCCTGATGACAGATATACTTTGATATATCATCCTTTGTCAGGTCGGCACTTTCGAGCGATTTATTCAGCGCATGGATCATATATCGGCATGCGTGGATAAAGACATCCCTGCCATCGGGCATCGTTATGCCATCCTCCTTCGGACGAAGGCACACACCCCCCGGACCTTTACCAAGATCGCCGAGACCCTCTGTGTAGATATCAATTATCTTAAGATCTGATTCGCTCTGCCTATCCTTTGATATAAAATAAGCCACGGCTGCGTCTCCCCAGAGGTGCCCGCTCTTCGGATCGGATTCATTGGAGTAATAGGTGTTATGCTCACTGCATATCAACAACGCCTTATCCGCTTTACCCATTGCAAAGTAACCTTCAATTATTTCAAGGCCATTAATGAATGAAGAGCAGGCGGATGACGCATACACTGCCTTGGCTCCGTTGATTCCGAGGTGACGCTGCACTTTATGAGCCACTGTGGCAACAGTGTCATACGCACAATAATGAGCGGCAACAATCAACCCCACTTCTTTTGGATCATAATCAAGGCGACTCACCGCATCCTCAACGGCACAGATTGCCATTGTATCTACGTTTTCATCCTCTCCGGCTTTTGATCTTGTTTTGATGCCGGTGCGCTGTTCTATCCATTCTGAAGTCAGACCGTTCACATTCAGGAAGTGATCATTAGCGACTCTCTGGCTCGGGACATATATCCCCATCGAATTGATAAACATTAATGGTTGCTTTTAAAAGTTACTGTTAATTTAATTTCTCTTCAAACCTATTCCAATCTTTATTTACCTTCAGTGTTTCAACCTGCTATATTTTTAATCATGCTTTGCTATCTTCTGACTATTCCATGCAATATCAGGTCCGTGATTACACGCTGAATAGTATTATCCTCCATTCCATATTGCAATAAACCATCCCTTATATACGGCACATCCAGACCTTGAATGGCATTGACGATAATCAAAGCACTTTCTTTTACGCTCTCTATTTCAAAATCACCGGTCTCGATTCCCTCTCTTAGGATCTCCATCAATAATGCTGCCTCTTTTCTTGATATGATAGCACGCGCACGGTCCACTTTTCTTACATCACGAAAAAATCCGGCTCTCAGCGATCCATTACGCGAAACTATCTCCCGCATTGTCTGCAATCGGCAATCTACATACTCCCTCAGTTTCTCTTCGGGCGAAATAGCTTGCGCCACTATAACACGCAGCCGTTGCAACAATTGCTCCGACTCATTGTCGATTACTGCATTGAAGATCTCCCTTTTACTTTTAAAATAGGTATAGATTGTGCGACGCCCTTTATCTGAAGCGGAGGCGATATCATTCATGGTAGTATTCTCCACTCCCTTTCGAGCAAACAGCTGCCGGGCAACCTCTATGAATTTTTCTCGGGTTTTCTTTACCATTTCATTAGTTATAGGGGAATCAGGATGAAGTTGCTTAAACTAATTTTTTATTAAGATTTACGAGATATTTTTGAGATGGTTTCTTCATTTGAAGAGGTGGCAACCTTTCGGTTGTCACCGATGAAAAGGGAGAAAGAATCCAAAAAGATCCGTAAAGGTTAATAAAAGATAATTTCTAATCTCAATTTTAACTTTCGTAAATTAGTTTAAACAACTTCAATGCACAATAGCGCATTCATTGAGCAAATTTAGCAAATTTTCTTCAATTCATCATTATCAATTGTTGCTGATATGCCGAAAAAGCACAAAAATATGCCCCAAAACATATTTTCTGAAAAATTTTAGCGAAAATATTTGCACATTAAAAAAAATGGTATTAACTTTGCAGTACAAAATAACACCGCGGGGTGGAGCAGTGGTAGCTCGTTGGGCTCATAACCCAAAGGTCGTAGGTTCGAGTCCTGCCCCCGCTACTAACGCCGACTGAAAAGTCGGCTTTTTTTTATTTAGTTATGGAAGTTGTCTACGAAGATAATCACATCATTATCGTCAACAAAGAAGTTGGAGAAATTGTGCAGGGAGACAAAACCGGCGACACTCCCCTCTCTGAAACTATCAAATCATACCTTAAAGAGAAATACAACAAGCCGGGAAATGTATTCTGCGGTGTCGTTCACCGAATTGACCGTCCTGTAGCCGGACTCGTGATATTCGCTAAAACTTCCAAGGCACTTGAACGACTCAACCGTATGCTCCGCGACGGTGAGATACACAAAACCTACTGGGCACTTGTGGAAGGCAAACCTGAGAAAAGCGAGGCTACTCTTGAGAATTATCTCGTATCCGACGGAAGAATAAACAAGACATTCATATCCGACGATAAAAATCCCGCAGCAAAGAAGTCAATATTGAATTATAAGACTATTGCCACCGGGGATCGCTATACATTATTAGAGATCAATCTTCTTACGGGCCGTAAACATCAAATCCGCGCCCAACTCTCAGCAACCGGTCATCCGATCAAGGGAGATCTGAAATATGGCGCGCGCAGAAGCAACCGCGATGGAGGCATCTCATTACAAGCACACAAAATAGAATTCACACATCCTGTTTCCAAACTCCCAATATCGATTGAAATCCCTCCTCTCCCCGATGCCGCAAAACTCCTGTAACAAATAATCCTAATTGACTATCACGAAAACTCCCCAAAGTTTTCTAAATCTATAATTCATTGACACAGAGTCACAGAGGGACAGAGAATTGCCACAAAATTAACGGTACTGAGGATCACTTCGTGATCAACTGAGGCACAGAGCCATTCGGCAACAATTCTCTGTCTCTCTTTAGAATTGCTGGCAATTCCTCTGTGCCATATACTTTATTATCAATACATTGCTATCCCAGCTCTGTACCTCCGTGCCTCTGTGTTTATATTTTGCGACAATATTATCCATATAGTAATTTGGTGAAATTTGAGGATAAGTATTAAAAAATAAAGGCCTGCCGAAGCAGACCTTTAATTTTTTATTTTACTGTCAATCCTGAGATTAGTCAGCGAGCTTGATAGTTACGGCACGATCAAGGGGAGCACCCTTAACACCGAAGTCAGTCAAGTTAGCTGCGTCGATGCGAGCATCGAGCTGGCTCTCAGAAACACCACACTTAACGAGGTAATCCTTAACAGTGTTTACACGCTGGTTGCGGAGGCGAGTGTTGATCTCATCGTTACCAGTGTAGTTGTCAGCCCAACCTGTGAGGATGTATTTCTGGTTAGGAGTCTCCTTCATAACCTCAGCAAGAGATTTGAGGATAGTCTTCTCACGGTTAGAGATTGAGTACTGGTTGATGGGATAGTAGATAGTTGCGAGACCTTCGCAGCTTACTTTCTCTACAACAGGACGTTTGAGGCACTCGTCGAGCTGTTTCTGAAGATCTTTGATCTTAGCGTCAGCCTGAGCGAGACGAGCTACGAGAGCATCACCCTCAGCATCTGTGTATTTCCAAGTGGGGCAAACAGCAGTAACAGGGCAGTTCCACTCTGTCTTACCGAACTTAACGTTAAGACCGGCAGAAAGCTGAAGATCCTGTACGTAGTGGTTGGGAACACCAGCCATCTTGAAGATCTGATAGTTTACATCAAGGAAAAGATCTACGCGTTTGCTAACTGCGAAGTTGTTCTGCAAACCTGCTGCGATGTAGATGGGAGTGTCGTGAGCTGAACGCCAACGAAGATCATTGCCATCATATGCGCGACGGAACATGAACATTGCGCCACCACCTCCGTGGAGAACTGCGTTATAAACGCGACCGGGACGATAACCACACCACCAGTTAGTAAGGTTGATGAGAACATCGAACTCGGGAGATACAGCCTGCATCTTAGTGGGATAGTAACCGTTTGCAAGTGCACCTTCGTTCATTTTACGGAACATCATAGTAGAATAACGAGTAGCACCTTTGGTCATAAGATACTGACCACCGAAACGGAAACCGAATGTAGGAGTAACCCATTTACCGAAGTAAAGACCTGCGTTACCGCCGAAACGATTCTTAAGATCAGCATGGATGTTGCTGTTACCGAAAAGGATGTTAGAACCACCCTGAACGGTCATAAACCAATTGTCTTTTGCTTTGTTCTGAAGATAACCCTGTGAGCAATCCTCTACATAAGTCACCTCCTGAGCGTTAGCGCTGAATGCGCCTGCAGCCAAAGCAGCGAGAGTAAATAATACACTTTTCTTCATAAAACAACAAATTAATTAATTTATGTAATTGTCTTTATTAGCTTGTTTATAGTGGGTATAACTTTGTTTCTAAAACCTATAACTGCCAATCTAAAAAAGTCAGTTTACAATTTCGAGTTGCAAAGTTAGTACTTTTTTACATATAAACACTATTTATTTAAAAAATGTTTAATTTTTTTTGTCACATTTTCGCAATTATAGCCGAATTTTTCGTCCAGAACCTTTGCAGGAGCCGATGCACCGAATCTTTCCATGCCTACAAACTCATATTCTCCTCCGTTGAGCAAAGGATATAAAGTAGCCGGCAGACCTGATGTCAGACCAAACAATTTAACACCTGCGGGGATTACACTGCGACGATATTCCTCGCTCTGACGATTGAAAAGTCCGATTGAAGGAACAGATACAACCTGCGCTTTCACACCCTCCGCCTTCAATGCCTCAGCTGCATGCACAAGAAGAGCTACGTCGCTACCATTGCCGACGAGTACGATGTCAGGATTCTCAGCTTTTACAACGGCATAACCACCTTTCTCGGTCTGCTTTGCCTCTTCTCTGCGGTTTTCACCGGGAAGATCCTCAAGATTCTGACGCGAGAAGATTAGCACGGTCGGAGTCTCTGTGTTCTCCATCGCCAATTTGTAAGAGGCAACGGTTTCTGCCGAGTCTGCAGGACGAAGAACCAACACTGAGGGTTTACCGCTGAAATTTGTTATCTGCTCCATAAGGCGGATCTGAGCTTCCTGCTCAATTGGCTCATGTGTGGGGCCATCCTCACCTACGCGGAAGGAGTCGTGTGTATAGATAAACTTAACGGGCAACTCCATAAGGGCTGACATACGGATCGCCGGTTTCATATAATCGGAGAATACGAAGAAAGTGGCGCAAGCTCCGAACACACCTCCGTGAAGCGCGATACCGTTGATGATACATGCCATGGTGAGCTCGGCCACACCTGCCTGCAGGAATCCTCCTGAGAAATCCTCTTTACACAATACGGTTGTCTTCTTAAGGAAGCCATCCGTTTTATCTGAATTTGCGAGGTCGGCACTTGAAACGATCATGTTCTTCACGTGCTCTGCAAGGAAGCCGAGAACCGTTGCTGACGCAGCGCGACTTGCCATATTAGGTTTGAATTCAATGGAATCCCAGTTAAGTTCAGGAAGACGGAGTGCCTTGAAGTCCTCGAGTTCTTTTGCGAGTTCCGGATTTTTCTCACTCCATTCCTTATATTCTGCTTTACGTTTTGCTACGATTCCTTTAAGCTCCTCAGCGCGCTCTGCATAAAGCTTTTTGACATCGTCACGGATAACCCAGGGATTTTTCGGATCTCCGCCAAGGTTTTCCACAGTCTTGTCAATATCAGCGCCTGCTGCAGAAAGGGGCTGACCGTGAGTTGAGATCGCACCCTCCATTGACTTACCTTCCGCATCAACAGCACCGCGAGCCATAATCGTGTTACCGATGATAAGTGTCGGTTTCTCTTTCTCTTCAAGTGCAGTCTGCAAAGCTCCGGCGATAGCTTCCGGATCTGTGCCGTCTACCTCAATCACATTCCAATGCCATGCACGATATTTTGCAGCCGTGTCTTCATTAGTCACATCCTCTACGGTTGTTGAGAGCTGAACCTTATTCGAATCATAGAACATGATCAGATTGTGCAAACCTAATTTACCGGCAATGCGACCTGCACCCTGAGAAATTTCCTCCTGGATACCACCGTCTGAAATGAAGGCATAAGTCTTGTGTGCTACAACCTCTCCGAATTTAGCAGCAAGGAAACGCTCTGCAATAGCTGCACCTACAGCCATTACATGACCCTGACCAAGAGGACCGGATGTATTTTCGATTCCACGCTCCACATCAACCTCCGGATGACCGGGTGTAACACTTCCCCACTGACGGAAATTCTGAAGTTCTTCCATTGTGAACTTTCCGGTCAATGCAAGAATACTGTAAAGCATCGGCGACATGTGTCCGGGATCAAGGAAGAAACGATCACGCGCAAACCATTTCGGATCTTCAGGATCGTAAACCAAGAATTTTGAATACAAAACATTGACAAAATCCGCGCCACCCATAGCTCCTCCGGGGTGTCCGGATTTTGATTTCTCCACCATTTCGGCGATAAGCACGCGTAAATTATTCGCGGCTTCATTCATTATTTTCTTATCCATAACTGCTGACATACGCGACACCCGCAGGAGACGTTTCCTGCCGGTGTCGCGAATTTTCTCTTATATAAATAATTTTAATAACAAGTCCAATCCGATTAGAGATCTCTGAGATCGAAGGGTTCCTCATCAACCGGGATATCTTTATTTACATTCTTGGATCCCACTACAGAATAATAGAGGATGTAAGCGAGCATCGCAATCACCAACCAGTAACTGTTGATGTAGCCGAAGGTGCCACCGCCCAATGAACGTGCGATCCAGTCCTGGATAAACGGCATGATACCACCACCAACTACCATCATCATGAAAAGACCTGAAGCCTTAGCTGTATATTTACCCAAGCCTTCTGTTGCAAGGTTGAAGATACCACCCCACATCACTGAAGTGCAAAGACCGCAAAGGAACAAGAAAAGACACTTCAACGGAACCTGACCGCTCATGATGTTCAGAGTGGCAATTTCAGGTGATTTGAATGTGATATCCTCCGGCAGAAGGATAGCGATGAGAACCAGAATGATTGCTACTGAAGACACAGTCACCATCTGAGCACGGGTTGAAACCTTTCCACTGATGATTGTGCTGAGGAAACGTCCGATGAGCATCATCAACCAATAAAGTGCGGCAAGCGAACCAGCAACGGCTGCCGCTCCCTCGAAGCTCTGACGGCTAAGCCAAGCATTGAGCTCACCGGGAATACCGATCTCAATACCAACATAGAAGAAGATGGCGATAACGCCGAGAAGGCAATGACGGAATGCCAGAGGTGAATGCTCGTATTTCACATTCTTAAGGTTAGCCTGCGGCTCCTGAATCTTAATAAACGAGATGATGATAAAGGCAAGCACGAAGATCACGATACCGGTGATCACCAAAGGTGAAACCGCTGCCATGGTAGTCTCCTTTGTCAGCGTGCCGACAAGCATACCTACGAGAAGCGGAGTCAATGTACCTGACAATGAGTTGAGTGTGCCACCTGCCTGTACGAGCTGGTTACCTTTGTTACCACCGCCACCAAGAAGATTGAGCATTGGGTTAACAACTGTGTTGAGCATACACACACAGAAACCGCAGACAAGCGCACCCAATAAATAGATGAAAAGGTTAAGATAAACGGGGTTCTCACCTCCGATAACCTCTACTCCACCACCGGCTACACTTGAAAGTAACTGGATGCCAAGACCGATAGCACCCACCGCGAGAGCTATCAACGCTGTTTTTTTGTAACCATACTTGATAAGCATGTTACCCGCAGGGATTCCCATGAACAGATAAGCGGTAAAGTTCATAAGGTTACCGGCCATACCTGCCCATTCATACTTAAATCCCCAAATATTGCCGAAGGGGGCGGCCATGTTTGTCACAAAAGAGATCATCGCGAAGATGAAGAACATTGTGACAATAGCGACGATAGATCGCTTCTGATTAGCTTGTGCCATATTAGATTTTATTTGGTATTAATACTTTAATATTTCTATAAGTAACTTCTCAATATCGGTCACCGAAGATACGACTACCGATCCTTATAAGATTAGCGCCCTCCTCCACTGCTATTTTCCAGTCGTGGCTCATACCCATCGACAAGGTATCGAATCCTCGCAGATCAGGAGAAATCACTGTCTTAATCTCATTATATATATTAGCAATCGATCTGAAATCCTCCCGCACGCGTTCAAGATCATCGGTATTCGACGCCATACCCATCACTCCACAAATATGCGTATTGGTAAGCTGCTCGAATTTCCTTGATGAGAAATATTCTTTCAACTCCGCGGGTAAAAATCCGAATTTCGTTTCCTCTTTTGCCACATGCACCTGCATGAGCACACGGGTCATGACACCCTTTTTCTCCGATTCGGCATCAATCAAATCCAGCAGTCTTTCAGAGTCTACACTCTCGATCATGGACACATTCCCCACAAGCTGCTTCACCTTGTTGGTCTGCAGATGTCCGATGAAATGCCATTTGATGTCGTCGGGGAGCTCTTTAATTTTCTCAAGAAGTTCCTGCACTCGGCTCTCGCCAAACAGACGCTGACCTTCGGCATAAGCCTCTCTGATCATTTCGGCAGGATGAAATTTCGATACCGCCACAAGATTCACTCCTGCGGGTATCTCAGTCTTCAACTTTTCGAGTTCTTCTGCTACGCTCATCACTTTGGGTGCGATTTTGATTCTACGTTAATGAGATTAGCCTAATTTAGCAGGATACACATCCATCAACATAGTCTCGGTAATAGAGGCGATCTCGAAGTCTCCCATTGTACCCTTCATCCCTTCGAGGAAGTTTTTGAGAGCATCTTCAAAATCTGAAGCCTGCACAAGAATCAGAGTGGAAGTCTTCTTCTCCGTACCGCTTTTTTCATCAAGTGTAATGAAGTTGACTTTCACCTGATAATAACGGTCGCCTCCTTCATTGAAAAAGATTTCGGAAATTTTTGTTTTCTTTTCTGAAGAGATGGAATACTCGCCGGAGATGAAAGGCTTCATCTCCTCCATTATGCGGGCTTCGGCTTCGGTGAATGTCAGAGCATCAACGAGATAAGGCTCGTTAACCTTCTTCACCATACCATTTTCCATCATTTTATCATATCTCACTTTACATTCAAACCAAAGTGCCATTATGTCTAAACATTTTTGGGAGGCAGTCTCCAACAACTAACCCCGGGTTATCAATATTTCAATTGCATACAAAGGCCTGCAATTAATGAACTATGCAAAGTTAATCAAAAATTCCCACGATTTTTCTATTTAATATATTTTTTTGTTAAATTTGTCAAATATAAATATCCAACAACCAAATTGAGACTCCATGAAACTCCTAAAATCAATATATCAGGGAATAAAAAGAATATGGATGTTCTATTACACCGGCTTCCGGGACATGACCGTCGGCAAAACCCTATGGATGATCATCCTCGTGAAGCTGTTCATATTTTTTGTTGTGATGAAATTCCTTTTCTTCCCTAATTTCTTATCCACAAACTTTGATTCAGACGAAGCTCGCGCCGAGCACGTTCGCAATGAATTGACTTCAAGGAGCGACAAAAGATAAAAACAATTAAACATTAAAACCACTATAACCTATGTCAGATCTAACTTCTATCGTCGACTGGTCGCGACTGCAATTCGCAGTCACCGCCATCTACCATTGGCTTTTTGTGCCGCTCACACTCGGTTTGTCAGTCATGGTAGCCATTATGGAAAGTATCTACCTCAAGACAAAATCCGAGAGATGGCTTTACGCCACCAAATTCTGGATGCGACTTTTCGGTATCAACTTTGCTATCGGTGTCGCCACAGGTATCATCCTTGAATTCGAATTCGGCACAAACTGGAGTAACTATTCCTGGTTTGTAGGCGACATCTTTGGTGCGCCGCTCGCAATCGAAGGTATCCTCGCATTCTTTATGGAATCCACTTTCGTTGCCGTCATGTTCTTCGGATGGAACAAAGTGAGTCCGCGTTTCCACCTCGCCTCCACATGGCTCACAGCCCTTGGAGCCTCAATCTCCGCACTCTGGATCCTTGTTGCCAACGCATGGATGCAATATCCCGTGGGAATGGAATTTGATCCGGATCAGATGCGCAATGTGATGGATAACTTCTGGGCTCTCTTCTCCGGAATAGCTGTCAATAAATTCTTTCATGCCGTGCTCAGTGGCTGGGCACTGTCAGGTGTATTTGTAATCGGAGTCAGCTGCTGGTTCCTATGGAAAAAACGCAATGTTGAATTCGCTATCCGCTCTATAAAAGTCGGCGCATGGTTCGGACTCGCCGGAATGCTTCTCACCATGTACACCGGCGACGGCTCCGCCGTTGAGGTTACCAAACACCAGCCTATGAAACTCGCTGCCATGGAAGGTCTCTATCACGGACACCAGGGTCAGAGTCTTGCTGCGGTTGCTATCCTCAACCCGAATAAAGATTGGAACAACGATGAGGATGAATATTTGTTTGAGATCGCAATTCCCAACGGATTGTCGATCCTTGGTCGCCATGATATGGACGCATTCATCCCCGGAATCACTGATATCATCAACGGTGTGGATATCGATGCCAACGGCGACACAATCAATACCGTTTCATATCAGGATCGCATAGCAAAAGGTAAACTCGCCCAGCAGGCACTCAAAGAATATGGCGAAGCGCGCGAAGCGGGAGACTCCGCCCTGATGGCATCAACTCTTACCACCCTGCGTGAGAATTACCCCTATTTCGGCTATGGCTACTTCAAATCTGTTGACGAAGCCATTCCGCCTGTCGGACTTACATTCACAATGTTCCGCGTGATGGTGATTCTCGGTTCATACTTCCTTGCATTCTTCGTGATCGTGCTCTTCCTTGTTTACCGCACAGAGCTTTTGCAGAAAAAGACTTGGATTCAATGGATTGCCATGGCCTCCGTACCGTTTATGTGGATATGCTCCGAAGCCGGATGGGCAGTTGCCGAAGTTGGCCGCCAGCCTTGGACAGTACAGGATCTTCTCCCGACCGTAGCCTCTGTTTCGGCAGTACCGGCAACCTCAGTCATGGTAACATTCTGGCTGTTTGCTCTGATATTTACCGTTCTCTTGGTTGCAGAAGTAAGCATCATGTGCCGTCAGATAAGCAAAGAATCCAAGAAAACCCTTTCCTAAGTCTCGGAATCCAGTGATTAAAATATAAAAACACAACTCTGAAGTTGTTTAAACAACTTCTTTAACACGAATATAAAATGACACTCGAATATCTTCAGAATTATTGGTGGCTGCTTGTTTCCGTATTAGGAGGCATCCTGGTCTTCCTGCTCTTTGTGCAAGGCGGTCAGTCCATGCTGCTCACGGCAGGTTCTAAACTCAGACGCGACCTGATTGTCAACTCCATGGGAAGTAAATGGGAATTGACATTCACAACACTCGTCACTTTCGGAGGAGCGGCATTCGCCTCCTTCCCCCTATTCTATTCCACCAGCTTCGGTGGTGCTTACTGGCTCTGGATTCTCATCCTCTTCAGCTTCGTAGTTCAGGCTGTAAGCTATGAATTCCGTCGCAAGAAAGGCAACCTCTACGGCACCCGCACCTACGACATCTTCCTATTTCTTAACGGATGTGTCGGCTGCATTCTCCTTGGAGTCGCTGTTTCCATGTTCTTCTTCGGAGCTGAATTCACCGTTAACAAAGGAAATCTCCTCATCGGTTCGGCACCTGTAATCTCACAATGGGCTCCTACCCACGGTTTTGAAGCCATCTTCAATTGGAAAAACCTCATTCTTGGCATTGCGGTTCTTTTCCTCGCACGCACACAGGCCTGCCTCTATATGATGAACAATATCACCGACGACCCCGACTTCTTCCAGTCCCTTAAAGGAAAAGCATTTATCAATGGGGGTATCTTCCTTGTATTCTTCCTTTGGTTCTTAGGCACACTCCTCACTGCAGATGGCTACACCGTTATCTCAGAAGGAATCAGAACTAAGAGCGTGGAAATTACTCCATTCAAATATTATCATAACTATATGGCACTTTGGCCCGCGCTTGCATGCCTTACCATCGGCGTGGTCGCCGTGCTATTCGGCTGGTTGAAGTCTTGCTTCGGGAAACACTTCACCAAAGGAATATGGTTCACAGGGATCGGCACATTCCTTGTTGTGGCATCACTTTTCTGGGTTGCAGGTTATAATGACACACCTTTCTATCCATCACTGCTCAATCCGGCAGATTCACTCACAATCCGAAACGCATCCTCTTCGGAATTCACCTTGACAGCCATGAGCTACGTATCCATCCTGATACCATTCGTACTCGCCTACATCGCCTACGTTTGGCGCAGCATGGACAAAAAGAAGCTCACCCCCGAAGGCCTCGAATCTTCCGACCACGCCTATTAAATTTGTGAGATCCGTTAAGATATATTAATTTTGTGTATCGGAATTGCCGCGCGGCATTCCGATACACTTGTTTTATCACCATTCATTAATGCCAGAAATGGAAGAGACAGAAATCAAAGTCGGCGAACCGAAGACTCCTCTATGGAGACTGTTCGCATCATTCTTTAAGATAGGCGCTTTCACATTCGGTGGAGGTTGGGCCATGATCTCGATTATAGAGCGGGAGATAGTTGATAAATACCACTGGATTGAACGCGACGACTTCCTCGATTTACTCGCTATCGCTCAAAGTCTGCCAGGCATACTCGCAGTTAATATCGCTACAGCCGTTGGCGACAAACTACGCGGCACTCGCGGCAGCATCATCGCCTCCTTAGGAACAATACTCCCCTCTTTCCTGATCATACTTGCAATCGCAATCTTCCTCACTCCCGATATGATTAAGAACAACCGCGTGATTGCAGCTATCTTCATGGGCATACGACCTGCAGTTGTCGCACTCATCATTGCACCGGTGTTAACATCCGCGAAAGCAGCAAAACTCACTTGGAAAACAGTATGGATTCCGTTGGTAGTGGCTCTGCTCATATCCATCGATCAAGGATTCATCTCAAATCCCATCCTCTATATTATACTTGGAGCTTGCGGCGGTTTCTTATGCTGGTGGATTCCCCGTCGCAAATTAAATTCTTAAGATTATAAGTAATAAGCTGTCATAAAATAATTAATACATTGAGAGCTCTTAAATAAACATGCTCACAGCTGAATATCTCAATTATTAATTATTAACCATTAATTATTAACTACATACGATGTCAATATATTGGAAACTTATATGGGCGTACCTTAAGATCGGTATCTTCGGTTTCGGCGGAGGTTACGCCATGTTATCGCTCGTTGAGAAGTCGGTGGTAGGTCCCGGATGGATCAGTGAAACCATGTTCACCGACATTGTCGCCATATCGCAGATGACCCCCGGTCCGATCGGTATTAACTCCGCTACATATATCGGATATGTCGCCCCCGGAAGTGTCAACCCCGAATTACACGGAGTGCTATGGGGATTAATGGGATCCATTTTTGCCACACTCGCCGTAACGGTGCCAAGCTTTTTCCTTGTGCTCTACAGCGCGCACTTCATTCGTCGCCACAACGAAAGCGGAGCAGTCAAAGCTGTATTCTCCGGATTGCGCCCAGTAGTGGTAGGCTTGATAGCGTCAGCAGCCATAATGCTTATGAATGCGGCAAACTTCAATCCTAACGGAATCTCATCGCAGATGTGGACAAACATTGCCATCTGCGCCATAGCTTTCTGTCTGGCATATTTCCCGATTAAATTCAAGAAAAAGTCAATAAAGATTCATCCTATCCTGATTATTATACTCGCAGGAATAGCCGGATTTGTATTATATTACTAAAATGAACGCACCTGAAACGCTGAATCCCATAGAGAAGCAGTATAAGGAATCTCTTGATTACCTATTTTCACAGCTCCCGATGTTTTCGAGAGTCGGGGGACCTGCTTACAAACCCGGATTGGAACGAGTGATTGCCCTTTCTGAGATATTTGGAAATCCACATTCAAAATTCAAAGCTATTCACATCGCCGGCACAAACGGTAAAGGGAGCACGTCTCATCTTCTTGCTTCCGTGTTGCAGGCTAATGGATATAAAACCGCGCTATACACCTCTCCCCACCTCGTCGACTTCCGCGAAAGAATACGCATCAACGGGGAGATGATACCCAAAGAGAAAGTAATCGAATTCACACAGCGTTGGAAGAACACCGATGCTGAAATCGATCCCTCTTTCTTTGAATTGACCATGATGATGGCATTTGATTGGTTCGCCTCAGATAATGTTGACATAGCGGTAATAGAAGTAGGAATGGGCGGACGACTCGATTCCACCAATATCATCACTCCCCTGCTCTCCGCCATTACCAATATATCTTTCGACCACACTCAGTTTTTAGGCGACACTCTCGCAAAGATCGCTTCCGAAAAGGCGGGTATAATCAAGAGAGGAATACCGGTGGTGATAGGAGAAGCCATACCCGAAACGGAAATGGTGTTCCGCGATAAAGCGGAATCCGTCAGTGCTCCGATACGCGAAGCATACAACAACGATCTTCTAACCGCATTTGAACCTGACACGGAATGGGGCTGGCAGTGCAACTCCGAACTAACCGGACCTTTCCATCTCACGCTTGCCGGCGATTATCAGCGCAAGAATATTAATACTGTTTTGAATATACTATCAGTGCTGCCAACCGTAGGGCTGACATTAGAAGAGGACAAGACAAAAGCAGGACTCGAAAAAGTTGTGGAGAACACCGGTTTGGCAGGACGATGGATGCGCGTCGCCTCAAATCCGTTGACTATATGCGACACCGGACATAACGAAGCCGGGCTCTCATACAATCTCGTTCAACTGAAAAATATCCTCTCCCGAAAACGGGAAATGACTCCCGACACATCATTGATATTCGTATTAGGATTCGTATCGGATAAAGATGTGGATCACATCCTGCCGACGTTCCCTAAGGATGCAGTCTACTATATTACTCAGGCATCAATTCCACGCGCTATGGCAGCCGAAGTCCTCGCTCGCAAATGCGAGGAGCAAGGTCTTAATGTAGCTGCAGTGGTTCCATCAGTAAAAGAGGCTGCAACGAGAGCCACCGAATCAGCCAACAGATCGGACGTGATCTATATAGGCGGTTCCACCTTCGTTGTTGCCGACTATCTTAACCCCCAAATTTAAGATCACACATACTCTATTCAAAACATCAAGGGATGCCTCGGTTTCATATCCGTGACATCCCTTATTCTTCAACCATAGGTCTCTATGGGATTCAGTTTTCTTCTTTATCTCTATGTTTGAGCCTCACTCTGTTCTTGCTTTGGCTGGAATTCATATCGCTCTCCTCTTTAAGATCAATCTCACGGTTTGAGGAATCATAAACCTTATATTCCAGAAACGCCAAAGATTCATCCGGGATAATCTTCATTCCGCGTCCAAAGCGCATTCTCCATTTGCCATATAACGAGAATACACCTTTCTTGATGTAAGCCTCAATATAGGGGTGCACATACATTTTAAATTTCTTCACCTTAAGGTGCTCAACAAGATACTCTATCTTCTCTTGCAGTTTGTCGGTAAACAGGATCGAAGGTTGAATCTCCCCTTTACCGAAACATGACGGGCAAGTTTCGCTGGTGGTGATATCCAGCACCGGACGCACACGCTGACGTGTGATCTGCATCAGCCCGAATTTACTTAACGGCAGAATATTATGGCGCGCTCTATCGTTAGCCATGATCTCCTTCATGTGATCAAACAGAGCCTGCCTGTGCTCCTGTTTGCCCATATCTATGAAGTCGATGACAATGATACCGCCCATGTCGCGCAAACGCAACTGACGTGCAATTTCATCAGCAGCCTTGAGATTAACATCCAGAGCATTGCTCTCCTGATCCGCAGTAGCCTTGCTTCGGTTTCCGGAATTCACATCGATTACATGCAGTGCCTCCGTATGCTCTATGATGATATAAGCACCGCTCTTGAACGACACCGTTTTGCCGAAACTGCTTTTGATCTGTCGTGTGATGTTGAAATGGTCGAAAATTGGGGTATCTTTAGTGTAAAGCTTCACTATATCCTTATTTTCGGGAGATATCAACGCCACATAATTCTGTATTTGTGTGAACGCCTCCGCATCGTTTACGTGAATACTCTCAAACGTAGGAGAGAAAATATCGCGTATCACACTTACCATGCGTGAATCTTCCTCGTAAATGAGCGCCGGGGGTTGACTTCTCTGCATCTTGGCTATTGATTCCTCCCACGCGCCTACGAGTGTGCGCATCTCATGGTTGAGCTCTGCAACTCTCTTATTCTCTGCCGATGTGCGTACGATTACGCTGAAACCTTTAGGTTTGATGCTGCTCATCAGCTGGCGGAGTCTTATCTTTTCCTCCGTCGACTTAATTTTCTGCGATATGGATATCTTATCACCGAATGGCATCAACACCATAAACCGGCCCGTAAAAGACAATTCTGTGGTCAATCTCGGACCCTTCGATGATATCGGTTCTTTAGCAATCTGCACCAGCAACTGATCACCGGGCTGAAGCACATTGCCGATTGTTCCCTGCTTGGAAATATCCGGCTCCAACGGGAACTTGGAGATATTGGGCACCTTCTTCTTATCGTTCATCGCCTCGTCGATAAACTTCTTGTATGTGCTGAAATGGGCGCCTAAATCGAGATAATGAAGAAAAGCATCTTTTTCATAGCCGACATCGAGAAACGCCGCATTCAAACCCGGCATGATCTTCTTCACTTTCGCAAGATAGATATCGCCCACAGCGTATGCTATGTTGCGACTCTCCTTCTGAAGCGAGACCAAGCGCGAGTCCTCAAGCAAGGCGATCGAAACCTCCTCCTGTCGGACATCTACTACTAATTCGCTTTTCATTCCTGTGTTAATTAAAAATTTAAAAGGACAAACTCACCACGACCGTGGCGGTCCGGTTTGTTTGTCCTTGTTCTGTTAAGTAAGTCTTCAAAATTAATTAATACTTACTTATCTATGCGCATAAAATAACCGGGTTCTTTCCGTCGAAAACCTTTCGGCTAAAAAGACCTCGATTATTTCTTCTTATGACGATTCTTTCTCAGTCTTTTTTTGCGCTTGTGAGTAGCCATCTTGTGACCTTTTCTCTTTTTTCCGCTTGGCATAATAGTTAATGTTTATAATTATACAAAATTGTTTGATTACTCTGTCTTGTTATCAGGCAACAGGGAGATTATTTCACCTCATCAAGGAAAACCTTTGCAGGCTTGAATGCCGGAATCTTGTGTGCCGGGATCTTGATGGTAGTGTTACGCGAAATGTTACGGGCTGTTTTCTCCTTGCGGTTTTTAATGATAAAGCTGCCAAAGCCACGAAGATATACGTTATTGCCATTGGCCATGGAATCTTTCACAACTTCCATAAATTTCTCTACGGTAGCAAGCACGGCT
The DNA here is from genome assembly GCA_014802175.1 of Bacteroides sp. Classification (GTDB taxonomy): domain Bacteria; phylum Bacteroidota; class Bacteroidia; order Bacteroidales; family Muribaculaceae; genus Lepagella. The sequence goes on from JAAVCU010000023.1 coordinate 51,741, forward strand.
GCCTTTTCAAGTCCGGTGCTGCGTGAGATTTCATTTACAATATCTGCTTTTGTCATTGCTTTTGATACTTTATATCTTTTTAATAACTTAAAAATCTTATATTCTGATGTGTAATTTGCTGCAAGCTATCACACACATAATTTTTCAAGGTGCAAATATCGTAATTTTTTTTGAATCCTTTGCAATCTTAAACCGATTTTCTATCGTTTTTAGCTCATTTTTTTGAGAATCGCCGAATTTTTCCTCTTATTCCTGCTCCACTACCTCAATCGAAACTCCGTCAATCTTCCTCAACTTGCCCACAAGTTCCTCACACTTGCTCTCCGCAATCTCAAGAATCATCCCGCAGGTGTTATCGAAAGTGCGCTCAACAACATTCACATCCCCACCCTTTACAAGGCGCATCACACCCTCAGCTCCTACGTATGGGAAAGTTATGCTGAGTCGCGACATCTTGCAAAGCTCTTTCTTGCCTGCCTCCTCAAGCGCCATACGGGCTGCTTCCCTATACGCGGCTATCAATCCGGAGGTTCCTAATTTGATTCCACCGAAATATCTGACCACCACCACCAGCACATCCGTAACGTCAAAACTATTTATCTGACCCAATATCGGTTTCCCCGCCGTGCCGGATGGTTCACCGTTATCGTTCAATTGCCATTCGGTCCGATCCGGGCCGATCATATACGCCCAGCATACATGACGCGCATCGTGAAACCTGTTTTGAAACGCCTTTACCTCCGCCTTTGCCTCCTCGGCTGTCTTCACCGGAATGGCAAAAGAGAGAAACCGGCTCATCTTCTCCTTATATTGAGACTCGCCGGCTTCTTTTATCGTATAATATATATCTGACATCCAAATAATTAAATACCGTCTTATTTATAACGATTTACGAGCATCCCGTCAGCAACTTGCGCNGCCACTTCCTCACCTCTTGCCACCTTTGCTATTTCAAGCGACCATGGCAATGCNAGNCCCGGACCGGCTCCAAGCACAAATTTATCATCAACCGTTACGCCNGTCTCAGCCAATTCTCCTCCTTCGAGTTTCTCCTCGAAACCGGGATAGCAGATACACTTTCTACCTTTAAGCAGTCCCATCTGACCCAATACCACAGCCGGCGANGCACAGATNGAGGCGATTTTACCCTCCGCTGAGTTATACTGTTTTTCAACAACCTCNCGCAAAGGCTCGAACTCATAGAGATTCACAGCTCCCGGCATACCNCCGGGAAGGATAATCCACTCNGCNTCTGCAAGCATNTCNGCATCGAACAGACAATCTGCCAACACAGCCACACCGTTAGCACTCATNACTGNCTCCGTTGCATTTATNGACACAGTTTTCACATCCATTCCGGCTCTACGCAGAACATCCACAGGCGTCATAGCCTCGATNAGTTCAAACCCGTCAGCCAATATCACAAAAGAATCTTTCTTCATACGCAAGTAATTAATAATTAATGATTAATAATTAATAATTAAGCTATTCTGTTATTTAGCTATTCAGCTAATTTTTTCAGAATCCTATACTTCTATCTTCTTATATTTCGGAACAAGCAATTTCATAACCACCCACGCTGTCAGGTAAGACACCGCGCAGATGCTGAACACAATCATATAACCGGCCGGTTTTCCTGTGAAACCGAGGAATTTGAAAGCCTCTCCCATATTTGCCGAATAGTCGAATAAAACNCCGGCTCCGTGATTGATGATATATGAGCTGAGACCACCAGCCATCGTTCCGACACCTACGATTGAGCCTACCGTCGACGTCGGGAACATGTCGCCGATTGTNGAATACAGGTTCGCACTCCACGCCTGATGACCCGCACCTGCCAAACCGATTATAATTGCCGGCCACCATGGTGAATANACTCCCAGCGGNTGCGCAAAAAGAGCAAGAATGGGCACAAAGGCAAATATCAGCATCGCACGCATTCTGCCNGCGTAAGGATTCATCCCCATTTTATCAACAAATATCTTGGGTAAATATCCTCCGAGAATCGAAAGAACNGTTACAATNAGATACAATGTGAATATCAACAGCTGTCCCATCGGAGTGTAAGATGCGAANCCGAACTGGTCTGAAAAATAAGCCGGAGCCCAGAACAGCAGGAACCACCACACACCATCGGTCAATGCCTTACCGGCTATGAACGCCCAGGTCTGACGNTAACCCATNCANCGCCAGAACGGGATAGTCTGCGTCTCCTCTTTCTCTATCTCCTGCTCACTTTCGCCGGCCTCATCCTGCATTATATATTCAAGTTCCGCATTATTTACAAACCTTGAGTCTTCAGGTCGGGAATATAGATTCATCCAGAAACCCATCCAGATAAATCCTAAGGCTCCGATAATGATGAACGCCATCTCCCAGCCCCACATCTTGGCGAGCACCGGNATGCACAATGGAGCNGCAAGCGCACCCACCGACGCACCTGCATTGAAGATTGATGTGGCGAACGCACGGTCTTTTTTAGGGAAATATTGCGCTGTGACCTTTATCGCAGCCGGGAAGTTTCCGGCTTCTCCTGCCGCCAGAAGAGCGCGGCATCCGAGAAACAGCCAGACACTTATAGTTGCCACNGTCAGAGCCANCGCCGAACCGCTTTTGACCATAGTCAAAGCCTCGATCGACGGCAATCCGGCAAGTTTCATTGTTGCCCATCCGCACAATCCATGCAGGCAAGCTGCAAACGACCAGATGAATATCGCCCACAGGTAACCCTTGCGACACCCTTTCCAGTCGATGAANCTACCGGCAAACANNCTTACTATCGCATAGAAAAGCGAGAAGAAACCGGTGATCGTTCCGTAATTTGAGTCGGTCCAATGAAACTCCGGAGCGATAAAATCCTTCCANGTCAGCGAAAGCACCTGGCGGTCAAGATAGTTGATCGTAGTNGCGAAAAACAATAGAGAACAAATCACCCANCGCCAATTGGTTTTGCGGACACTGAGTGCTATATTAGCTGCATTATCCATAATCAGAATTTGAAATAATCTTTGGCGTTGTTGTAACAAATATCCTCTATCATTCGCNCCACGCGCTCCTTCTCATATCCGNTGTANGGTATCAGTCCCTTTTCCACATCCTCGCCGACAAGATTACAGAGCACCCTGCGGAAATATTCGTGACGCGGATANGACACAAACGAACGGGAATCGGTGAGCATACCCACAAAACGGCTCANAAGACCTAACGTCGAGAGGGCATTCATCTGGCGCGTCATTCCATCTATCTGATCATTGAACCACCAGCCNGAACCAAGTTGCAGNTTNCCTGCAACTGTTCCATCTTGGAAATTGCCGATCATNGTAGCCAGCACCTCATTGGCNGCAGGGTTGAGATTGTAAAGGATGGTTTTAGCGAGCTTTCCCTTGTNGTTGAGTCTATCAAGGAATTTGGCACATTTCTGGGCTGTNTTGAACTCCCCTATTGAATCGAAGCCNGTGTCNGGTCCCAACTTTGCCATCATTCGTGAATTGGCATTGCGGATAGTACCGTAATGGAACTGCTGAGTCCAACCGGATTCGGCATCCATCTCACCGAAAANCTCGAGCATCTTGCTCTTGAATTTCTCTTCCTCTTCGGGGGTGACCGTCTCTCCGGCTTTTGCCTTCAGGAATATGGNGGCAATCTCCTCATCGGTGTAATCCGCTGCAAAAAATTCGGATATACCGTGATCGCTAAGTCTGCAACCGTTTTCCTCAAAGAAATCGTGACGTTTCTGCAAAGCAGCTATGAAATCATCAAAATCNTTTATCTCCATCTCCGCAACTTCCGCCAATTTATTCACATAATTCGCGAAAGCNTCCGGATTCTCCACAGCCATNGCCTTGTCGGGGCGCCATGTCGGCAACACTTTGATTTCAAAGCCTTCGTCGCGAAGACGTTTGTGATGTTCGAGAGAATCAACCGGATCATCGGTTGTACACACCACCTCCACACCATATTTGCGCATGAGTCCGCGCGCTGTCATNTNCGGATCGTTCTGCANCATATCGTTGCAACGATCATAGATCTCGCGTGCAGTTTCCGGATTCAGCAGTTTGTCGATACCGAAGGCNGTTTGCAATTCCAGATGTGTCCAGTGATACAGCGGATTTCGGAATGTATATGGCACGGTTTCNGCCCACTTTTCAAATTTCTCCCAATCGGAAGAATCGCCCGTAATATACTTCTCATCCACTCCGTTAGTGCGGAGCGCACGCCATTTATAATGATCGCCNCCAAGCCATAATTCGGTAATTGAGCGGAAACGATGATCATCTGCAATCATCTTCGGATCAAGATGACAATGATAATCTATAATCGGCATCTTCGCCGCATGGTTATGATATAGATCTNTTGCAGTCTCGCTCTCAAGCAAAAAATCCTTATCCATAAAGTTCTTCATGTCGTTAATTAGCAATTAGAAGTTTCGCAAGTTCATTTAAGGTTTATTCATCAAACCATTAGAACCAATAAAACCATATTATATGCCAATATCATAGTTCTTGGTCAATAAATTATTAGAACCATTAAACCTTACGGTTTATTTGCGTCGGAAGCCACGGTCTAAGACCGTGATGGTTTTAATAAAACACCTGATTTATATTTTTTACCACAATAATGGTTAAAAATGGTTTTAATGGTTTGAGGATAGATTAGTTGATTACTTGAGAAACTTAAGTTAGTAATTAGAAGTTAGCAATTAGTAGTTATGGACACCTTATGACATAAACAGATATATCTTATAACTATCAATTCTCATAACTATCAATTCTCAGAAGAGTAATTACATTACAAATGCGTTGAAACCGCCGTCAACTATCGCAACGGTTCCGGTCACGAACGATGACGCATCCGAGATGAGATACTGGATTGTGCCNCAAAGTTCTTCCGCCTTTCCGAATCGCTTGAACGGNGTCTGCCTGATCACATCCTCNCCTCTCTCAGTGTAACTTCCATCCGGATTGGTGAGCANCGCNCTGTTCTGATTCGTCAGGAAGAAGCCGGGAGCTATGGCATTCACACGGATCTCGGGTGTAAATTTNGTAGCAATCTCGTTTGCCATATACGCGGTGAAGTTCGANATACCGGCCTTCGCTGCTGAATAACCCATCACCCTTGAAAGTGGNCTGAACGCCGACATCGATGAGAAATTCACAATCGTACCTCTACCGGCCTCTACCATCGGACGCAGGAACACCTGCGTGGGAATCACCGTACCAGTCAGATTTACGTTCAGCACCTTCTCAAACTCCTCCACCTTTACATCAAAGAATGTTCCGCTCGGAGGTATTGTGGCACCCGGCATATTTCCGCCTGCTGCATTCAACAAAGAATCCACCTTGCCGTATGCCGCCAAAATATCAGCGNAGTTCTGCTCCACTACCTCTTTGTTCATCACATCTGTGACAAGAAACATGGCCTCGCCACCTTGCTCCTTGATCTCGTTCACNATGGCATCACCCTCTTCTTTGCGGCGACCCATGATCACTACTTTGGCTCCCTGCTGAGCAAGATACTTGCCGATGCAGCTCCCCAACACACCGGTTCCTCCGGTGATAACTACCACTTTATCTTTTACTGAAAACAGCTCGTTCATATCCTTTTTAATTATGAGAATTCAAGTAAATAATAAATGATTAATATATTGAACAGCTTCAAACAAACCATCTGCTGAATAGCTCAATTATTAATTATTAACCATTAATTATTAATTATTTACAGTTGCCATCACACCTGAGATCATNCCNANNGCNAGCATNCNNCCGTGGAAGGAATAACCGGCATTNTAACCCATCTTGTCATCGCCAAGCATCAGNGGAGCGTGATCCACGCGCATCGCCACTCCCGGTCGCTTCTCCTCAAATATTCNCACCACCTCGATCAATCGCGGATCAAGATGCGTCGACTCCTTGAAATCACCATTCGGTTGAACCTTACAGATTCGGGCATGAACAAAATGTGTTCTGTCTGCATACTTACGCGCAAGTTCGACCACATCGTTATGCGCACCCGCACTCAACGANCCGGCGCAGAATGTCAAGCCATTGTGCGGATTGGGCACNGCATCAAGGAAAGCCTGAATATCTTCATCTTTGGTGACAATGCGTGGCAAGCCAAGAATCTGCATTGGCGGATCATCGGGGTGTACGCACATATCAATACCATACTCATCGCACACAGGCATAATGGCATTCAGGAAATATGCCATATTGTCGCGCAAACCTTGCGCATCTATCCCTTTGTACAGGTCAAGAAGCTCACAGAACTTCTTCACCGGCTCCAGATCATCTTCAGAGATATTTCCATTCACAAATCCTTGTGTCTTCACGATGATATTCTCCACAAGTCTCTTCTCCCCCTCCTTATCCATGCGGGGAGCAACCTCCTCGCGCATGCGACGCAATGTTTCTTCGTCGTAATCATTCTCCGCACCTTCGCGCTTCAATATATTGATATCGAAATATGCGAACTCCGCGCGGTTGAAATAGAGATTTGATGTGCCGTCGGGATTCGGATATTCCAGATCCGTACGCGCCCAATCGAGCACCGGCATAAAGTTATAGCAGATTGTCTTTACACCCGCTTTGCCGAGATTGCGCAGACTCTCTTTATAATTTTCGATCAACGCATCGCGATCAGCACCGCCATACTTGATAGACTCGCTGACAGGAAGGCTTTCCACCACCGACCAACGCAATCCATGACTTTCGATATAATCTTTCATTTTGTTGACCTCATCTTCTGTCCACACCTCTCCATTCGGAATATGATGCAATGCGGTCACAATACCCTCCACTCCTATCTGCCGGAGCATATCGAGTGTTATCTTATCGTTGGGTCCAAACCAACGCCACGTTTTTTCCATCTTACTGTTATTGTGCTTTAATCAAATTTCAAGGTTATAAATGTCATAAATAAATATGGAATACAACATTCCATATTTGTGCAAAAATAGTAAATCTTTCTTAATTAACGAAATATTTATTGGAATGATTATCCTCAAATATCACCCCTTCACCCCGCAGGGTGATTTAATAGGAATCCCGCATCTCCTCGCTTTCGCTTTGTCAATGTGGGGTAGAGCAGGTTTATATTTTGTGATGATTCGGTACTGCCCCGGAGGGGCTTGATCGTGGTTAACCCCGGGCGAAGACGGGAGCGACTGCTTCCGTCTTCGCCCGGGGNTGACCANCTCGCGACTTAGCTGCGCCTCGGAGAGGTGCNATTATGNNCCTTATAACACGGNTAAATTATAAGTTTTTGTTAAAAATTACATCTACCTCTTGACTTTAAATTAAAAATTATATATCTTTGCAGGGTCGAAAGAGTTNGACAAACGCAATGAGTAGATCGGTAACTCNTTGCCATGCAGTGGATAGACCGATAATCCACCGCAAAGTGTTTTAANAAATGGGAATCATCCGATTCCCGAAAGCGTATTGCTATTTACCTNNATTNCGAAATCGCCAATTTCNNANGNNNANGGTANANGCAGTTTAATNCGCTCATGCTTGTCGTATATCCACTCCCCGACAAGGGGTACCGATATCGGTTAGGCGTGGGAGTGGACTGTTTTATTTNNNCNTNGGCGTTTGGCGATGCCTGNAATNNGATAAACGGTGATTCANTCCACGNCTTNTTTTGTGTACTAACCAAACCGGGCAGGGATGACTCGGTTAACGACAAGCATCTATGAAAAAANTTTTNTCTATCTTTTTCGCGATGTCCGTGGCATTGTGTTCAATGGCCGTGGATATATATTTTAGCTATCCTTCTGCGGAAGGCACCACATATGTTGTGACGGCTAATGTTTATGCCGGATGTTTTACCGAACTTNACACAATATGGATCACTCCACATTCTAATATCTCGAAAGAGTGGAAATTCGCAAAAAATAAGGAAATTCCCTCCATGACCATCGGTACAGATTCCTATCCCGGTCAACTTGATGAAGTAAAAGGTCGTCTCTTTTGGCCTATAAACCTTAAGGCAGAGGAATGTGGATTGACGGAGGAAATGAATAGAAGCACTAAAACTTTAAAAATAACACTTGCAGATATATATATCGAGAATAAAGCCACTTCTGAAGTTAAAAAAATTAAAGAGGTTTATCCAGAAAACGAGAAATATCCTTTGTCAAATAGTGCTTATATCTGCAAATACCTCTATTTAAATGAAAAGGGAACAAATGCGGACAGATCATATTCTTTAAGTTTTCCGAGCAAATCAATGGAACCCAATGTCCCTTATCCCTATCTTGCAGGTGAATACGGGGTTGCACTTGAATATTCAAATAGTAATCGTTATCTTGATCAATACACCAATTGGAGTAATTATTCAGGCACAGCGTATCCAATCAGCGTAAAAGTGTTGAAGGAGGATGGAACTTTGGTCGCTACATATCCGATGAAAAACCATGGCGATTGCTCTTTCTCATTTATTGTCAATGATCCTATAACCGAGCCTGGAAACTACTACTTCATTTATGATGTAAAGGGAAGAGCAAAGGGATGGGATGCAACGAAAAATGAAGCAACTCCCGGATGTTTTATCAANGCAATAAAGGTNGGNCCTTATATTGTTGATAACACCATCACNACACGNACTATNGGTAGCACTCTTTCAGACACATCTTTCAGTGAAACCATCTACGTTGACAAGCTTCCCACCGAATGGCAGTTCACCATAAGCAATGCCGCNCTCGTTTACCTCAAAGAGGNTGCACAACCATCGCTGAGATGCACCAAGAGCGGAATGGAGACAATCACAGTGAATCCGGAGGTCACTTGTAACGGNAATGTAGTCACCGTCTCCCTCGACAAACTCAACGNACAGCTTANTAAAANCGGAACGCCTGCNGCNGGGTCTTATACTCTTTACCTCGACANGCCCGANGAAGTTTTAGGNGCCTANAANTCCAATCATAATGTCATCAACTTTGCCAACCGTTCATCCATCTCACGTGCGCTTAAACTNACAGCTGCTACTCCCGCNNCNACTCTCGGNGCNTATATCGAGAAGTCNGGAAGCACCGTGCAGCTCGANAAAGGNGAATCGGTAAAGGTGAAACTCGGNACNGCTNCTGCTAACGATTCCAAAATCTTCGTGAAGTGGACCAAGGCCGGTGCGCAGACTAAGGCTGCNGCCACTGACGCACCCTCAGGCTTTACGCAACATTCAGGCGCTATTACCGTTTCCGAAGCCGGTACTCTGGAGTATTACACCCAGATAAGCAACACCATCTCTGACGTGAAGTCCATCACTTTCACTGTCCGCGAACCGGTAGCTGTGGCTGCGGATGTGAAGCAGGTGGCTTTCGGCAGCAATCTCTATACCGACGCCCTCCCCACAGAGTGGAGTTTCTCTGTCGAGAATGCCGCTACCCTCGCCAAAACCGCAACCAACCCGACCGTAACCTGCACTCTCCCCGACAAGAGCACGGTTTCTGCAACATGCCCGCTCTCAGTTAACGGCCGCATGGTAACGGTTAACCTTGCCGAGCTCAATAAGAAGTTCACTGACCCCGCCAAGGGTAACTACACCCTTGCAATCGCCACACCGGAAACATACCTTACCGCCACTCCCATCAGCGGCGACAACATCCAGTGGTCAGCCATCAGCGCTTCCTACTCACTCTCCACTCCGGCACCGGCCGGCGAACTGAGCGTGTTCGTGAAGAGCAAGGAGAATGCCATCGAGCTTTCACAGGGTGAGACAATCGAGGTGAAACTCGCCACCGATAACGCAGGCGACCTTGCGGTTTACTATAAGTGGACACCCGCCGAGGAGGCATCCATAGCCCGTCCGACAAACGCTCCCGCAGGCAGTGCTCCCGCCGGCTTCCTTGAGCATTCCGGCACAATCAGCGTGAACGGCGCCGGAACGTTGGAATACTATACCCGCCACTCAAACACCATCTCCGACGTGAAGTCGATCAACTTCACAGTTAAGGACGATACACCGACCGGTGTGGGCGAAATCGAGGCTGAGGCTGCCGAGGACGACGCCCTCTACTACAACCTCGACGGAGTGCGAGTGCAGGATCCTTCGGCTCCCGGCATCTACATCGTCAAGAGCGCCAACGGCAAGAGCCGCAAAGTACTCGTAAAATAAAACTATCTTTCTTTATACCCCGAGGAGAGGCTGTTTCATTTTGAACTGCCTCTCCTTTTATCGTTTATAAACCCACTTATAACCCCACATGCCTATGAAATTTGTTTATAATATATAAAATCACTAATTTTAAGGTAAAATTTGACTTATCATGCACTGTTTAAAGAAATATTTGTCGGCAGCGTTGTTTGCTTCGCTTATAATTCCGGTTGCTCTCACCGGTTGCAAGTCCGGATCTGACAACTCCGGCGCCGATTGGCATAAGAAGGAGGGGCTGGTATGGAACACATCATATCATTTCACATTCAACGGTCCGGCGGAATTAGGAGATTCTGCCATCGCAGTCCTGTCGCGCGTTGGCAGTTCTCTCTCGGTCTTTGACACCACATCGCTCGTCAGCAGGGTCAACAGATGCGATTCAACTCCGGTCAACACCGACTTTATCCGCGTGTATGTCAAATCCAAGCAGGTGCATAAGATCACTGACGGCGCGTTCGACCCTACCCTTTCCCCTCTGATTACGGCCTGGGGGTTCGGCAAAGGTCATAAGGCTTCACCCGACACCGTTGCCATCGACTCAATATTGCAGTTTGTCGGAATCACCAAAACCCGCCTCTCGCACGACGCTCTGATAAAGGATGACGATCGCATCGCATTCAACTTTTCCGCCATAGCCAAGGGTTACGGCTGCGATGCGGTAGCGGAAATGCTCGAAGCGAATGGAGTAAGCGATTATCTGATCGAAATCGGTGGAGAGATACGTGCCGGTGGTTCAAATCCAGATGATAAAGATTGGAAAATATCCATCGATCGCCCGATCCTCTCGGCAGACAGGGAGATGCACGAATCGCAGCAGATCATTGCCTTCAGCGATATGGGACTTGCCACATCGGGCAATTACCGCAACTATCACAAATCCGAAAACGGCGAGATCTATGGTCACGTAATATCATCCAAGACAGGACGTCCTATCACCACAGATGTCATTTCCGCAACAGTAGCCGCTCCCACTGCCATGGAAGCTGATGCTCTCGCCACCGCATTTATGGCAATGGATAGCGAGAATGTAATCAAACTTAACAAAAAGCTGCAATTACCTGTGATGCTGGTGCTCTCCGACTCCACAGTCTGGACCTCCTCTCAGTTTAACAAACTAATTGAAAATGACTGAAGCACTAATTATTTTAAGCATCATCCTCAGCATTGCCGTCATAGCGCTTTTGTTCTATTTCCAGGGGCGCATCAATCGTCTGACAAAGGAATCGGAACAGAACTTCCGCATCATTGCAGCCGAGTCTCTTGACCGCAATGCCCGCACATTGCGACAGGATAGCGCCGACTATCTGCAATCCATCCTCTCCCCGCTTAAGATGCGCATAGAAGATTTCAACCGTGAGATCGCAAAAAATCATACAGACGCGGCTGCCTCACGCCGATCGCTGTCCGACCAGATAGAGCGTCTTGCCCGGCTCAACCTCTCCATCGGCGATGAAGCGAGAAACCTTTCAAACGCACTCCGGGGCAACAATCGTGTGCAGGGGCAATGGGGCGAGACTCTATTGCAGACGCTTCTCGAACGCGCCGGTCTGAAGAAAGGAATAAATTTCGACACACAGGTCACCCGCGATGCTTCAGGAAAAGTTCTCACCGATGAAGATGGCAGAAACCGTCGACCGGACCTCATAATATACCTTCCCGAAGATCGCTGCATAATAGTGGATTCAAAAACTTCACTCAGTGCATACCTCGATTTCTGCGATGCCGTTTCCGACGACGAAGCAGCCGAAGCCATAAAGAAACATATCACCTCCGTAAAAAAACATATCGACGAGTTGGCGACCCGCAATTATTCCAAATTCATTCCCAATTCAGCCGAACAGGTTCTTATGTTCATACCAAACGATGGTGCGATGATAGCCGCCATCGACAACGACTCTTCATTGGTGACTTACGCGCTCGACCGCAAGGTAGTACTCGTTTCCCCCTCGCAGATCATGGGACTCGTGATGCTTGTTTCACAAATATGGCGCAAGGAGGCACAAGACCGCAACGCTGCCGAGATTGCGAAACTCGGTGGTCTTCTGTACGACACAGCCAAAGACTTCATCTCAGATCTGGAAGGTGTGGAACGCGGTCTCAACACCGCCCGCCGCAGCTATGAAACAGCCCTCTCCCGACTCACCAACGGCTCCCGCAGCTTCCTTGCCCGCGCCGAACGCCTCCGCGACCTTGGTGCCAAAACATCCAAATAATGAGGCAGTTTAAACTAATTTAACCAACAATATCACATAATTAAATCCTGATTTACACGTTATATTCCTACAGGCGTTGTCACAACAATCTTGCGAATTCATTTTAGAATCCCCAATATCGACCCGTCACCCCGGAGGGATGATTCAGGGACATACAACTTCTTTATCATTTCAGCGATAAATTAAATATTTCTTTGTCATTTTGCAATTATTAATTAACTTTACAAAAATTTTAGAAAATCAAATCTATTTTTTCACATAAATTTTCAACGATGCAACAAAAGCAATTTTTGTTTTTGCTGATGTCCGGTTTGTGTGCAATTGGCTCGCAAGCTAAAGATGTCAGTATCTACAGCGACAACTTTGACGACGAATCCACTTATGGCAACTACGTCATAATTGATGCCAACGACGATGGCAAAACATGGACACTTAAAGTCGATCCTTTCAGCCCTGGTGTCGGAACAGCAACAGCCCAATATAATCCTCAGGAATCTTCCGACGATTGGCTGTTCATTCCCTCGGTTGCACTGAAAGCCGGAGTGGACTACACACTCTCTTTTGATATGTATGGAGGATTAAGCTTCTGCACAGAAAAAGCAGAAGTGATGATTGGTTCTGCTCCCACCGTTGAGGCTATGACCAAAGTTCTTCTTGAGCCTGTAAGTTTCAACACTACATCAGCAACCTCCTCTCGTACTGAAATCAAATTTCAGGTAGAAAAGGATGGTGATTACTCAATCGGATTCCATGCAATCTCAGATAAAGATCAGTTCGGTGTGATTCTCGATAATGTCGAGCTCACAGGTCCGGGAGAGGAAAGCAGTGAACCCACGGTTGTAGAGCTACCCTACACTCAGACCTTCGACAACGCTGCGTCGTTCGATGATCTCACCGTCATCAACGCCAACAACGATTTCAAGGAGTGGGAATACCAAGACGGCAAAGCTACACTCCAATATAACTCCAATGAAGCCGCCGACGACTGGTTGATTCTGCCCGGTATAAATATGACAGAGGGTATGGGCTATAACATTCAGTTCGACGCCTGGTCGCATATCGGAAATCAGTATCCCGAAAGAATTGAGGTGAAATATGGTTTGGCTCCGACCGCAGAAGGTATGACAGATGTCATAATGAATCCAACTCTGCTTGAGAACAAGGAGAATGAACCGATTCATTTCGAATATACAGTAAAACCCTCGGCTACCGGAGTGTATTACATCGGTTTCCACGGCATTTCCGATCCCGACCAGTCTAAACTCTTCCTTGACAACATCAATGTAACAGAGAAGAATCTGGCTGTACCGGTTGCCCCGACTTCCCTTACTGTCACCCCCGACCCGATGGGTTCAAATAAAACTACGGTATCACTGACTGCCCCCGATAAGGATCTTGCCGGTAAAGCGGTAACAGCTCTTGAGAAGGTTGAGATAATTCGCGGTGAGTCAGTAATCAAGACATTTGAGAATCCGACTCCTGGTGAAGAATTGACCTATGTTGATGAGGGTGCAAGCCGCGGTCTGACCAATTATCATGCAGTAGCCTACACAGCAGCCGGTCGTGGTGAAGAGGCTTTCACCACAGTCTTTGTCGGCATCAACACCCCTGCACCCGTACCTTCTGTTACGGTTGTTGAGAGCGAATCGAAACCGGGTCAGGTTACACTCACTTGGGAAGTGCCTACCGTCGATGTTGATGGAAATCCGATTAATACCGATCTTATCACCTACGAGGTTGTGGAGCGTAACGGTATCTACACTCAGAATGTGATCAAATCCGGTATCAAGGGCACATCTTACACTTATCAGGCTCTTCCGGCAAACGAGAATCAGAAATTCTTGCAATGGGGTGTTTACTCCTACACTGAAAACGGAACCAAACACGACACCCGTACAGACTTGAAGGCTATCGGCAAACCTTACGCCGCACCTTTCACTGAGTCTTTTGCAAATGGTGAAGCTTCATCAATCTTAAGCAACCAATTCGAGGGAGTTGATACCAACTGGATATTGTACACCGACGAGGATAAGCTGGGTGCAAGAGCACAGGATGGCGACAACGGTTTCTCTGGTTTCGTTAGTGAATCGCAGGGTGATTTCGCTCAGCTGACACTTGGCAAGGTTTCACTCGATGGCGTCAAGAACCCCGCTCTGACATTCTATCTGTTCAATCCTACCGGTTCACTCGGCGCAATCGATGACCTCTTTGAGATTGATCTTTATGTAAACAACGAATGGAAACCCATCTACGAAACAACTCTGGCATCTCTTGTAAAACAGAACCAGTGGAATCGCATTGTAGTTCCATTGCAGGAATATGCAGGCAAGACTGTTCAGGCAAGATTCCTCACCGGCATCATAAACGGCGGTATGATTCTTGTTGACAACGTCTCCATCGGCGAGCTCTACAAGCAGAATGCAGCAGCAACGGCTGTAACCGTTCCCGCTCAGGTGAAACCTAATAAGGAATTTGATGTTGAGGTCACCATCGAGAACCTGGGTTCTGAGGCTTTCGACAACTATTCCGTAACACTCTTCCGTGGCGATAATGAGATTGCAACCCTCCCCGGAACAAAGATCGAGCCATCAGCTGAAACATCCGTAAAATTCACTGATAAACTTGGTGTTGCAAGCGATGATCAGGTTATCTACAGTGCCGTCCTTAATGCCGACCACGACGAATATGCCGCCGACAATCAGAGCCGCACTGTCACCACAACCCTTGTCCGTTCAACTCTTCCTGCTCCCGACCAGTTGCAGACCTCTGTTGAGAAGAACACTGTAACTCTCACTTGGAACGAGCCGGATCTGTCATCTCTCGACAAACAGGAGGTTACCGAGAGCTTTGAGGATGGCACATCCTGGACAATCGATGATTTCGCAGGTTGGACATTCTACGATGGCGACGGCGCCGAGACCTACTCGTTCAGCGGTTATTCGTTCCCCGGCAAGAACGAGAAGATGGCTTACCAGATCTTCGACAGCGCATCTGATCCTTTCGCAACCGAGACAGGTTTTGATGCAGCTTCAGGTAGCAAATATCTCATCAGCTTCTGCTCTAAAGCCGGACAGAACGATGATTGGGCAATTTCTCCCGAACTCAGTGGAAACGCACAGACCGTAACTCTTATGGCTTCATCTTTCAATGTAGGAAGTTATTATCACTACTATGAGAGCTTTGAGGTTCTCTATTCTACCACAGGTAAAGAGATCGATGATTTTGTATTGGCAGGTGAGGCAGTAGATGAAGTTCCGGAGACCTGGACCAAATACAGCTTCAATCTTCCGGAGGGTGCAAAATACTTTGCTATTCGCTGCACATCGAAAGATAAGTATGCCTTTATGGTCGATGACGTGACATATTCACCGAAGCCCACAGTCACTTCCGATTCTTTTGCCGGATACAACATCTATCGTGATGGCGTTTGTCTGAACGAGACACCTGTAAAAGAGACATCTTACGTAGACAATATGGTCGACAAGGGAGATTACACTTACGTTGTCACCGCAGTGTTCGGAGATGAAGAGTCGAATATCTCAAATCTTGCAACAGCAATTGTAACCGAACCGCTCGGCTCAGGTGTAGATGCAATCTCCTCCGACGACGAGGAATTAGTAATCTATGACCTTATGGGTCGCAGACTCACCAAACCCGTCAAAGGTGTCAACATCATCAACGGCAAGAAAGTCATCATCAAATGATGATCCATAACTAAAGACTGAGAAGGAGGTAAACAATTAGAAGTTTACCTCCTTCTTCTTCATATATCCTTTAATCAACCTCACTACATAAATTTACAGTAAAAAAAATAAATTACAGTTTGCGTAAATAAAAATAATTTTGTAACTTTACTCAATATTGATTTACAGCATGTGTGAACTTAATTAAACAAAGAGAGTGAACATTTCGTTTCAAAATAAGAAGCTCGAAAAATTACTTGACAACCCTTCCAAGATGTCAAGAGAACTTGGACCATTAAGGACAAAGTTGTTCCTCACAAGATTAGGAGCTTTGATTACTGCTGCAACTCTTGAAGATGTGCGGAATCTTCCCGGTAATTTTCATGAATTGAAGGCAGACAGAAAAGGGCAATGGGCATGTGATTTGGACCAACCCTACCGTTTGATATTTGAGCCGCACGAAGACCCTATACCGACTGACTCCTCAGGTAGATATGTCTGGCTGGAAATCAAAGGAGTCGAAGTTATCGAGATTACAAACTATCATGGCAAATAAAGATATGGCACAGACAAGACCGTTTTTCGACCCTGCAAAGTTGCCGGTCGTTTATCATCCCGGCGAAACTCTTGATGAAAAGTTGCAGGAGATTGGCATGGGAGTAAAGGAATTTGCCACGAGGGTTTCCAAACCCGAAAAGACTATTATAGCAGTCCTAAAAGGCAATAGTTCCATAACTCCAGATATGGCAGTTGCGTTTGAGATGGTGACCAAGATACCTGCTGATATGTGGCTCCGTCTTCAAAAGAATTATGATGAGTTCTTAGCTCGCAAAAAGAGAGAGAAATCGCTCAAAGAGGGACTGCAGTGGGCAAATAAGTTTCCTTATGCAGAAATAGCAAGTTTGGGATGGTTTTCCGGTATTACTGACTCTCATGGTGGCGCAAAGAATATTGTTGACACTTTATGCACATTTTTTGCAGTAAGCTCACCCAAGGGATGGGAAGATTTCTATCTCAATCAGAGACTTCGTGTTGCATTCAGTATAACACTTGCAGAAGTATGTGACCCCTATGCCCTTTCCGCATGGTTACGACAAGGTGAAATACAGGCCAGTGAAATATCGATAAATATAACATACAAATCAATACTTCTAAGGGGCATTCTTGATCAAATATCTGAAATCAGAAAATCCGGAACGCCAAATCGTAACGAATTGCTGTCATCACTTCTTGCTATTGCCGGAATCAAACTTGTGTTTACAGATACTCTTTCATCGGCACCTGTAAAAGGTTGCGCAAGATATATATATGGTATTCCTTGTATTCAACTTGCAAAAAAGTTTGAATGCGAGGCAGATTTCTGGAATACACTCTTTCACGAAATCGGGCATATCTTGCTACACGGCAAGAAAGACATTTTTATGGAGAATGTAAATTACGGAAACAAAGATCTTAAAAAAGAGAAGCAAGCTGATGAATTTGCAGCTTTATGGATGACCAAATAGAGCATAGTTGTGCCCCGTGTGAACTCGTTGAGTTCACACGGGGCACAACTATGTTCTTCCTATTCAAAAAATGTGCTCGTAAATTTACGCGCTAAGCGTCAGCTTGGAGGTCTTGGGACGGGAATCTGTGCCGACTACCCACTTCCCTCCGGGTAAATATGAGATAATCAGAGTTGAGATCCAGCAGCTGAGGAATGTGCATATGGCAATTACCGGGATAGCGAGACCTGTTGCCATCCCCATTTCGGTTTTGAATACCGACACCCATAATCCTAACCAGAAGATGTGCATAAGATACATGCCGTAGCTCAATTCTGAGAGCTGAAGGATGATTTTCGGTGTCTCAGCTTTCTTGATACAGGTAAACAGCAGAAATGCTCCGGCTGTAAGCATGAGACAATTGATCGTGCAGAACGACCAACCTATCTCCAACACGGGAGTCTCTATGAGATGACCCGGGATTGCCTGAATATAGAACGATAGGATGGTCCACACGGCTCCAACCACTGTCATCGAACCACCGACAATCAGACGTTTGCGAGTGCTCCAGTCAAGGTGTACACGAATATAATGAGCCAGTACAAGATACCCTAAATAACCGGAGAAGTACCACAAGGTGTGAAACTCATTCCAGAAACATTGTCCCCAGACTTCGCCAAAGAATCTGTTAAGATACGGCATGCAGGTAGAGATTGCAAACAACCAGATGAAGAACCGTTCCTCTTTCGCCGAGACTTTAGCAAGCCAGGGAGAGATCATCGGGATAAACAGATAGAGACCTATAAGTGGATAAATAAACCACAAGTGTCCTGCCAAAGAGGGAAAATTCAATAACGCACGCGAAAGATCGCGTGTAGATGTCTCCATGTCTATCTGGTTCCAGAACAATGGCAAAGTGCTGTAAAGCACGATGAAAATAAAGAATGGAGGCAATATGCGCCACGCTCTGCGGATATAGAACTCTTTTGCGCTCTGACCCTCTTTCATCGGCACAAGAAGGAATGCCGAAACAATCATAAACAACGGTACGGCCATACGCGAAAAACCATCGTAGAGCGACACCCAGAATCTGTCGGTCTCGTTCGCCAAAAGCGACATCGGTCCCGCCATATCCGTTGACCCCGGCGCACCATAATAATTTTCACACGCATGCACCAGCATTACCAGAAAGCATGCAAACACCCTCACATAATCGAGAAAAACAATCCTTTTCATAATTTTTAGGTTAGAAACCCAAAATTAATGAAAATAATTGGTTAAGACAACTTATATTTGTGACAAGATGACAATATGACACTTATCTGAGCAGCTTAGGCGCGGAGAAGAGCAATCCGAAGTTGATGCCGAAGTTCCAGTTGCGCGCAGGATATGAGAGGTAGTTTCCGTAGATCGAGAGGCTCGCAAACGGGAAGTTATAGACCGCCGCAACCTCTCCGATAAACTCCGCGCGACGGAACCAACCGGAATAACGTGCAGTAGCACCCGCCGGCACAAGATTACGTATCGGTGAATACGCATAGAAATCGCCACGCAATTGCAACTTACCCACCGGATTCCAAACCGGGATGAGTCCGGCTGCCACATAATTATCAGAACGGAATGCTTCGTTGAAGTAGTTTTGTGTAGATGGTGTCGGTGCAAAAGCAGCCGCATGAATCAACGATGCTGTATAATTCTGCGTGAGATGCTGGAGTGTGCCGCGTGCATTCGCCATCAGTCCTAATCTCACATGCTTGCTCAGCGGGAAGAAATCTTTCCAATATCCCTCCAACGCACCACGAAATTCTGGGGTGTAAGGTGTGCGCAACGTCTTATCTCCGTTGGGCACATAGCGCGAGCTTTCGTAACTCAAAGTCGCAAAAGCTTTCCAATGATAACCTTGGCTCGGATAGAGCTGATCGTTGAGGCAATTGCTTTCAACTCCGACTCTTGCTACTCCCAACTGATATTGTGTCTTATCTTTTGATGAATTCTGATAATCCGTGATATTTGTGGGGTAATATGAATCAGACATATATCCGTAAGCCAGTCCGACTGATCCTTTGATGCGCTTACCCATAGCCCACTCGTACGACGCACGGATATAGTTTTCCGTTTCCGTAATGAACGTAGGGGTTGAGTTTTCATAAAACAACAACTGGGAATCGTAATATTTCTGACGGCTCATCACACCCTCTATCCTTACAAATGAGGGATTGGCACTGCGTATATTGAATTTTCCACTCAGCATTCCGGCAAGATACGACTGACCGATCCAGCCGCTCAAGCTCACATCAAGCGAGTTATAGCTCAAGGAGTGGTAACCTAAATCGAGATAAAGCATACTGTTGGTTGTCGAGGTGATCCAACCACCCACACCGATGGTCCATGGCCGCTGCAATGTAGCTTCGAGCAGCAAAGTATTCTTTTTATCCTTGCCCACTTCGAGTTGCGGCAGCAGATTGCGCAGGGTGCCGTCGGTGACCGCCCTGTAATAAGAGTCCTCCACTTCGTCGATACCTACAGGCTTCTTTCCCTTACCATCAAACAGATATTTCAAATACCTTGCCTGATCACCTTTAGCTCCAGTAACCTCCACATCATCAAATTCCAAGGGGGGAGTATTTGCAGCAAACTGAGCCCTGCGGGCATCGACCTCCTCGGGAGTGCGACGCGCCGTTATCCGCTTCTTGATGGAATCCACCATTTCCATACCTGTCTTGTAACCTATATCATAGATGGTCTGAGCCTGAGCGAAATCAAGCACTCCGAAATTTAACACCGGCACCTGAATCTTGATACCATTTTTGGAGGGAACGCTGTAGTCGTTGTTCTGGATGATCATATCCTCCAACTGACTGTAGACATTATTGGGTTGAGGCTTTTTATCTGCACCGGACACCGACACGCCGATAATGAAATTAGGATTGAAAGCACTCTCCATCACATTCACCGGGAAATTGTCATATATGCCACCATCATAAACCAACACGCCATCCATCTCGATAGGCTTGAATACAAACGGGAAACTCATCGAAGCTCTCACGGCGTCACCCAGTGAGCCTCCGTGAAGCACTATCTTACGCTTATGATAAACATCGCTTGTAACGCACCGGAACGGCACAAAAAGATTATTGAAATTCTGGTGGCACTGCAACGTATAAGGTCCGTAGATTTTCAGGAACTCAATGTTCATGGGCAACGGACTCACAAGGTTCGACGGCAGTATCTGGTTCAGAACCCCCGTAGTGGTGTCCCGTAAGCTGATATTCACATTGAGCCATTTCGGCGTCGGGGCAGGTTGAGTGAGGTAATATTTCTGATCCGGATTTATTACTCCCGAACTCCAATAAAGGAAATCGGGATTGGTAAAGAATTTGAGCATCTTCTCCGGCGACCATCCGCAAGAGTAGAGACTGCCTACAATTGCACCCATCGACGTGCCGGTAATATAGTCAATTGGGATGTCGTTATCTTCAAGGGCTTTGATTACACCAACGTGCGCGATACCTTTAGCACCTCCGCCGCTGAGCACAAGTCCTACCCTTTCCTTACGATCCTTACGCTTCAATATACTGTCGGGCGCCTCATCACCAAACATCACAGCACTGCCGAGCAATGCCACAATCGCAGACACCAATATCCTTTTCACCATAACCTCGATGTTAAATTTGTTTAATCAAGTTTAAATTTCAACAAACAATAAAGGCGGAAAGTTCGTACTTCCCGCCTTTCTTTTGCTGCAACCGGATATTCCTGTATATTTTGCTATGCCTTAATATATGAATCCTTGAATCCAAGGAAGTAGAGCACTCCATCAATGCCGATCGTAGAGATGCTCTGCTGCGCCTCCGCCTTAACTTTGGGCTTTGCATGGAATGCGATTCCGAGTCCTGCCTCAGAAAGCATCGGAAGATCGTTGGCTCCGTCGCCTACAGCTATGGTCTGCGCGATATTGATATTCTCCACCTGGGCCAAGAGCCGCAACAACTCTTTTTTGCGCTGACCGTCGACAATATCTCCAAGATAGCGGCCGGTAAGTTTACCATCTTCACCCACTTCCAGATCATTCGCGTAAACGTAATCGAAGCCGAAACGCTGCTTAAGATAATTACCGAAATAAGTGAATCCACCGGAAAGGATCGCTGTCTTGTAGCCTGAACGCTTCAACACCTCCATCAGACGCTCCACTCCTTCCGTTATAGGCAGATTCTCGGCAATATCTTTCATAACCGACACATCCAGTCCCTTCAGCAAAGCTACCCTTCGCGTAAAGCTCTCTTTGAAATCGATTTCGCCCCGCATCGCTGCCTCGGTAATGGCGCGCACCTCCTTCCCGACACCTGCCCGGTCAGCCAACTCATCGATAACCTCCGTGCGGATCAGCGTTGAATCCATATCGAAGCATATAAGCCGGCGGCTGCGACGATACATCGTATCCTCCTGCAAAGAAATATCAAAATTCAACTCGGAGGCGAGATGCATGAAGTCGCTCTGCATCTTTTCCCTGTCATGGATATTTCCTCGCACCGAGAACTCAATACACCCTTTTGCAGCAGGCTGCTCACGCTCATCGAGAGGCATACGGCCCGTGAGGCGTGTGATGGTCTCGATATTCAGACCCTGACCGCTAATGATACTTGCCACGGATGAAATCTGTCGGGCTGTGATCTTTCGTCCGAGGATAGTCACGATATAACGGTTCTTACCTTGACGCGAAACCCACTGGTTATATTCCTCCTCTGAAATTATATTGAACTGCACCTGAACATTGAGATCGCGCGTCTTGAACAACAGTTCCTTCACAATCTCACCACTTTTACGACTATCGGTCTTAAACAAGATACCCATCGAAAGGGTATGATGGATATCCGCCTGACCAATATCCAGGATATCTGCGTCATAACGCGCAAGGATGTCGGTAAGTCCGGCTGTTATACCGGTCTTATCCGCACCCGATATGTTGATCAGTATTAACTCTGTTTTGGCTGCCATATTACATCTGGGCTATTAATGCAAACTGCGGTTTCCTGTTATTGAAGAAACCGCAGTTCTGTGAATCTATTGATAATCATTAGGCTTCAGCATCGAGGATCGCAATTTTCTCCTCGATCTGGCGCATATCTTCTTTGAGACGTTTGATCTTGTTCTCCATCTCCTTGAGCATGGAATTTCCGGCAGAACTCTTGACATTGAAGAATCCCATGTTGTTCTCTATGGTCTTCAACTCTGACTTACGGGCTTCGAGTGCTCTAACGAGTTTATCACGCTCGCGATCAAGTTTCTGTCCGCCATCTTTCATCTCATTCACGCGGTTGCGGAAGTTCGACATACGGGCTTTATCCTCCTTAGCCTGATAAGATCCGTAAAGGGCGTCGCAGATCTCACGATATTCGGCATAGACCTTATCTTTCATTTTGAAGGGTACGAATCCTATCTTCTGCCACTCCTCCTGAAGTTCCTTGACCTTTCCGATAACCTCACGACGCTCTCCATCAAGAGGAAGCTCCTTGAGTTTGGCAATCACAGCTCTTTTGGCATCGAGATTAGCCATCTCCTCATCACGACGTGCGGAATGAAGTTTCTTGCGCTCATCGAATATGTAGTTGCACGCAGTCTGGAAACGCTCCCAGATGGCATCGCTCTGCTTGCGCGGCACACTACCAACTTTCTTCCACTCAGCCTGAAGTTTTACTACTTCATTGGCAGCCTTGTTGATATCCTCCTGCTCCTTGAGTGCCTCAGCACGCTCACACAAACGTGTTTTCTTCTCAAGGTTCGCGTTGAATTCATCTTTGGTTTTCTGGAAATATTCAGTCTTGCGATTGAAGAAATCGTCGCAAGCTTTGCGGAAACGGCTGTAAAGAGCCACATTCGCCTTCTTGGAAGCGTAGCCATACTCTTTCCACTTCTTCTGCAACTCGATTACCTTCTCAGTCGCAGTTGCCCACGCATTGAATGAAGTGAGTTCGTTGAGATCTATTGACTCAATCTCCTCGCAAAGTTTGGTCTTTGCCTCTTCGTTAGCCTGCTCTGCAGCTTTTCGCTGCTCGAAATAGTCCTGATGGCGCTTATTGATTACGGTTGAAGCCTCCTTGAACTCGTTCCAGAGCTCTTCGCGAATCTCTTTTGCTACCGGACCGATGTTGCGCCACTCGTCATGCAGACCCTGCAACGCACGGAACGCAGCGATTACATCAGCTTCGTTTTCAAGTTTGTGTGCCTCAGCAACAAGATTTTTCTTCGCCTCAAGATTCTTCTTGAAATCGAGATCGCGAAGCTCCTTGTTCATCTTAAGATGATCGTAATACTGCTCAACCACGGCCTGGAAGTTTTTCCAGATCTCTGTCTCTGCGGTAGCGGGCACATCCTTGATCTCCTTGAAATCCTGCTGGAGCTGCTGGAATTCTGCAAACTTAACATTTACATTATCGATATCCTCCGCAATACTTTTGATTTTATCAAGAATCTCCTGCTTCTTTGCAAGATTCTCGGCACGGCGAGCTTCTTCGGCAGCTAAATACTGTGCCCGACGCTCCTTAAATTCAGCGTATAGCTTTTTGAATTCAGCCTCCTGCTCATCCACTTGCGAAGAGAAATCTTTCGGATCGTTGCCTGCCTCAACGAAGGCGTTAACCTCCTCAAGGCTCTCACGACTGCGGATATTAAAGAATGCCTGCTTGATTGCGGTGATGTCACGGTGAGCCTCCATGTTGTTGTCGGCAAGGATCGTGCGCACGACTGCGTTGAGTTCTTCCTTGCTCATGTTGTGATAATTCACCGGAGCCTCTTCAGTCTCGGAGGGAGTAGAGATGATCAACTCCTCTTCAGAAGTTGTCTTTTCAAGATCGTTCATATCAATAATGTTAGTTCTGCATCGGTCGTAAGGCACCCAACAGCGAAAGGGGATAATCCTCTCGACCGACACATTCGGTAATATTTTCCGTCAAAATTAAATATTTAATTTTACTTAACAAAATATTTCCCCGCAAATATACCTCTTAGAGTGTGTTTAAGGTCATGAAGTTGTTTAACAAACTTATAATCTGCAGAGGGAAATGAGCTTGTTATTCCACACTCATGGAGATGATGCGGATATCCTCTTTCGGACGGTCGGCGCGACCGGTCTCGGCATTCTGTATCTTTTCTACAGTGTCCATTCCGCTTATAACCTCTCCGAACACGGTGTATGCCCCATCAAGATGAGGTGTGCCGCCGATTGTCTTATAATCGTTGCGCATCTGTTCCGGCATACCCTCTACCGGCACTGCCTCTTCAGTTTTCTTGATAAGCTCCTGACGCAGGGTTTCGAGTGCGGCTTCATCCTTGGCTTCCATCAACGCACGGATCTGCGCCTCATTCTCTTTGCAAAGTTTCTGGAAATAAGCCTGACGCTTCTCCCCTACCTGACGTTCAGCCATCATATCGAGCTGATTATCGGTATACTTGTTTCCCGTTACGATGTAGAATTGCGATCCGCTGCTCTTACGCTCCGGGTTGAACTGATCGCCGGTGCGCGCTGCGGCAAGTGCGCCATACTTATGATAATGGGCAGGGTAATTGATCTCCGCATCAATCTGATAACCGGGATTGCCACTGCCGAGCATCTTTGTGGAGTCTGCATTGACCGATTCAGGATCGCCGGTTTGCACCATGAAATCCTTGATCACTCGGTGAAAAAGGACTCCGTTATAGAAACCATCCTTAACGAGTTTGAGGAAGTTGTCGCGATGCTTGGGCGTATCATCATATAACTTCACCTTGATGTCGCCGGCTGTAGTCTTGATGTCAACCACAGGTCCTGAGGGCAACTCCTGAGCATTATTTGTTGTAGCCATACTTAAAATCAGTATTAACGTAAATATAATCTTTTTCATCTCTTACTTGCTTTATTTAAATTTCAGTTTCACAGTTTCAGTTTTCAGTCCGGGCGATTCGATCTTTACTATGGCCGAACCGGGTTTACCGTTGCTTCTTACCACAGCAAGAGCTCTACCCTTCCATAACTTATGACTCGCGTCGAAATAGGGATCTTCATCCTTTATGTCGGCATTTCCCAATCCGATAAGCTCGGCATTTCCATTTACTGTCACCTTGATTTGATTATCGGCAGTAGTATTCCACACTCCCATTTTATCAAGTGCCTCAATCGTAATGTAAGCCAGTTCTCCGGTGCCGGACGTAAAGTTTTCGCCATCGGGTGTTACCTTTAGTTTCGCCACTTCCGCACCTGATGTTGTGATAGTGAAGTTCTCCGTGTATCCGTCAGCCGACACACCCTCGGCACGTAATTCACCGGGAGCGTAAACCACCGGGAAGACAGCTTTCATCTCTGAAACCTCCTTCTCTCCCACCAACTCATCATTAAGCCATAATCTGACTTTGGGATAACGTGAATAAACTTCAACATCGATCATTTTCCCTTCATGTGCGGGCCAGTTCCAACTCTCGAATGTAGGCCATGTGCCCCAAAGGGTGGTCTTGATTTTCCCTTTATAGCCGTCAGGTTCACGCACAGCCATATATAATTTCTCTCCATCTTCATTCCAAAGCATGGAGCGATAATGACTTACGGGTTTGCGCAGACCGGTGAGATCTATATCGCCGCAATATGCAGCATGCCAAGGATAAAGAGGTCGCTCGTAATGCTCACCTTCAACGTCTCCCTCGTAATACCATCTTCCGATTCCGGATTCACCAATGTAATCCATAGCCGTCCAGACAAAATCGCCGATGATATATGGATGATCGGCAACTTTCCTATAATTCCGCCACACATCGTTGGGATACGATTCCGTCTGCATCATTACCCTTTCCGGCACACGCTGATGATCTTTTTCCGACTCCTGAATCATATAATTATATCCCACTATGTCGTGCTCAGCCGCGAGCGGATCGTAGGTTTCCCATACTTTGCCCCAGCATGCCAAGGCAGATGTCACAGGACGCGTCGGATCAAGTTCGTGACACCTGTCAGCCAACTTTTTAGCTGTTGTCACAACCTCTATCTTATCTCGCTCAATCACCTCATTGCCTATGCTCCAGCAAAAAATCGAGGGATGATTTTTGTCACGGAGAATCATGGCATCAATATCCTGCTGCCAATATTTATCAAATAATTTATGATAATCGTAATCGTTCTTTGCGTCGCGCCAACCATCGAATGCTTCATCAATCACCAGCAAGCCAACCTCATCGCAGGCATCGAGGAATGCTTCTGAAGGTATATTGTGAGAAGTACGCACGGCGTTGAAACCTGCAGCTTTCATCTGCTCCACTCGCTTACGTTCAGCGCGATCGTAAGCAGCCGCACCGAGTATGCCGTTGTCGTGATGAATGCAACCTCCATTGAGATTTATCGGCTTCCCATTCAAAAGCAAACCTCTTTCCGCCGAATAATTTATAGTACGGAATCCGAATCGCACCTCCTCTTCATCAATGGTCCGGTTATTCTCTGCCAACGTCACATTGCAATTATACAATGCAGGGGAGTCCAGCGACCATGATTGCGCATCGGGGATCACAAACTCAAATTTAAAATCTTTGTGACTTTTTGCCGGCAAGGAGACTTCTTCCGATTTCTCGTAACCTTTCCCCAACGACACACATAGCTTGGCATTGCAATCAGAATCATTGTTATTATTCACTCTGACCGTGACCATGGCTGTATTAAGGTCAGGGGTGGTGATTGTTATTCCATAAGGAGCAATGGCGACTTTATCTTTCGTTATCAAATGAACGTTACGGTAAATTCCTGAACCGGAATACCAGCGGCAATTCTTCTGTCGGGAATTATCAGCTTTTACCGCCACTACATTCTTCCCCTTCTTGAGATAGGGTGTAATATCCACGTAGAATGAGCTGTATCCGTATGGGTGTCCGCCGACGTATTTGCCGTTCACATAGACTTCGCTATCCATATAGACACCTTCAAAATATAGCTTTATATCTTTTTCAAGGTCTTTGTCGGAGAAATCGAATGTTTTCCGATACCATCCGCAACCTGCCGGTAAATAACCGCCATCATTCCCTGACACGGTATTGCGGTCGAACCGATATTGTATGCTCCAATCGTGCGGTAATGTTACCTGCTGCCAACTCTTATCGTTATAGTCGGATCGCGATGCCGTAGAATCCGCTTCAAGAGAGAACAACCAGTTGTCGTTTACCGCAATCTTTTTAGCTTCGGTCTGCAATGCCGAAAATGAGCAGCCAAGCAAGCCAAGAAGGATATGTATAGGGATAAAGCGCATAATTCATACCTGTTTTTTACATTGCCGATGAATCGTAGAGGCGTTTGTAGATACGGCGGAAGTTATCATCGGTCTGTTTGAGATCTTCAGCCCTATCTTTATAATCGACACCCCATAACGCTTCGAGCAAAGAGCCTATATAACGGCGGTCGCGGTCTTTCTCGATAGCTCCCTCCACAAGAGGAGCGATCCAGTCACAGAATCTCTCACGATCCACAGCTGCCAGATAACGCGCTGTGCTGCACAGGAACTGGCCGGTGGTGTCGGCATTGCGCAATTTCATCACGAGATCGCCCATCAGCAGCTCCTCATTTTCCGCGTTGTCTACAATATATTCATATATACGCATCCCCTCCTCTTCGGGAATGGTTATTTTATTTTCTTCGCTCATAGGTCAATTGTTCTATTAGATCGGCAAAAACAATGTTTGCCGTCAAAAGATTTCTACTTCGATATGCAAATTTACAAAAATTATTTGTAAATTTGCTTTAAATCATGCAAAACAACGCAACATGAGCCCTTTTGTTATAGTTATCGGACGGCAATATGGTGCCGGAGGAAGAAGTCTTGGCAAAAAGCTTGCTGAGATTCTCGAAATACCATATTACGATAAAGAGCTTCTTTCAGAATCTGCTGATGCTCTCGGGTTTTCAAAAGAACTCTTCATGAAAGCCGACGAGAAGAAACCCTCTTTGTTCCGCTCTTTCCTCTCATTTAACTATGGTTCTCCTTCGGCAGCTTTCAGTTCCTATGTGATTTCTGACGACAACCTGTATCATGCACAGAGTCATGTCATAAAATCTATCGCGGAAAAGGGATCGTGTATCATAGTCGGGCGCACAGCCGACTATGTGCTCCGACATCATCCCGGGCTTATCAGCGTATTTGTTCATGCTCCGATCGAACATCGCGCCAAAAGTATCCTTGAACGTGGCGAAGCCGACACCGAATCAGCAGCATTAGAGAAAGCTCGTAAACTCGACAAATCGCGCGAAAGCTATTACAATTTCTTCACCAACCGCAATTGGGGACGCGCCGACAATTACCACCTCTCGTTTGATTCGTCTTTCACATCAGTCGACGATATGGCTAACTTCATCGCCTCACAAATCAAACAAAAATTCGGAAACAGATAAATATAATTCGGAAACACAAAAATAAAGTGTGCATTCGTTAAACTTTTACCTCAGTTTTTTCTTTTTAATATAAAAGTGTTAAAATATTAAAAAGATTATATCATGAGGAAAGTTATTTATGCAATCGTTTATCTGGCGGCGCTGATAATCGGAGCCGTTCTTCTGATATTCAACCATCAGGTAATAGAAAACACGCAACCCATGTTACGTCCTGTTATAATTGCAGCAGGAGTGATATTCGTGATTCCGGGTCTTTGTCTGCTTATCGCCTCGCTTGTGCCTCATAAGGATAGTAACGGCATAGTGGTCTCGCGCCCTTGGATCAGCACCGTCATGGGAATCTTAGCACTGGTATGGGGTGTGCTCATGCTCATAATGCCGGGTGGATTGTTAGGCTATTTCAACATCACATTAGGTGTATCCATCATCATTGCCGGCATAGCTCAGATAACATGGATAGTGAAAGGGAGAAAAGTCAATGGAGCTCCGATTTGGCTTTATATCATCCCGTTGCTCACCATCGCCGCCGGTGTATGGGTTCTTTTGATTAAGAAAGATTATGCCGATCCGGGTCATGAGCTAATCCAAGGTTGCATCATCGCAGGAATCACACTTATCGTATGGGCCATTAACGGATTCGGAAGTCTCCCCCGACGCAAAAAGACTCTCAAGGATATCGAGAAAGAGACCCGTCGTCTTGCCGAGGAACAAAAGAAGGTGGTGAAGGATCAAGCGCAGGAGGCAAAAGCACGTCTGGAAGAGGCAAAGGCCTCGACTGAGGCAGCGCGCCGCAACGAGGAGCGTGCCCGCCAGGTTGCCGAAGATGCCAACAAGCAACTGGAGAGTGTAGATGAAACTCACGCCGAAAAAGCCGCCGAAGAACACCCCGATTCTGAGACTTCAACAGAAGCAGAACCGGAGAAAAAAAGCCTTGACGAGGCAGAATCGGCAGAGTAAAAGAAGTTGTTTAAACTAATTTTTTATTAAGATTTACGAGATATTTTTGAGATGATTTCTTCATTTGAAGAGATGGCAACCTTTCGGTTGGCACCGATGAAAAGGGAGAAAGAATCCAAAAAGATCCGTAAAGGTTAATAAAAGAAAATAATTAACTCAAATTTTGAATTTCGTAAATTAGTTTAAACAACTTCAAATAAATCGTAAGGACATCACGTTATAATAAAACTGGCAGAAATGTGGTCTGTCGCTTGCCGACATACTGCGGCAAGAGGAAAGTCCGGGCAACACAGGGCATCGCGTTTTCTAACGGAAAGCCGGCGGCGACGTCGGGGTGATATGTGACAGAAAACAACCGCCTGCGCCTTCGGCGCAGGTAAGGGTGAAAAGGTGAGGTAAGAGCTCACCGGCTTCGTCGGCGACGGCGAGGGCCGCACATCCCGCGAGTTGCAAGGCCAAATATACCGGCAGTTAAGGATGGCTCCGTCCATTGCCGGGGGGTAGGCTGCTAAAACTCCTGGGCAACCTTGCAGTTTAGATAAATGACAGACACCGGAGCACTTCCGGCACATAACCCGGCTTACATCATCTCTGCCATATCTTTACGAGGTGTCATAGGATTTCAAATCCCTTGACACCTCGTTTCTATTTCCACCCTTTTACAGCTATTCACCCCTATGAGCATTATCAGTAAAATCGGAAACTTCTTCTCCCGTTCGGTAAAAAATGTAAAGAAGTTCATAACATACTGCATATACGGAGTCTGGAACGACCCTCAGCGCACAACCGGCGTGCGCCTGATTCGAACCATCAACCTTGCGGTCAGCTCTTTTCTCGACCGCGGATTGCAGAACAGGTCCATGTCGCTGACATACTCCACGGTTTTGGCGATCGTGCCTACTATTGCTTTGCTCGTGGCTATCGGAAGAGGATTCGGTCTGCAAGATTACCTCCAGGAGGAACTTTACAATTTCTTCCCGGCACAGCACACCGCAATCTCTACGGCCCTTAAGTTTGTGGATTCATATCTGAATTCTGCAACTCAGGGCGTATTTGTAGGAATCGGCATCCTGTTCCTGCTATGGACTGTTATCTCCCTGCTCTCTTACATAGAAGATGCATTCAACACCATCTGGGATGTGAAGCATCAGAGGTCGTTCTATCAGAAAATCACCGATTACATAGCCATTTGCCTTATAATTCCCATTCTGATGATATGTTCATCGGGCGTGTCAATCTTCATGTCGACAACCATACAGGATAATATACTGGTACCATTCCTCACACCGGTGTTGAATGTAGTGCTTGAAGCCGCACCTCTGTTCCTATGCTGGATCGCCTTCTCTCTCTCATTCATGCTTATACCGAATACTAAGGTCAACATTAAATATGCCATGATCTCGGGGGCGATATGTGCGGTAGCCTTTACTGTGCTCCAGCTCCTGTTCGTAAACGGACAGATCTATGTGTCTAAATATAACGCCATCTACGGCTCATTCTCTTTCCTTCCCCTCTTGCTGATCTGGTTGCAGCTGTCATGGCTCCTCCTCCTGAGCGGATGCGTCCTCACCTACTCTTTGCAAAATGTGTTCACCTTTAACTTCAACTCAAACTCCGATAAACTTTCTATCGACGGATGGCATTCCATCTCGCTGATAGTGATGACTGTGATTTCCAAGCGCTTCATAGAGCATAAAAAACCGATCACGGATGTTGAGATAGCCCAATCATACGACATCCCGATTCGCATCGTGACTCGCATTATCGATAAATTCCACTCGGCAGGTTTGACCTACACCGTGCAGCAAAATGATGAACCCGGTGGAGAAGTACCCGCCGTGGAACTTGCTGATTATAGTGTCTCCGACTTCCTGCAGGCTTACAACAAGGAGGGAGACATCGCATTCCTCCCCCACATTCGCGAAATTTATTCCGATCTTTTCGCCATCATACTCCCCATCCGCAACAAATGTTACGAGCAATACTCCTCACTGCTCATTCGCAACCTCCCCCTCCCCACCCCCTTCCAAATAAACACCATCCTCCTCAAATCATCCACTCCCAGTGAAACAAAAATAAAGACTCCGCATACTTAAGACTCACTCCGTTAGAGAAGTCTTAGGTTTGCAGAGACTTTACCTATCTAAAGTTATTACGTTTGCTATTAAGCTGAGGAGAGCGTATCCTCCATCCGGTTATTTCAGATTGGAGAACGCGGATTTAAGGAGCTGGAGGGTGAGTGGATCATATTTGTCGGTATCTAAGATCATGGTTTTAAGAAGTTCGCGGGCAGCCTCCTTATCTGTCTCACTTATCCCCTTGAGATTCTGGCTCAGTTGTGCTTGTTTGAAAATCTTGGCTGCCAATGTCTGCTGCCCTACTGTATTAGCAGCCTGTTCCGATAATGCCCCCATATATGCTACCATTGTCGTGAACCAATTTTCCGGATTGCTCCCATTACTATAAACTACTTTATTCGTAGCCTCCTGACGATATTTTAACGTTGTGGCATACGTTACTATAAGTGAACCCTCAACCTTATCTTTGTTCTTTTTCCAATTAATGGCGTATGCATATCTGTAGCAACCTGTATTATCCTCACTCTTCGGAGCCAGGAATAAGGCGTAATGATAGTCATATCCATTAGGATTTATAGTCGGACTTGATCCGTTGCCGTTTCCTACAGCCAACACTATTTTGCCACTATTTTTATCTGCAGTCCCACTGCTTAGGGCATACGCTTTGTCTTCATCTTCCTTGAATGCCTTGAGCACATTTTCCACAAGTCTGAACCGCGACGCGGGAAGGGTGAAATTGTAAACGTCGCATTGCGACCTTTTCACCCCTGTCTCAGTATCCTTTTCAAGGCTGTGTGTTTCGGAATACTGCACATCTGAACTTTTCAGAAGTTCATCAAAAGCCTTCTTCACATTAGTCTGTGCAGAACTGCACAGAGGGATCAAAACTCCCAACAGGACTATCAATTTAAAAAATTTCGTTCTCATATAGTCTATATTATAACATTGTGATTCGGTTAATATCTATCTCGTCAGCACATCGGATAACGACACTGTCTCCACTCCACGCTCCGCTATCCAACAGTTCCGCCAAAGCCTCCATGCTGATAGAATAATCTTCTTGATAAATCCGCGCGAGAGCCACTGACACTTCATTATCAATTCGCGCCTCCCTTATTCTCAAGTATTCATCAATTGATGAACCGTCTGGGCCCTGAACTTCACGGACGCTGCCGTTTCTCTTTTTATTCTGTTTCTGCCCCATCTGTTCCGGCTCATCAGCAACCTCCTCTGTCAAAGATTCCCCGGCAGCTTCAACCGACGGCGGATTGAGACCCGATTGCTTTGCGACGTTAGTTTCCTCAGCCTTAGCCAAACAGGGAGTTTCCACATTCTGCATATCTGTGCTCAGATTCAACTTAATTGCCACAGCTGCGCAAATCAATATGGCTCCAACTCCTGCAGCAATCCACATCCATCTGCTCTTAAAGCCATTAGTTCTCTTCTTTCCGGCGATCAGACTGCGCATCTTTACCCATTCGGCATCCACATTCACCTCCGGCTCTTGACTCAACTCATCGGTGAGTCGGACGGAGATATCATATAAATCCCTCAGTTCCGGATCAGATAACACACGGGATATTTCGTCCGGTCGAAGACTCTCCGGCCTGTCGATCATCTTCTCTATCAATATATCTTTCTCCTCCGAAGTCATAATCATACGGATTTAAAATGGTTACGTAATTTTTTAAGGGCATTCACCACGCATTTGTTAATCATCGCTACAGACACTCCTAACTGCCCCGCTGCATCTTTGTATGAAAGATTCTCAGAATATATTTTCTCCACTACCTCCTTTTCGCGAGGGGTGAGAAGTGTCGTTACAACATGTGTTAGCTTATCTCCATCGAGCGACAACTCTTCCGTTTCCTCTACTTCCTCAAATGGAAGTCTGCGTTTTATCCGTTCATGGCTATCTGTAGCCGCTATTCGGTTCAAACAATTATTACGCACCATTCGCAGAATATATGCCCCTTCGTTTTCAACTACAGAATCGCTTTCCCAGAGTTTCAGGAAAACTTCCTGAACTGCATCGCGTGCCTCATCGTCATCGTGAAGCAAACTGAACGCAAGCTTCAACGCGCTTCGGAAACACCGCCGATATATCTCCTCGAATTCTGTGATTGAATACTGCATCTCTCATCTCTTTATCTTTAAGACAGACAACCTCCGAAAATCATTACCCTTTATTAAGATATTTCTTAAAAAGTAAGAGATGCCCACGAGGCATCCCTTACTTTAACTATGAAACTATTTCTATACAAGTTTATTTCTTTGCTGCGGCTTTTTTTGTTGCTGTCTTTTTTGCTACCGACTTTTTGGCAGGTTTCTCTTTCTCCTCCTTGTCAGCTTTTGCAGCCTTACCACCTTTTACGGATTTTGACTCCTCTGCCTTCACTTCGTCGTCGCGGTTGCTGAGGTCAGTGCGAAGAGATGTAACCTCTTTCTTCAATGAACTGATCTCCGAAGCTTGATTACGTATCGTGAGGATCAATGAATTGAGCTCTTCGTTATCAATTGATTCCGGATACTGCTCCTCTACGCGAACCAGGAAGTCGGCAAGCACATTCATATAGTTGGTGAATGCCGCGTATGGTGAATCGTACGGGCTGAAGGCAGCATGCGATGCTCCGTCGGCAAGATTCTTAGTGCTCATGTAATAGAAATGGTCGCTGCTCTGCAGATATTCCCAATCCTGTTTCAGTCGGCGATCGCTGCAAAGACTCACACGTTCCGCTACGGCATAGAGCTTATTCAAAGCCTCTCTCTGCAATTCGTTACCTTTCCAAGCCGATACGTCGCGGGCCTCGTCAATTCCGGAGATAGGATAAGGGATGGAGAGTTCATCTACTGATTTCAGATGCGATGCAGCCTCTGAAGGTGTTGTGAATTTGATACCCTTCTCTTTTCCAAACGCGGGCAGAGCCTTCATGAATTCGAAGATACCTGTTGAGGCGGGAAGGAATGTTCCGAAGGTGTCCATGCTCAGCAACAGGTTCACAACCTGCTCCTCTTCCGGAAGAGCCGCAATCCAGTCCACATACTTGTCGGCGGTCAGCGGATACTCATCCCACTCCGGATTATTGAAGTTCATTGAGATATCCTCAGCCAGTTTATCATTTGTAAGGAGAAGCTTGAGATCAGGGGCGGTGGCTGCACGATAGACATAGTTCGGAGATTTCCAACCGAGCACATGTTTCGCTCCGTCGGTCAGCGCAGTCTTGAATCCCATTCCGGCGACGAGCATGGCGATGTCGTCGTCATAAATAAGTTCAGTGTTAGCAAAAACTGTAGGTTTTACA
This sequence comes from Bacteroides sp., assembly GCA_014802175.1. Lineage (GTDB taxonomy): Bacteria > Bacteroidota > Bacteroidia > Bacteroidales > Muribaculaceae > Lepagella. The sequence goes on from JAAVCU010000023.1 coordinate 86,999, forward strand.
CCAAACAGACGGTGAATCAGATCGTCGTGGGCTTTCACCTCGCGCAGAAATTCCTCAGGATCCTCAAGCGAAGCAAGAGAATGGGAATAGGTTCCGGAAAGGAACTCTACGCAACCGGTGTCGGCAAGCTGGCGCAATTTGTCGATACATTCCGGCACATACATCTGAAGCTGCTCGATTGCAGTACCCGAAATTGAAAGCGCACATTTGAATTCGCGGTTGCTGCTGTTGATCATTTGCAGCAACGTGTCAGCCATCGGCATATATGAATTGTGAGCCACACGTGTGATGATCTCATCATCTGCGAAATCATCGTAATAATAATGGTCGTTACCGATATCAAAGAAACGATAGCGTTTCAGGCGATAAGGCTGATGTATTTTGAAATAGAAGCAAACTGACTTCATATCTGTAATTTTTATAATTTCTTAATCTTTTAATTCTCACTTTCGTTTTTCGATCACATCCTTATAGATGTCGATAACCTTCTTTCCGGCTTTCTCCCATGTGATCTGATGTATCTCCTCGATACCTTTCTCCTTGAGCTCATTGTGCAATGCCGGATAAGACACCAAGGCGTGCATTGCATCGGCCATTGCATCAATATCCCAATAATCGGTCTTGATCACATTGTCGAGGATCTCGGCGCATCCGCTCTGCTTTGAGATGATCGACGGAACACCCATCTCCATAGCCTCAAGCGGCGAAATTCCGAAAGGCTCGGACACTGACGGCATCACGTACACATCTGAATCGCGGAACATCTGATAAACCTCCTTACCGCGCAGGAAGCCTGTGAAATGGAATCGGTCGGCAATACCGCGCTTTGCTGCCAGTCGAATCATTGCAGCCTCCATATCGCCACCACCTGCCATCACGAACCTTACGTTCTTATTCTTCTGGAGTACCTTTGCGGCTGCCTCCACGAAATATTCCGGTCCCTTCTGCATGGTGATACGCCCGAGGAACGTAATGACTTTATCTTTACCCTCACGTTTCTTAAGGTTAAGAAGCTCATCGCTCAACGGAATCACCGCATTATGCACTGTTGTAACCTTAGCCGGGTCGATGCCGTATTTCTCGATCACGGTCTTTCTGGTAAGATTCGACACCGTGATGATATGGTCGGCATTCATCATACCATCTTTCTCGATAGCGAACACCGTAGGATTAGGCTTTCCACGAGAACGGTCGAACTCCGAAGCGTGAACATGAATCACAAGCGGTTTGCCTGTTACATTCTTGGCGTGAATGCCTGCCGGATAAGTAAGCCAGTCGTGAGAATGAATCACATCGCAAGGAATTGTGCGTGCTATCACACCCGCCACTATCGAATAGTTATTGATCTCTTCAAGTATATTGTCAGGGTATCTGCCGGAGAATTCGATGCATCCGAGGTCGTTGAGACGCATGTAGTTGAAATCGGCATAGATATGGTCGCGCAGATCAAAATATGTCTGCGGATTCATAACATTACCGATGCGGCTCTGCACATAGTCCCAGCTCACATCGCGCCAAGCCACCGGAGTGTTGCAAGCTCCGATAATGTTGGCGAAACCTTTCTCCTCGTCTCCCCACGGTTTGGGAATGACAAACGTTATCTCCATATCGCCATTGGCGTGCATACCCTTGGTCAGTCCGTAGCTCGCTGTGCCGAGACCGCCGAGAATGTGGGGAGGAAACTCCCATCCAAACATCAATGCTTTCATCTCTTTGCTGTTTATTCGCCTTGCGCGTTTAGAAGTTTAGTCATTTTCTTAACACTCTTGATGGTGCGGAGAATCTCACCTACATTCTTTGCGGTGCTCACCGCCCCTCGACCGGTATACGGCGGGTTACCATCGTACATCTCGGAAAGAGAACCGATGCAACCCTCTGTCATCTCATCCTCATATCCTATGAGCATGCGCTCTATGAACGAGAGTCCCGACAACCCGAACACCTTGAAATAAGCATCGGCATAGAATCCGAACAACCACGGACGCGCCGGACCCAAATGCACGGCATACTCGCGTTCTATCGGGTTTCCTACGTATGTCGGATTGTAGGCGAAGCTCTTCGGACTCAATGAGCGAAGACCCTTTGGTGTCAGAAGCTCGCGTGTGCAAAGGTCGAGCACTGTCTTGCGCTGACGGCGGTCAAGCGGTGAATACTCCAGACCGATCGCGATAGCAAGGTTAGGTCTAACCTCAAGATCTGTGTATGATCCGTTCACATAGTCGTAAAGATATCCGAAATCATTGAGGAACGTTGCAATAAACGACTCCTTGATCTTCTCTGAAAGTTCCGTGAGTTCCTTTACATACGCCTCTTCCTCTTTCTCTCCTTCATAAAGGGAGATAAGGAATTTCACTGCATTATACCACAAGGCATTGAACTCAAGAATATAACCGGTACGAGGGATTATCGGCTTACCATTGATGGAAGCTGAAAGCCATGTCACAGGTGTATTCTGACCGTTGGATGAAACCAAACCGTTGGGATTCAATTTAAGGTTGCGGATCTTCTCTCCTCTCACAGCCTCTACCAACTTCCTGACAGCTTCGCCGTATCTCTCACGGCAATCTTTCGAATCGGCATGGCGGCGATACTGCTGGATAGCCCAGATTGTCCACAACGGAATATCCGGAAGATCAATCTCTCCGATGGTTTTATCCTTCTCGCCTGTCTCGATAAATTTGAAAAGGGCTTTGAGGAATGTATCAAGAATCTCGAAATAATCATCCTCATGATTTATAGCCAATGTGCAACCGGGCAATGCGATAAGCTCATCGCGGGCTCGTACGTTATACCACGGATACCCTGCCATGATGTATAACCCGCCGTCATTCTTCAGATAGAACTGCTTGGCTGAATTCTTCAGGCAATTGAAGAAACTTGTGCGACATGTGCGCGTCTTGAGCTCCTCTTCGTATGTCTTTTCAAAATCTGTCGGATCGCACTCATAAGTTGAGGCTGAGAAAATGATCGACTCACCCTTCTTGATCGGCAGTTCGAAATATCCGGGTACCCAGAGATCCTCTTTGTAGGGGATTCCGCGCACTTTATCCTTGTTATACTCTATACCCTTATACCAATGAGGATCGTTGATCCATTCCACCGGTTTGTTAAACTGCATAAACAACTCCGGATATCCCTGATAAAGGCAGGTGCTTACACCGTTCACCGTAGGACGGATATCCTTATTGAGGGCATTATTTTCCACACAAAGGTCATTCGCATTTCTGAATGCAAGGAATGGGCGGAAACGTAATGTTGTGGGGGAATGAGCTTCAAGCAACGTGTACTTGATCAAAATGCGGTTTTCATGGGATATGAACACTTTCTCTTTTGTGAGAACGACACCTCCTACACGGAACACCATGGTCGGCACATTCTCGCAATTGAATTCTCTGATGTATTTATGTCCGTTCGGGCTGAATACATTGTCACCATACTGATGCAGTCCTAAGTTGAACGATGCCCCATGCTGGATCACTGACTCGTCGAGCGACGACAACAACACGTGCGCCTTGTCGTCCATTTCGGGAATGGGTATCACCAGCAACCCATGCTGCTTTCGGGTATTGCACCCCACGATAGTGGTGCAGTGATAGGCTCCCGACTTATTGGTGCGCAACATCTCTTTGGGCAAGCTCTGCTCAAGGTTGATCATAAGGTTCTTGTCAAACTTAAGGTAACTCATGACAGATTGTTTATGCGGGTTATTATTAATATTTCTAATTATGTTGGGGAGAGATAACTGCTATGTTTTACACCTTAAAAAGTGCCTTGAGGCTATCTTTCCGGGTGTTCCTACAAAGTTAACTTATACTTATAACAATTGCAACACTAATTTATATGTTTAATAATATATTTTTTCTTTTTGCAACAATATTTATGCAATTAGGTTTGATATTGATAATCAACTTCATTAAGAATCTTGCTTGATCGGGAGCATAAAACAAAAAAATCAGGAGATCCATCACGGACCTCCCGATTTAAGTATGAACATGAGAAATTTTACTATTATCCTACTACAGCCCTGCAGTAGTCGTAGATGTAAGGAACGAGTCCTGCAAACACGATACCTGCAACGCAGATCCACAATGCAAGCTTCTCTCCACACGCGCTCTTGAAGCTGCCGATCTTGGCATCGCCGGGAGCAATCCACATCGCTTTAACCACGAGCAGATAGTAGTAGAGTGAGATGATTGTGTTGATCAATGCAATGAGCACAAGCATATAGAGTGCCATTGAATTGGTGGATGTCACAGCTGTGAACATAAGAATCTTGCTGAAGAATCCTGCGAACGGAGGAATACCTGCAAGTGAGAACATGGCGAGTGTCATTGCGAACGCAAGCCATGGATTGCTCTTGTGCAGACCATCGTAGTCGTCCATGGAAACTTTGCCTGAATTGTTCTCAATGCTTGAGATTACGGCAAACGCTCCAAGGTTGCTTACGATATAGATGAAGATGTAGAACATCATTGATGCTAAACCTACATTGCCTGCCATCACACCAAGCATGATGTATCCTGCCTGTGAAATTGATGAGAACGCCATGAAGCGTTTCATATTTTTCTGGCGGATTGCGAAAAGGTTACCAACGGTGATTGTAGCTATGATCACAGCATACATCATCCATTCCCATGCGCGCTCGAACATCGGGCCGAAGGCATCTACGAAGATTACGAAGAATGCAAATGCTGCCGCACCCTTAGATATTACGGAAAGGTAGCTGGTGATAGCAGTGGGAGCTCCCTGATATACGTCGGCTGTCCACAAGTGGAAAGGAACAAGCGAGAGCTTGAAACCGATACCGGCAATCACGAAAGCAAGAGCTGCGATGAGAAGACCGCTTCCTTCACCACTTAGGATATTGGCGCGGATGTCGTCGAAGTAAAGTGAACCACCTGAGAAAGCATACACGAAAGAGAGACCCATCAGCAGGATAGCTGAGGAGAAAACTGCAGTAAGGATATACTTGATAGCAGCTTCGTGACTCTCGTAATGCTTCTTGTTGAATGCCACAAGCGCTGCCAAAGGAAGCGAAGCGGACTCAAGACCGATGATGAAAAGAAGGAAATGACGTGCAGAAATCATCAGATACATTCCGAAGAGTGTAACGAGGATGAGTTCATAAAATTCACCTTTTCTGATTGCCACCTCATCACTTTCAACCCACTTGGCCGACTGAAGGAACACGATGAATACACCGATATTAAGGATAGCCTTCATTGCCTTGCAGGCACTGGTGTCGATATACATTCCTCCGAAAATTGACTCATTCGATGCCGGAATCAACCATATTGCTATGGTTGCCAAGCCGAAGAGCACAGTTGTCAGTGGAGTGAGAAAGCGCTTGGAATTGTCTCCCGAGAATGTGTCGAAGATGAACACAATCAGGAAGAGTCCCAGAATTATTAGCTCGGGCAACATTGCCCCAAATTGTGAATAATCCATTGTTATTGTTGTGCGTTACTCTGTTTCTGTTAGTTTCAGTTTATCTCGCTTAGATTGCGCTCTGGATTGCCGAGATTATCGGGGCAAAACTGTTGCGGATGATTTCATTGATCCAGTTGGGGAAGAAACCGATTCCCGCAAGACACGCAATGAGTGTTACTGTTGAAAGGCGCTCCCACCATTTAGCATCTGTGAGAGTGAGATGATGCTCATCCTGAACCGGACCGAGAATCAACTTACCTACAACTCGCAGGATATAAACTGCTGTGATCACGATTGAGCAGGTAGCTGCAATCACGAAGCAACGGTGGAAAAGATTTGCGTTCTCGAAAGCTCCGAAGAAGATTGTCATCTCAGCTACGAATCCCGACATACCCGGCAGACCGAGCGATGCGAAACCGGCAATCATATAGCAAACACCGAGATAAGGCATAATCTTCATCAAACCTCCCATCTGACGGATGTCGCGCGTATGTGTTCTTCCGTAGATCATACCGATGAGGGCGAAGAAGAGGGCTGTCATCAAACCGTGAGAAAGCATCTGGAGGATACCACCGGTCATCGCTGTTGTGTTGAGCATAAGGATGGCGAAAAGCACCATACCGCAGTGCGACACTGAGGAGTAAGCGTTGATATACTTGAGGTCGGTCTGAACGCAAGCGGAGAACGCTCCGTAAACAACACTGATACCTGTGAGGATAATGAAGATCCATGCAAGCTCGTTAGCACCCTGGGGGCAAAGGAAGATGGCGATACGGAAGCAACCGTAACCTCCAAGTTTCATAAGCACACCCGCGTGAAGCATTGACACTGCAGTAGGCGCACATGCGTGACCGTCAGGACTCCAGGTGTGGAAGGGGAACATAGCTCCCAAAACACCGAAACCAACGAATGTGAAGCAGAAGAGAAGATTCTGCCAGCTCGGATCAATCGCGTTGTTGTGAGAGATTTCAAGGATATTCCAAGTCAGCTGACCACCCTCGGGTGCGCTGTGCCAGTAAATTCCGAGAAGACCTAACATAAGGAATGCCGAACCACCCATAAGCATAAGGGTAAGTTTCATAGCTGAGTATTCCTTACGTCCTGTGCCCCACACTCCGATAAGAAGATACATCGGGATAAGCGCTACCTCATAGAACATGAACATTGTGAACATGTCGATTGAGATAAAGAATCCGAACACACCTGTTGAAAGGAGGCAGAACCAAAGGAAGAAGTTCATAGGCAGGGGCTCAATTTTCCATGATGCGAATGTTCCTGCAAACACGATGATGGCGGAAAGCAAAAGCATCATGACTGAGATTCCGTCTACACCCACAGCCAAGTGGATGTTAAGCGGAGCATACCAGACCCAGCTGCCCATGTATAACATTTCAGCAGTGTCGCCCGCAGCACGCAGACCCAGGAAGTCGACAACAAGCCAGATGGCCATCGCCAACAATACTGTAGATCCGCACACCATTACGGCGCGTATTCCCTTCATATTGCTATTGCCGCAACATGCCAATCCCAACATCATCAGGACGGGAACAATTACAAACCAAATTAAGATATTTCCAAACATGATTATATTATTTGCAATGCGATATGAAGTTGATTATAAAATACAGATCCAAGTGATTGCTGCAAGGAGAAGGGCGCCGAAGAAGTACCACAGCACGTAAGTCTGTACACTTCCGCTCTGCATACCTTTGATCTTGAGCGAGCAATACTGAGTGATTGAAGCGAGTGCATCCATTGTGCCGTCGATGATGTGGCGGTCGAACCATGCGATGCTCTTGCAGATACCGTTGAAGATGATCTTATGCGTAACGAACATATAGATCTCATCCCAATAGAAGCGGCGGTTGGCTGCCTGCCAGAGTGCAGGAAGTGCAGCACGCATCTTGGCGGGCTTATCGTTCTTCTTCGCATAAAGCCATGCGGCGAATGCAATTGCGCAGCATGCCACACAAAGGCTCGGCACAGCAACGTTCACCCATTCAATATGAATCTCGTAGGGAGCGCGGTTCCAGGTCACAAACTCACCGAAGGGGATGAAACCGGCAACAGTACTTACAATCGCGAGGATGATAAGAGGAAGCGACATCTGCCAGGGAGCGTCGTGCGGACGATGCTCTTTGTAGTGAGGATTCTCCTCCCACCAGAACACGAGGAAGTACATACGGAACATATAGAATGCTGTAAGACCGGCAACCATAGTCATCCACACACCCCAGAGTGCGCTGTTGGCGTACATTGCAGAAAGCATCTCATCTTTTGAGAAGAATCCGCTGAAGGGATAGATACCTGCGATTGCAAGACATCCGATGAGGAATGTCCAGTGAGTGATCGGCATATATTTTCTCATGCCACCCATTGCTGTGTAGTTGTTTGAGTGAACTGCATGGATAAGCGCACCTGCTCCCAAGAAGAGTAGAGCCTTGAACATTGCGTGAGTGAAGAGGTGGAACATTGATGCCATGTATCCGAGACCGTGGTGAAGTTCCGGACGGGCAACACCAAGTGATACCATCATGAACGCAATCTGTGAGATTGTGGAGAACGCAAGGATTCTCTTGATGTCGATCTGGCAACAAGCCACAACTGCAGCATAGAATGCTGTAATCGCACCGACAACGGTGATGAACTCAAGCGATCCGTCTGCCACAAGGTAAACCGGGAAGAAGCGAGCCACGAGATACACACCTGCCACGACCATTGTAGCGGCATGGATAAGTGCAGAAACCGGAGTCGGACCCTCCATCGCATCCGGAAGCCAGATGTGAAGCGGAAGCATTGCTGATTTACCCATACCTCCGACGAAGATGAAGATCATAGCCCAAGTGAGGATTGAACCACCGAGGAATGTTCCGCCGAGTGTTGATGCGAGCACATTCTCAGGCTGAGCGTTCAACATAAGGAAGTTGAATGCTGATGAACCTGCGAGAGGTCCGTCAGCCGGAGTGTTCGCTACATAATATGAGAGGACCAGAATACCGATAAGCATGAACAAATCGGCAAAACGGGTTACGATAAATGCCTTCTTTGAAGCCGAAACAGCTGAAGGAAGCTTGTAGAAGAATCCGATCAGAAGGTATGAGGAAACACCCACGAGCTCCCAGAAGATATACATCTGGAAGATGTTTGTTGCCACAACCAGACCGAGCATTGAGAATGTGAAGAGCGAGAGGAAAGCGTAATAACGCTGGAATCCGGGCTCATGCTCCATATATCCCCAGCTGTAGAGATGCACCATGAAAGAGATGGTGGAGATCACCACAAGCATCATTGCACTGATCGGGTCGAGAAGGAAGCCGATGTTTACTACCATTCGCTCTGTGAACGCGAGCCAGGTAACATCGAAAAGCTGAAGCTGCTGGCGGATGCCATCAACGATAAATGCCTCGCTTCCGCTGAAGAAATAAGTCATCGCGACTATGTAACAGCACGTCATCAACGCACAGTTAGCGCAAATGCCGATAATCCCGGCAAGCTTGCGCGGCATCTTGACACCGCCGATTCCCAAGATAAGGAACATCGTGAACGGCAGAGCCAGAATCAAAATAGGTAATGTAATGTCCATATCTTAGAATTTCATTTTTTTAACGCTGTCAATATCAGTGTTCCCTATCGCACGATAGATATTCACGATGATTGCGATTGCAATGGCAGTCTCTGCTGCGGCAATTGCGATAGCAAACAATGTGAACACCATTCCCTCCATAGATCCGGGGAAAAGATAGCGGTTGAACACCACAAAATTCAAATCTGCTGAGTTGAGCATCAACTCCAGGGAGATCAACAAGGCGATCATATTCTTGCGGGTCACGAACCCGTAGACACCGGCGGCAAACATAATGACGCTCGGCACCAGATACCATAACATGCTTAAATCCATATCTGATTATCTTTTGCGGGCAACGACAACGCCGCCGATTATACATGCAAGTAATAACACACTGACTGCCTCGAACGGAAGAAGATACTGGAAGCGTCCCGAACCGGTGAAAGCCTCACCGATCGTGTGCATCGTAATCTCGTTTCCTGACTGGATCGCCTCTGTAAGCGATACGCCGTTAAGTAAGGGCATGTAGAAGAGAGCAAGCAACAGAAGCACGCACCCTGCCACTGAAATTCCGATACCAAGCTCCTTACGGTGCGACTCTAAAGGAGCCGCCATGTCGCCGGGTTTGCGGGTTAAAAGAATCGCAAACACAAACAGCACCATGATACCGCCTGCATAAACCGCGATCTGAACCGCACCCAGGAATTCATATCCGAGCTGGAAATAGATTACGGCTGTGCTCAGAAGCGTGAACAGCAGATAAGTGGCTGCACGTAATATTCTGCGCGACGCAACCGCCATCACCGAAAACACTGTTACGGATATGGCGACCACGAAATACAAAATTATATTTGCTACTGAATCCATTAATTGTTTATTGTGTTGTTTTAATTATCGTTTGATATTGCCTCGCGTATGTCATGAAGCGGGAGCCTCGGTTGCCGCAGGCTTGGGAGCCGGAGCGGGATCAGCGGGCTCAGGACGGTAGTTAAGCTGCTTCACGAGCGCATCGCGGGTGAACACAGCCTGTTCGAAATCGTTGCTGAACTCCAGCGCATCCTGCGGACAGGTTGTGACACATAGCATGCAGAATGTGCAGCTACCGAGGTCATAGAGATACTTGTCGAGTTTGCGCTTCTTCTTGCCGTCGGGTAGTTCCACCATCTTGGTTTCAAGCTTGATGGTGCCGTTAGGGCAATTCATCTGACAGATACCGCAGGCAATGCAACGATGTCGACCTTCGGCATCATACTTGAGCGTAAGCTCTGCTCTGAATCGATCTGCAATCTGAAGTGTCTGTCGGTTTTCCGGATATTGCTCGGTGATCTTCGGTGTCACCAACTCTTTACCGGTGACGCCCATACCAGTGAGCAGACTTTTTACACCCTGACCTACAGACGTGAAATATTCCTTAATATTACCCATGTAGTTTTTAGGTTGTTCTCTTTACTTAATTAATATCTTTTTCTGAATTTTGTTATCTTTCCACCTGACCTCCGAGAATATCAAGAAGCTCTGTGGTGATTCCTTGCTGACGAAGTTTGTTGTATTCAAGCTGGAGTTCGTCGAAAAGTTTCTTGGCATTGTCGTTGGCACTCTGCATCGCCATTACGCGGGCAGCCTGCTCCGAAGCTCTGTTCTCTACGGTGATCTCCTGCATTGTCGACATCACGAACATCGGCAACACTTCATTGAAGATGCTGTTTGCATCAGGCTCGAAGATGTAAAGCTGGTTATCGGTCTCACCTTCCGCTTCATTCACGAGCATCTTCTCCGTTACGGGGAAAAGCTGTTCGATTGCAAGCGACTGTTTGCTCATAGACCTATAGCTCATGAACACGGTCTCGACCAAATCCAGTTCACCTTTAAGGAATGAATCGCGAAGTGATTTTGTGAACTCAGTCACAGTCTCACCCTGCATCTTTGAATTGATTCCATCTTTCACTACGGAGGAGACATTTGAATGGCTGAGATTGCGCACGGCCTTCCCCATCTTCTTACCAACCGGGTAGACCACAATCTCAACCTCCTTGCCGTATGTGTCAAAGATCCTGTCGATCTCAATGAGCAACCCTTTGAAGATATTCATGTTATATGCTCCGCAAAGACCGTCGTCAGATCCATAAACAACGATTCCGACACGTTTTACCTCTCTGCCTTCGATCAGCGGCGAGTTGAAATTCTCACCGGTCTGCAATATGTGCCCCATGATTGACTTGATCTGATCCTTGAAAGGTGCCAGACGTCGGAGACTCTGCTCCTCCTTATGGACCTTCGCTGATGAGATCATCTTCATGGCACCGGTAATCTTTTCACTCGATGCTACTGAACCGATTCGTATTTTTAATTCTTTTAGGGTTGCCATTCCTCTTTAAATTCTTCGTTGTCAATTATGCTCCGGCGCTGACAGTGTCAGCAACTTCCTTAGCGCACTGTGTGAGTTTTGCTGTCACATCATCTGTGAGCTTACCTGCGCGAAGTTCATCGAGCACCTCTTTCTGATACTTCATCTGGAGCATCTGGATGAACTGCTGCTCGAACTCGTGAACCTTGTTAAGAGGTACATTCTCCAACAGGCCATTCACACCGCAGTATATTACCGCAATCTCATTCTCAACAGGCCATGGATGATACTGAGGCTGAATAAGGAGCTGCTGGTTCTTACGACCGGTGTCAATTACTTTCGCAGTCACGGGGTCTACATCTCCACCGAACTTGGTGAACGATTCAAGCTCGCGATACTGTGCCTGGGCAATCTTCAACGTACCTGCCACTTTCTTCATCGCCTTGATCTGAGCATTACCACCCACACGCGATACAGAAATACCGACGTTGATAGCCGGACGTATACCCTGATTGAACAGACCGGTCTCAAGGAAGATCTGACCGTCGGTAATTGAAATTACGTTCGTAGGAATGTAAGCTGATACGTCACCTGCCTGAGTCTCGATGATCGGGAGCGCTGTCAGTGACCCACCACCCTTTACGATAGGTTTCATCACCTCCGGAAGGTCGTTCATATTCTCCACAACCTGCTGGTCGCTGATGATTTTAGCAGCGCGCTCCAAAAGACGTGAATGAAGATAGAAGATATCACCGGGATAAGCCTCACGACCGGACGGACGTTTGAGGATAAGTGAGATCTCACGATACGCCACAGCCTGCTTTGAAAGGTCATCGTAAACGATGAGTGCATCGCGACCGGTGTCTCGGAAATACTCACCGATAGCAACACCGGCAAACGGAGCGTAATAACGCATTGATGCGGAGTCGGAAGCATTAGCAGCCACAACCACCGTGTAAGGCATAGCACCGTATTTGGTGAGTGTGTTTACGATAGCAGCCACTGTTGATGCTTTCTGACCGATCGCAACATAGATACAGTATACCGGCTTTCCGGCATCGTAGTTCGATTTCTGGTTGATGATGGTGTCGATAGCAATAGCTGTCTTACCAACCTGACGGTCGCCGATGATAAGCTCGCGCTGACCGCGACCGATAGGAATCATTGAGTCTACAGCCTTGATACCTGTCTGGAGAGGCTGCACAACCGGCTGACGGAAGATTACTCCCGGTGCCTTGCGCTCCATCGGGAGAGGGATTCTCTTACCTTCGATGGGTCCTTTGCCGTCAATAGGTTCGCCGAGCATGTTGATCACACGACCCAACAATCCTTCTCCAACATGGATAGACGCAATTTCTCCCGTGCGTCTCACAGACATGTTCTCGGTTACTGAATTCACTTTGTCGAGAAGCACAACGCCGACATTGCTTTCCTCAAGGTTGAGTGCAACGCCCTTGGCTCCGTTCTCGAACTCAACGAGCTCATTACTTCTCACATTCTCAAGTCCGTACACATGAGCAACGCCGTCACCGACGCTGAGCACCGTACCCACTTCTTCAAATTTGACTTTTGAATTGATGTTTTCGAGCTCTTGTTTTAAAACATCTGATATTTCGCTGGGATTGAGCATCTTGTTAGTTACTTAAGAGATTTTGACGTAATTGTGCGAGTTCGCCACTCATTGAAGCATCCATTCTGGTTGAATCCACATCGATGATGAATCCACCGATAATCTCCGGATCCAACTCGTATGAATATTCAAAAGTGGTGTCGGCAAATGACTTCTCCACCACATTGCGCAACTTCTGCATCTCGCTCTCGGGAAGTTCCACTGCTGTAGTGATCTTCACCTGCGAGATATTGTTCTGCTTGCGGTAGATGTCGCGGTAAGCCAACGCCATCAGATAGGCGAACTCCTCTCTTTTATGATCAAGGATGAGCTTTACAAAACGTTGATAGTCGTCACCGGGATTCTCCCCCGCCGCCTTCAGCAACACTGTTTCCTTGTCGGCTGCATCCACGTATGGATTCGACAACACTTTCTCAAGGTCACTGTTGTTTTGAAAAGACTCCACAACACGTTTCATCTCATCATAGACCTTGGCGGCATTTCCGTTTTCCAAAGCTACTTTATACAACGCCTTGGCATATCGGTGAGGAATTAATCCGGCAATCATCTGCTATCAGTTTTTCTCTATTTCATCCAATAATTTGTTGACAAGTTCAGTCTGCGCCTCGCTGCTCTTCATCTGGTTTCTAACCATCTTCTCAGCGATGTCTATCGAGAATTTGCCAACCTCATTTCTAAATTGCAACTCAGCTTCCTTGCGTGCCTGCTCAATGGCTGCCTTAGCGGCATCCATCTCTTTACGTGCAGCCTCAGCAGCCTCATTCTTGGCCTGCTCGATGATCTCTGTTTTCATCTTAGCTGCTTCGCGAAGCATCTCAGCCTGACGGGCCTGTGCCTCCGCTACATATTTCTGAGCCTCGGCGCGAGCATTGTCGAGTTGCTCCTTGGCTTGCTTTGCATCTTCCACGCCCCGGTCGATAGTGGCGGCTCTCTCATCCATCATTTTGATGATCACAGGCCACCCCCATTTTGCCAACACAAGGAAAAGCAGGATGAACGCAACGAACATCCAGAATACCAAGCCAAAATCGGGCGTGAACAATTCCATTAGTCAGAATTTATTTAATGAACAATGCCAAAGCTGATACAATCACTGCGAAAAGCGCAACACCCTCGATAAGAGCGGCGATTACGATCATATTGCTTCGGATATCACCGGCAGCTTCGGGCTGACGTGCGATTGCCTCCATAGCTGAAGAACCGATCTTGCCGATACCGATACCTGCGCCAATTGCTGCCAATGCTGCTCCGAGAGCTGCTCCAAGTCCTGCGATGGGTTGCAGAGAAAGTTCTGCCAAAATTGTTGATAACATAATTCAGTAATTTTAAGTTGTTATTTTTTTGTTATTTAATTTCTTTATGCTTTAATGTCTGTCTGAGCAGCAAGTTTCTCCATTGCGTCGATCTCATCCTTGAGTTCGAGCTTTACCTTGTGCTCCTCTATCGGATCTCCGGCATCTTTCTTCTCCTCATGCTCGTGCTCTTTGATCACCGCCATTGAGATGAACAATGCTGAAAGAAGGGTGAACACGTATGCCTGAATGAAACTTACCAATACGTCAAGAAGAAGCATGAAGATTGAGAATGCCACTGATATAACAGTTGCGCCTCCCGCCACTCCGGTGCCGAACGCTGCGAAGATGAAGATAAGAAGCGTAAGCGTAATAACGATGATGTGACCACCCATCATATTTGCGAAAAGACGCACACACAACGCCGCCGGCTTGGTGAAGATTCCGAACACCTCGATCACCTGCATGATCGGGAGAGGGAATTTCAGGAACAAAGGCACATCGGGCCAGAAGATTTCCTTCCAATAATGCTTAGTGCCGAAAATGTTTGTGATGATGAAAGTCATCACAGCCAAAACGAGCGTCACGGCAATGTTACCTGTAAGATTCGCACCTCCGGGGAAGATCACGATCAGTCCGACGAGGTTCATCACCAGAATAAAGAAGAAACAAGTCAGAAGATAAGGTGCGAAACGCTTGGTGTTCTCTCCGAGCGTGCTCTTGATTGTGTCGTAATATACGAAAGATACAAGCATCTCGAAGAAACCGGCACCCTTGCGCGGAGCGCGCAGACCGCGGCGTGCGTAATATCTAACCAATCCCATTACCATTGCGGTAACTAAAATGGCGGCAATGAAGAGCGCAGCCACATTCTTGGTGATAGAGATATCAAGAGGACGATATTCCTTGAAATATTTTCCATCCTCAAACGCATATTCAGTTTCATCCGGGTTAGAAGCAATATCAGCTTTGGCAGCCTCTACTCCGGAAGCGTCGAGAGGAAGAAGCTGCACAACCTTATCTTTGTGCTTGCCCACATGCATCAGCATGAAGTTATACTCCTTGCCATCTTTCTCGATAGTTTTAAGAACCGGTTTGAGATGTTTGGAAACCTTACCGGTAGTCTCATTTTCCACAACTTCCACCTCTGTCAGATCGCCCGACGAAAAGCAGAACCACTTACCATCCTCGGCTCTTACGATTACCGGTAACGGTATACGGTAAACATGGGAAAATGGAACCTCCCATCCGTAGCCATCCCCAAGATGCTCGAAGATTATCTCTTTAACATCAAGTTCATTCTCGTTCTCCGAGTGATCGGCAGCAGCTGCCACATTGAACGGAAACAGACTGATGAGAGCCATAAGAATGACCGGTATGGATATTCGCTTTGACATACTCTCTATCTTTTAATAAATGCACACTGAAATCTTGTTGTTATTCACATCAGCGATTCCCCCTTCAATATCAAGACTCTTCTCCTCACCGGTGGGAGTGGTATACTTCACCTGACCTTTCACCAACACGGAGATTAGGGCAGCGTGATTCTTGAGAACAGTAAAGGAACCCAACTCGCCGGGAAGAGTGACTGAAACAGCCTCTCCTTTGAAAGTAATCTCGTGAGCTGATATTATTTCGAGTGTCATTTATCTGTAATGTTTATATAAAACCTATATTTGTTGATTAACCGTTAAATATTAACCATCAATCAATTTACTTGACTTCCTCAAGCATCTTCTTACCCTTGGCAATTGCCTCGTCGATTGTGCCGACATTGAGGAATGCCTGCTCGGGCAGGTGATCAAGCTCTCCGGAAAGGATCATCTTAAATCCACGGATTGTCTCAGCCAACGGAACCATCACACCGGGCAGACCAGTGAACTGCTCTGCCACGAAGAAGGGCTGAGAGAGGAAACGCTGTGCGCGGCGGGCGCGAGCCACAACGAGCTTATCTTCATCGCTCAACTCGTCTACACCGAGGATTGCGATGATATCCTGGAGCTCATTATATTTCTGGAGAAGCTGTTTTACTGCCTCAGCTGTATTGTAATGCTCCTCACCAACGATGTTCGGGTCAAGGATACGTGAAGTAGAATCAAGTGGATCCACAGCCGGATAAATACCAAGCTCAGCAATCTTACGGTTCAACACTGTTGTAGCGTCAAGGAAGCTGAATGTAGTTGCAGGAGCCGGGTCAGTCAAGTCATCTGCCGGCACATAGATAGCCTGCACTGATGTGATGCTACCCTGCTTTGTTGATGTGATTCGCTCCTGAAGAGCACCCATCTCCGAAGAAAGTGTAGGCTGATAACCTACTGCCGAAGGCATACGGCCAAGAAGTGCCGACACCTCTGAACCTGCCTGTGTGAATCGGAAGATATTGTCGATAAAGAGAAGCACCTCTTTACCACCGCCGTCATTGTCACGGAACTGTTCGGCAACAGTCAGACCGGAAAGCGCAACGCGAAGACGCGCACCCGGAGGCTCGTTCATCTGACCGAACACGAGGGTACACTGAGATTTCTCAAGCTCAGAATGCTCAACATCGGCAAGATTCCACTCACCTTTCTCCATGCCCTCCTCGAACTTCTTACCATATTTGATAACGCCACTCTCGATCATCTCGCGAAGAAGGTCGTTACCCTCACGAGTACGCTCACCAACACCGGTAAATACCGAGAATCCGTCGTGACCCTTGGCGATGTTGTTGATAAGCTCCTGAATCAATACGGTCTTACCTACACCGGCACCACCGAACAAACCGATTTTACCACCCTTTGAGTAAGGCTCCAGAAGGTCAATCACCTTGATACCGGTGAAAAGAATCTCCTGAGAGATTGCGAGGTCATCGAATGCCGGAGCGGGCTGATGAATAGGACGCAAATTGTCGCGGTTAAGCTCACCAAGCATATCGATCGGCTCTCCGATAACATTCAGAAGTCGACCTTTAACCTGATTACCTGTAGGCACGGCAATCGAACGATCGAGGTTCAGAACTTTCACTCCACGACGAACACCATCGGTGCTCTCCATTGCCACACATCTAACGATATTCTCGCCGATATGCTGCTCAACTTCGAGAATGAGCTCTTCGCCATTATCGCGCTCCACTTTCAGAGCTGTGTAAATAGGAGGTATATTCTCTTTGCCTCCCTCAAACGAGACATCTATCACAGGTCCGATTACCTGGGTCACTGTTCCGTAATTTGCGCTCATATTGATTGTATCTATTTTAATTAATAATTAATAATTAATGGTTAATGATGAATTGTTGAAGCAATTTATATTTGACTGAATAATTATTAATTATTAATCATTAATCATTAATTCTGTTTTGTCTTATTAGAAGTGCCAGCCGAAGGCTACGCAAACCGCCATCAGAATAAGGTTGGCAAGCGAGAACGGCATGAGATATTTCCACTCGAAAGCAAGCATCTGGTCGATTCGCACGCGCGGGAATGTCCACTTGAACCAGATGATCACGAATGAAATGAAGAATGATTTTCCGAGGAACCAGAAGATCGAGGGGATATAGTTCATCACATTGTTGAAACCTTCCCATCCGGGGATGTGAAGAGGCATCCAGCCACCGAGGAACATCAGTGATGCGATTCCTGACACGATGAAGAGGTTAAGATACTCTGCAAGGTAGAAGAAACCGAAGTGGATACCTGAATACTCAGTGTGATAACCGGCAGTAAGCTCGTGCTCTGCCTCCGGAAGGTCGAACGGGCCACGGTTGGTCTCGGCTGTAGCTGCGATCACATAGATGATGAAGGCGATGATTGCCGGGATATGACCGCGGAAGATAAACCATGCGCTATTCTGCTCCGCTACCAACTCTCCTACGTTCATTGTTCCTGAAAGCACGCAGATTGTCATAAGGGCGATACCCAATGAAAGCTCATAACTGATCATCTGCGCACCACTTCGCATCGCACCGATGAGTGTATATTTATTATTAGAAGCCCAACCTGCGAGCAGGATACCTAACACACCTACAGATGAAACTGCAAGGATAAAGAAGATACCGATGTTCCAATTGATGATCTGCAATCCGTTGCCCCAGGGTAGACATGCAAGCATTGTCACTGAAGATGTGATGACGATGTAGGGGGCGAGCTTGAAGAGGAAGCGGTCGGTGCCTTTAAGTGAGATAAGCTCCTTGATAAGGATCTTGAACATATCTGCAAACACCTGCAGCAAACCCCATTTACCCACACGCATCGGGCCCAGACGGCACTGGAACCATGCGCAAAGCTTACGCTCATAAAGGATGTAGAAAAGGGCTAACACAGTGTAGGTGGCAAGCACAAGCACTGCGATTATGACACATTCGATAACAATCGCGAGCCATTCAGGCATTACACCCAACAGCAGATTATTGATCGCTTCTGTCCACGTTCCGAAATTAAACATACTGTTTTCTGTTATTGCTTCCCTTCATCATCAAATGAAGAGGAGACTTATTTGTTATTGTTGTCTGTTTCTGTAAAGTTATATACACGCTCCGTTAGCGGTCGATGTCCGGGATAACGAAGTCAAGAGCCGCACCGATGGTAATAAGGTCAGCGATCATATAGCCCGAGCAAGTGAGGTTCATCACGCCTACAAGATTGAAACACGGACTCTGGAAATGAACACGGAAGGGGTTCTTCTCACCGGTAGACTCGATGTAGACACCGAATGTGCCGCGGCTTGCCTCAACCTGCTGATACCAACGTCCGGCGGGGAGCTTGATAATCTTGGGAACCTGCGCACGGATATCGCCTTCAGGGATGCGGTCAACAAGCTGCTCAAGGATTCGGCAGCTCTGCTCGATCTCCTTCATACGTACCATATAACGTGAGTATGAATCGCATCCATCTTCAAGAACTTCATCGAATTCAACCTCATTGTAAACAGCGTACGGATGTTTCTTGCGGCAGTCGCAGCTCCAGTTCGAACCGCGTCCACTCGGACCGGTGATTGCATAATTGATGGCATCCTCCTTCGGGAGCATACCAACACCTTTCAGACGGTTCTTTGCAATAAGGTTGCCGGAGAATACCTTGTGATACTCTTTGAGGCGATCGGGCATTATGCTGATGAGATGCTTCACATCTTTCACGAAATCGGGATGAAGGTCAGCGATAACACCACCGATTACATTGTAGTTCATAGACATACGCGCACCGCAGGTTTTCTCGAAAATATCGAGCACAAGCTCACGCTCGCGGAAACCATAGAAGAATGCTGTGGTGGCGCCAAGGTCCATTGCCGTACATCCGAATGACAGGAGATGCGAACTGATACGCATAAGCTCATCCATCATGGTGCGGATAACCTGCGCACGCTTCGGCACTTCGACTCCAAGTGCTTTCTCGATACACATGCAGAGGCAGTGACGGTTCTGGTGAGCCGACATGTAATCCATACGGTCTGTAAAGTGAAGGGTCTGAGGATAAGTCAGTCCTTCGCAAAGTTTCTCTATACCGCGGTGGATATAACCGGAAACCACGTCAACTTTCTTCACGATCTCGCCATCAAGCGAAGCACGAAAACGCATCACACCGTGAGTTGACGGGTGCTGCGGACCGATATTCACTACATATTCATCTTCGTTGAAAACCTTTACAGGCTTCTCTACGATCTTTCCATCTTCTTCTACGAACGTGCGCGAATCATCCTCATTGATCTCATCTTCAAGTCTGATGGGATTTAGTTCGGGATTCGCATCGTAATCCTTACGGAGGGGATGACCAACCCAGTCGTTGCGCAGGAAGAAACGGCGCATATCGGGGTGATTCACGAACTTGATGCCGAACATATCGTAAACCTCTCTTTCCTGGAAGTTTGCTACTTTCCAGAGATCGCTTACGCTGTGAATATAGGCATCTTCGCGGTTTTCAGCAACTACCTTCACTGCAATCACCTCCCAGTTGTGAGATGTAGATGTAAGGTAATAGATGACGCCGATGCTATCTTTCCAGTCCATTCCGACAACGGCAGAAAGCACATCGAAATCAAGATTCTTGTCTTCCTTAAGGCTTTTAGCCAGGGAATACCATTTATTTTCTGGCACATTCACCAACAGATTCTCACCCTCTTCGAAAGTGGCCTCCGGGTAAATCTTACCGATAATTTCTTTTATATCGCTCATGAGTTATAAGTGATTCTCTTTAATTCGAGTTGTCAGAATTATTATTAACCGATCTCCCCTTTCTCTTCGGGATGCTGTGCAAAGAACTCTTCGATTTTCTCTTTGCGGTTCACGCCGCCGAAGAATTTCTGCACTTTGATCTTGCGCTGAAGCTGCATGAGTCCGTAGAACATTGCCTCCGGACGCGGAGGGCAACCGGGAATAAACACGTCAACGGGAAGGATCTGATCCACACCGGGAACAACGCAATAGGAATTCTTGAACGGACCACCGGAAACCGCGCAACCGCCACATGCGATCACGTATTTCGGCTCAGCGAGCTGCTCGTAAAGACGGCGCATTACCGGAGCCATACGATGCACGATTGTACCCTGCACCATCACATAGTCGGCCTGACGGGGTGAGTTACGTGCCACCTCGAATCCGAAACGCGCCATATCATAGCGGGCAGCTCCAAGGCTCATAAACTCGATAGCGCAGCAGCTCGTACCGAAGCAGAGCGGCCACAAAGAGTTGGAGATACCCCAGTTGATCAATTCATCAAGTTTACCGACAACCACATTGGCGCCGGTTGCGTTGAGTTCATCTACAAGTTTATCGATATATTCGTTATCCTTGAAGTCCTCACGCTTCATGCTTTTAATGCTGTCTATTCCCATTTCAGAGCTCCTTTCTTCCAGGCGTATGCCAGACCCATTATCAACACAAACATAAAGATAGCGATGCAAAGAAGACCCTGAGGTCCAAGTTTGCTCATCACTACCGACCAAGGCCACAAGAACACGGTTTCTACGTCAAAGATAAGAAACAGGATAGCGAAGATATAATATCCCGCTTTGAACTGAATCATAGACTCACCGCGTGTGGGAATACCACACTCGTAGGGCTCTGCCTTTTTTACTGAGAACGATTTCGGAGAAATCAGTTTGGCGATCAAAAGCGCCGCGAACACGAGTCCAATACCCGTGAGCACTGCCGTCACCGACAAAGCGCCATTGCCAATCTCAAGCAATAAATTCATATTTATTTATCTATTAATTAGTTACTGATTCTTAATAATCAAATATCAGCCTACTCCATACGGAATAGGGTCAAAATCAATTGCAAAGATATTTAAAATTTCTTAATCCGACAAATCATTTTGCTGTTGATTTTAAATTTATTTAACCAAATTTCACTTTGAAACATTACTATTTTCCAACCAAAACAAAATATATAATCCGATTTTCTATATAAAGCAAACTCCGCATCTCCCCTACCGGGATATGCGGAGCCTGATATTTTAAAACTCACATACGCGCAGCAAGCTGCGTTGATATTCATTACTGCTGGTCAGCTCTCGGTTTTGCGATATAACTTCCCTCGAAACGACCATTATACTTACCTGCCACCTCATAGTTTATTGTGGTTGATGTCAGCTCACCCACTGTAACAAGTGAGAAATTATCAAACACATAGCTTGTGTTAGGAACCTTCGTGTCTCCCTCATAAGTGCTCGGGGTGACGTTCTTACCCTCGATAGTATAACCATTCTGAGTAAATGTCAGATCAAGATTCGCCAGCTCAATAGCAGAGATAGACATAGGCATCTCCTCTGCAAATTTTGCATCATAGAAAACCACGGTTGCCTTTTTGTTCTGCAAATCCATCACAACGCGATATTTCATATCTTTGTTGGAGAACTGCTTGACTGCACCCTCCCACTGGTAAGTAGTAGTGGTAGTGCCGCAGAATGTAACATCAGGCCAGAAAGTACGAACCTTTGTGTTGTCGCCTGACTGATAATTCATCACAAGATATCTGCCCATTGCCGGCATACTGATTTTAGGAGCGCCGATAACTTCAGGAGCAACATTAGCCGGGAAGGCATTTGTAGAATAGGGGGAGAAAAGCTGAACCTCCATATTATAAATGCTACCCTGCTTGAAAGACTCCATCTTGATCAACTCGCGCAACCCTCCATCTTCTCCATAATAGAAGCCACCGGTGTAAGGAATCGAACCGGTCACAAACGACACATTCGATCCTAAGCCTGTGATGTCCGTTCCTACGGTCGCAGTGGTGTTCATCATGTCAAAGTCGAACTTATAGCGTGAGTAAGCCACTACGGGGTCTTTACTACCATCTATAGACGTCACCAAGTTATAGCTTTGCACGTCGTAAGTCATCGTAGACTTATTCTGATCGTCGGAGCATGATGCGAGACCGAGCACAGCGCCTAATCCCAAGGTCAAAAATAATGCTTTCTTCATTTATCTGTTAGTTTTATATGTTCGATATTATGTTTTAACTCTCTTTTTAACGCCGAACCTCAATTTATATTATTACAATCGGCATTTCACATCAAATCTTTATAGTTTATTCACAATTTGAAATTATAACGGAGTGTCACACCGATCTGCAGCGGCAAGCCACGCTGCCTGAATTCGTTACCCATCGACAGGAAATAGAACGTATAATATTTAGTGTCGGTAAGGTTCTTTCCCCATATCTGCGCACTCCAATCTATTGTCTCCAACCCAACAGATGCCCCCAACTGCGTGTAGAAATTCTGCGAGCGTGTGTTGGCTTCATTCCAATAGATTTTTCCGGTTCCTTTCATATTGAGATGAACCGTAAACTTGGCATCATACGCACTCAGCGGCTTAAACTCGCAATTGTAAAGTGCCTGTAAAAAAAGTGTGTTCTGCGGGGCGTAAGGAATCACCTTACCCTTGAAATCCTCAATACCGTTGAAAAATTCGCGAAATCGGGCATTGGTGTAACCATAACTCCCGGTGAACTGCCATCTTGCTGTAGGCGCGAAAGATAACGACAACTCTCCACCCATGCTTCGAGTCTTTCCGGCATTCGTCATCAGCCGACCGGTGGTGGTTCCTGGCGGGAACATCGTGAGCTGCTGATCGCGACAATCTATATAGAAAAGGGAGAGATCTGCAGTAAGCTTATTGTCGAGAAACGACAGATGCGAGCCTATCTCATAATTCCAGCTGTATTCCGGCTTATAGCCAACTATTGAATTCACATCATATTCCTTGCCGATGCCCATTATGCGCATCAACTTCTGCTGAAGCACTTCGCTGAACATCTGCGTGTTGAATCCACCTGACTTATAACCCTTAGTAACAGTGGCGTAAACATTACCCATCCCCTCCGGAAGATTATAGAGCACACTCACTTTAGGCATCCATGTGAAATACTTGCGCTTCAACTTCCCGGTGTCATCGATGTCGACAACAATCGGAGCGAACAACTCCTTACCTCCACCCGGCAACAGATGATAAATATCATAAGCCGTAAAGCAGTAACTTCTGTAATCGAGCATTGCCTGTTCATAATCAAGTCGCAACCCGGCAGTGAAACACCAATTACCGAGATTGTATTTTGACTCGTGATACAACGCTATGCCGAACGTCGGTATCTTGAAATTACTGTTTAAGGTGAATCTATCGGCAGACCATTCTATCGGATATTCGGGATTCGCATCGTTGCGATGCGCTATTATCAATTCGTTGATACCGGTCTCCTTAAATGTTACGGGAGCCTTCATATACATATTCTTATAAAAGCCGAACACTCCTGTCAGACATTTATAATCGCCATCAAGTCTGGAGCTTTTGAACACCAGATCCTCTGTCACAGCCGTTTCCCTCTGCCTCTGCGTAATCGTGAAGTAAGGTTGCGAAGTGAAATCCTGATCCAGCGTCATATTGTCATTGATATGCTGCACGGTAGTGATCGAGACCATATTCCACCCTTTGCCCCGGTAATTCACGGTCACGCCGTCGTTGATCGTAAAGCGGTGATAGAAACATGGATCATTATAACCGATGACTCCGGTGTCGTACACCTCGTATGGATAACCACCCTGGCGCAGAAGCGAAGCCGCCAACACATTCTGCACATACACCCTGTCGCTTATGCGCCACTGGCTCTTGATACGAGCCGACCCGCTTTTCTCGTGGTCCACCTTCTTGCCATCGAAGCTGTTGGTAAAGAATCCGCCAAGCGAGGAGAAGTTTACATTGATGGAGTTGGCGAAATTATCAGCGAAACGATGATACCATCCGGCTGACGCTCTGTACTGATTTCCGGCTCCTGCTTCCGCCATAACCCTCAGTCCCTGCCAACGCATCGGCGACAGCGTCTGGATATTGATGAGTCCCCCCATCGTGTTTCGCCCGTAGAGTGCCGATTGCGGTCCGCGCAGCATCTCTACCGACGCAATATCCGCCACATCAAAATCATACGTGTTTTTGTTAAGATACGGCACATTATCCACATTCAATCCCACCGCCGGATGATCCATACGCGCACCTAGTCCGCGCACATATATGGAAGATGTGATGCGCGAACCGTAATCGGGGATATACAGGTTCGGCACCACATCGGATATTCCTTTTATTGTCACTGTGTTCAGTTCCTCCAACTCCGCGCGCCCTATCACTGTCGACGACACGGCGTCGGCTCGCAGGCGTGAGTCCTGCTTGAGTCCAACCACGTTCACCTCCGCAAGCTGCGACACCAACGTATCGCTTTTCACACCGGAAGTTTCCACAGCCAATGCAACATTTGCAGCGGGTACTGTGGTTAGAAGCAATAATGGAATGCGGAATTTAGAGATTGTCATCATTCGGGAATTTGGTGCAAAATTATCACCTCCTCCCCTTTCTTGCAATCCCCAATTTTGGGGATTTAGTCCCCGACTCAAAAAAATCGGCTATTCCGCATCCTGCATCTCAGGATCAAAATCCGAGGCATTAATCCAGTTGAAGGGGATTTGTTCTCCGGCCTTCATCCTATTGTAATAATCGTGCGACTTACTCATATTCGGATATTTGTCGAATATAGCTCCCTCTCCTTTCATTCGTGGGTCGCCCTGGGCCGAAAGTCTTGCACTCATCTCGGTCTCCATATCATTCAACACACCCTTATACTCCTCCCTGTCGGCAAGATTGACCATGCAAAGCGGATCAACACTTACATCGTAAAGCTCCTTGTCGCCACGCTTGCCCATTGAAAGATCCCAGAAATATTTAGTTTCGGGGGTGTGACGAGCCTTCAGTATCTCTGTCTTCGTAGGCGAACCATCTATGTTCATATAACCGGTAACCGGATCTCCCGCAGGCCAGCGCGTGGGCTCATAATTATGGATATACAGATATTTCCCTTTGAGCATAGATCTCATCGGATACCCTTCGTCGTCAGGTCTTCCCACATCGTGACGCTCCTTGCCCATCATCATCACCGAACGGTCTACCGTGCTATCAACCTTATCGTTGAGCACATCCATAAAACTGTGTCCCTCGATAGGTTGCATCCCATATTTCTCGCCATCCACACCGGCGATCTCAAGCAATGTCGGTGCGAAATCTATCACACTGATAAGCTCACCACTTCGTCTCCCCGGGTTCTTCAACTCATTTCCCCACATCACCGCCATCGGGATATGATTTGAATAATAGTAATCCTGACCTTTCACCCTCGGAAACGGCATACCGTGATCGGAAGTGACAATTACGATAGTGTTATCAAGTTCTCCGATCGAGTCAAGACTCGCGAGAATCTTTCCGAGATGATTGTCGAATTGTTCAATTTCAAGTGCATAATCGAGCATATCGGTCCGCACCACATCATTATCGGGCCAATAACTTGGCACTGAATCTATATCCGAAATCTTTTTACCACCCTTCTTAAGAGATGATTGAAACTCATATCCGCGATGCGGTTCGCGGGCGCCATACCAGAAGCAGAATGGTTTCGACTTATCACGTTCAGCAAGAAACGCATCGAAGTTAGCCGAGTAATTTATCGGCGACATTTCCGGTGTAGGAGGAGTGTATCGTATCTTATTATATGGTTTACCTGTGAGTTTGCGGTTTGAGCCGTCGGCATTCACAGCCACGCCCGGTCCCCACCCCTTGCCGGTATATCCGGTTTCATAGCCGTTCTTCTTTAAAGCCTCGGGGAAAGACACGAACTTCTGAGGGAAGTTACACCAGTGGTTAGCGGCCTCCTCCAATTGCCACGAATTTCTACCCGTGATCATACAGGCGCGGGATGGCGCCGACTTGGAGTTGCAGGTAAACGCATTATCAAACAGCACACCCTTGCGTGCAACACTGTCAAAATTAGGGGTATTGACCCAGCGGCAACCGTATGCACCGAAATGTCCGGCATCGTCAGCCACGCAAAACAATATATTAGGTCTCTTCTGCTCAGCGCTCCCTTTCTTGGCAGCGTGAACATCAGCAATGCCGGCAGTAAACGCCAGCGACACACAGCCGGCAGCCACCGGCAACTTCATCATACTCATCGTTTAGTTTATAGGTTAGTTAATCATCGCAAAGATAAAAAAACTTCCCCACCCCAGCAACCCCAAGCCGTAATAATTCTTCCTCCACTAAAATATAGCACATTCTCATTAGCAACATCCTCTCGCCAGGGGTCTAATAAGAATACCCTAATCTGTACAACTAAACCTTCCCGATGTAAACGTAATACATACTTTCAAAAATCCACTGAATGAAGTTGTTTAAACTAATTTTTTATTAAGATTTATGAGATATTTTTGAGATGATTTCTTCATTTGAAGAGGTGGCAACCTTTCGGTTGGCACCGATGAAAAGGGAGAAAGAATCCAAAA
>JAAVCU010000024.1 GCA_014802175.1 Bacteroides sp.
AGATGCTCGTTGTGGCAGCAGCTCTTCCGCCGGCATTCTCAGGTATTATCATCGCCGACGAATACAACACTTACGTTGCAACCGGCACATCATCCCTTACCCTCAGTGTAATCCTCTTCGTAGGATTCTGTCCACTCTGGATATGGTTGACCGACCTTGCACTTAAGGCTTTCTGATATTAACAGACAATTTATTGAAATATTTCTTGACTTGTCATCTATTGAAAGATGCAGGCTTCCTCGTGAGGTCTGCATCTTTTATTGTAGATTTATTGTTATATGAGTAAGGACATTTAACAGATTTTACAATATGGCAACAGACAACAGATATATAGCTGCCTCCGCTCAGGGTGGCGCACTGAAGGGAATCCGCGGCGAGATGGTAACATTCCACGAAGATCCCTTTCTGATTGAAGATGAATCGAAATGTTATTCGCACTATTCCGACGGACTGATAGTGATGCAGGATGGCAAGATACTTGCCGCCGGCAACTATGCGGATATTTATCCGCTATATCCGGAATTGAAGGATATCGACAGCTACGACAATTCGGTTATTATCCCCGGCATGATCGACACTCACGTGCATTACGTGCAATCTCCGATGATCGGATCTTTCGGCGACACTCTGCTGAAATGGCTGAATCAGTACACTTTCCCAACTGAGGGTCGATTCAAAGACCCGGAGTTCGCCAAATCTGTGGCGGAATTGTTTATGGCGCAGATTCTGAAACAGGGCACCACTACCGCTAACGTTTTCTCCACCACGTTCCCCTGCTCGGTCGACGCCCTTTTCACCGAATCGGAACGCTACAATACACGAATGATAACCGGTAAGGTCCTGCAGGATCGCAATCTGCCCGACTACCTCAGCGACAAGTCTGCCGAAGAATCAATAGAACAAGCTGCGGAGCTGATGCAGCGATGGCATGGCAAAGGGAGACAGCTCTATGCGATCATTCCACGCTTCGCCCCTACAAGCACACCTCGCCAGCTTGAACTCGCCGGTAAATTATATCAAGAAAATCTCGACAAGGGAGTGTATATGCACACTCACCTCGACGAAGCTGACGACGAAATCGAATGGGCATTATCGCTCTACCCTGAAGCCGCGAATTACACTGACATATACCGCCGTTATGGATTATTAGGAAACCGCTCTGTCTTCGCTCACTGCTGTCTTGTAAAAGAGGAGGAATGGCAGATGTTGCATGATAATGATTGCGGAATAGCGCACTGCCCCTCATCAAATCTATTCCTCGGCGACGGTATGTTTAAAATTTGGGAGGCGACCGCCAAGGAAAGACCGATACACGTAGGTGTCGGTACCGATGTTGGCGCAGGCACCAACTTCTCCCTCCCACGCCAGCTTAACGAGGCGTATAAGGTTGCGATGTTACGCAAACATAGCATCGGAGCACTGAAAAGTTTCTATATGGTCACAAAGGGAGGTGCGCGTGTATTACACCTGGAGGATAAGATCGGATCACTGGAACCGGGATTTGAAGCCGACATAACTGTAATAGATCAGGCTCCCACCGATTTCCTCAAATGGCGCATGCAATTCAACGACTTCATTCTCGACCGTCTGTTCATTCTTCAGACACTCTCGCCTGAAAACTTGATTAAGGCCACGTATGTTGCCGGCAAGAAAGTTTACGACCGCGACCGTGAAACTCAACTCATTCACGCCGCCGAGCTATAACTCCTTCCCGGAGATTCAATTTTTCGTGTACAATTTCATTTGTAAAATGGAATAATATTCACTAACTTTGCAAAGATTGCAGAATCCTAAACTGAAAACCGATATCTGACAATTGAAAATAGTGAACTGATAACCAATAACTAAATACAACAACATGGAAATTGAAGGCAAAATCATAATGGATCTTCCTGAAGAGGGAGGAACTTCCAAAGCCGGTAACGTATGGAGAAAGAAAAGCTTTGTGCTTGAAACTATGGGACAATATCCCAGAAAAGCCAAATTTGATATATTCGGAGACCGCATAGACAACTTCCACTTTGAAATCGGAAAGACCTATAAAGTGCAGGTTGACGTGGAAAGCCGCGAATTCAACGGCCGCTGGTACACCGACCTCCGCGCATTCTCAGCTCAGGAGACTAATTTGGCTCCCACCGGCGCTCCACAGCCTGCACAGCAGCCGTTTGGAGGTGCTCCCGCTGCTGCTCCTGCAGCTCCTGCTGATCCTTTTGCAGCTCCGGCCGCTTCTGCCGATCCTTTCGGTTCTTCTGAAACCGATGATCTCCCCTTCTAAACGGGAGGTTTTCTGCATCTTTGCAGTTTATCGCACATTTTTATCTAAAATAATATTGAAATTGAGGGCAAGAAATTACCCTCAATTTCTATTTTAGAGGTATTATATTGCATTTTATTAAATATCGTGCTTTTTGTTGCCCTTTTTAACAAATTTTATTTTCAAATTTTATTGCAATTTCTTTCTTTTTTATTAATTTTGCGTCGGAAAGATTACTGAGACCTGAAAACTATTGAATGTTTATTTACAACCATACGGGTATATTACT
Organism: Bacteroides sp.; assembly: GCA_014802175.1. Lineage (GTDB taxonomy): Bacteria > Bacteroidota > Bacteroidia > Bacteroidales > Muribaculaceae > Lepagella. Next base: position 2,544 of record JAAVCU010000024.1, read on the forward strand.
GCGAAATATCAGGTCTTTAATAAGTTTTTTGATAGGAATTAAATGAGAAGTAAAAAAGAACAAAAGATCTCGGCTGAAAATTCCACCACTCCCCTTTCTTCTGAAATCGGGCTACTCGTGGAAACAAGCTGGGAGGTCTGTAACAAAATCGGCGGCATTTATGCGGTGCTTTCCACCAAAGCTCGCCAGCTTAAAGAACAGTTCGGCGATTCTCTGGTCTTCATCGGCCCCGATGTCTGGACTGAAAATAATCCCTCTCCTTATTTCAAAGAGAAAAAAACACTCCTTAAAAATGCGTCGGCTAAGCTCAACCTCCCCTGGGGAATTACTATCCGCACAGGGCGTTGGGACATCCCCGGCTCTCCTATAGTAATATTAGTTAAACCCGGTCAAACCGGTGAGCATACCGACAAGGTGTATGCCGAGATGTGGGAACGCTATGGAGTTGACTCACTTCATGCATACGGCGACTATGACGAATCATGTATCTTCTCGATAGCATCGGCAATAGTTATAAAAGCTCTTGCATCTCATCTTAAGATTGAAGAAAAGAAAGTGTTGGCTCATTTCGATGAATGGACCACTGGAATAGGTCTGCTCTACACGCAGATCAATATGCCGGAAGCGTCTACCATCTTCACCACTCACGCCACCAGCATCGGACGCAGCATCTGCGGTAACGGAAAACCACTTTACGAATATTTCCAAAATTACAATGGAGATCAGATGGCGGGTGAGCTGAATATGCAGTCGAAACATTCACTGGAAAAAGCTGCAGCACACGCTGCCGACTGCTTCACAACAGTGAGTGAAGTCACCGCACGCGAATGCGAGCAGTTGCTCGACATACGTCCGCAGGTAGTGACGCCCAACGGTTTCGAACCGGACTTCGTGCCGCGTACCAATAAATACAACAAACTGCGTCGCGATGGCAGACAGCACCTCCTCGAGGTGGCAAACGCCCTCACCGGCAAACAATATGACGAGAATACTTTCCTCATCGCCACTTCCGGACGCCTTGAATATCGCAACAAAGGTCTCGACCTTTTCCTTGATTCGATTGTTACTATTGAGGAACAGTTACCCGCAGAGGCGGAAGCGATAGCATTCGTGCTTGTTCCGGGTTGGGTTAAGGAGCCATCAGGCAGTCTGCTTACAACGTTGAAATTCAAAGGCGACGACCACTCCGGTCCCAACTTCCTCACTCACCGACTCAACAACGAGGACAGCGACCCGGTGTGCTGCCGCATCCGTGGACTTAAAGCCGAGGGGAAAGCAAAAAAGATCAGCATTATCTACGTGCCGAGTTATCTTGACGGCAACGATGGTATTATAGATATCAATTATTACGATCTTCTTCCCGCATTCGACCTGACGCTCTTCCCGTCTTATTATGAGCCGTGGGGTTACACCCCTCTGGAGAGCACAGCGTTCGGCGTGCCCACCGTCACCACCGATAAGGCAGGATTCGGTCAATGGGTGCTCGACACATTCAAAAACGGTCTCCACAACAGTGGCGTATTCGTAGTGCCGAGAGAAGACAGTAACTACAACGCTGCGCGTCGTGAAATCGCATCGGCCGCACTCGAATATTTCAACGAAAGCACCGTGAAGCGCTCTGAGGCTCGCCACGCCGCTTTCCTGACTGCGGAAAAAGCCGACTGGAAATTCTTCATCGCTTACTACGATGAAGCTTTCACCATCGCCCTTAACCGCGCAAACGAGAGAGTAAACAAGAAATAAAATAAAAAAACTAAACATATATATATGAAACTTCAAGTAAGTAACACAAATGCACCCGCTTGGCGCACACTGACCGTCAGCGCAGAAATCCCCAAGGAGCTCAAACCCCTTGAGGAAATGTCTAAAAACCTTTGGTGGGTATGGAACAGTGCCGGCAAACGCCTTTTCCGTGACCTCGACCATGACCTCTGGCGCGAAGTTGGTGAGAATCCTGTGATGCTCCTTCAGCAGCTCCCCTTTGAGCGCTATCAGGAGATCCTCAAAGATATGGAACTGATGGCTCGCATCAAGGAAGTTTACGCCATGTTCAAGGATTATATGAAACAGCCCATGGATAAGAAGCTTCCATCGGTGGCATATTTTTCTATGGAGTATGGTCTCTGCAACTGCCTCAAGATTTATTCAGGTGGTCTGGGTGTGCTTGCCGGTGACTATATCAAACAGGCTTCTGACTCACGTGTTGACATGACAGCTGTCGGATTCCTTTATAAATATGGCTACTTCTCTCAGTCGCTCTCAATCGACGGACAGCAGATCGCCAACTATGAAAGCCAGAATTTCGACCAGCTTCCCATCGAAGCCGTACTCGAAGAGGATGGCTCTCCGATGATCCTTGAGGTTCCTTACCCCGGTCGCATAGTTTACGCTCACATCTGGCGCGTGAACGTTGGTCGCATGAAGCTTTATCTTCTCGACACCGACCTTGACCAGAACTCCGAATGGGATCGCCAGATCACTCACAAGCTCTATGGTGGCGACTGGGAAAACCGTATCAAACAGGAGTATCTGCTTGGCATCGGTGGTATCATCATGCTTAACAAACTCGGTATCAAGGCCGACATCTACCACGCCAACGAGGGTCACGCAGCATTGCTCAACCTCCAGCGCCTCGTAGACTTCGTTCAGAATGACCACCTTCCCTTCAACGTGGCTCTTGAGATCGTACGCGCCTCTTCACTCTATACTGTCCACACCCCCGTGCCCGCCGGTCACGATTACTTCGAGGAGTCGCTCTTCGGTAAATACCTTGGTGAATATCCCGCCAAACTCGGTATCTCTTGGAGCGACCTCATGAACATGGGACGTGAGAACCCCGACACCAACGAACGCTTCTCTATGAGTGTGTTCGCACTCAACACTTGCCAGGAGGCCAACGGTGTAAGCTGGCTTCACGGAGAAGTTTCCAAGAAGATGTTCGCCGGCGTTTGGAAAGGTTACGCTCCTGAGGAGTCTCACGTTGGTTATGTCACCAACGGTGTTCACATGCCGACATGGGCAGCCACAGAGTGGAAAGATTTCTACGGCGAGCACCTCAACCACGACATGTTCAAGGACCAGAGCAATCCCGAGATGTGGAAAGGTATCTTCGACGTGCCTGATGAGGAGATCTGGAACATGCGAATGACGATGAAGAATAAGTTCATCAACTTCGTTAAGAAGGATTTCAAAGAGAAATGGCTTAAAAACCAGGGTGATCCCACAGAAGTGCTTAAGATCGTTGATAAGATCAACCCGAACGCACTTATCATTGGTTTCGCTCGCCGTTTCGCGACTTACAAACGTGCTCACCTTCTCTTCACAGATCTCGACCGTCTTGCAAAGATCGTGAACAACGAGAAATATCCCGTGCAGTTCATCTTCTCCGGTAAGGCTCACCCCGCCGACGGCGCCGGTCAGGGTCTGATCAAGCGCATCACCGAGATCTCCAAGATGCCGCAGTTCGAGGGTAAGATCATCTTCCTTGAGGACTACAACATGATCGTGGCAAAACGCCTTGTAACCGGTGTTGATATCTGGTTGAATACCCCGACTCGTCCTCTTGAGGCATCCGGCACATCAGGTGAGAAAGCCGAGATGAACGGTGTGCTCAACTTCTCAGTACTCGACGGCTGGTGGTATGAAGGCTACCGCTTCGATGAGAAAGCAGGTTGGGCGCTTACCGACAAACGCACCTACACCGACCAGGCTCAACAGGATAAGCTTGATGCCGCCACAATCTATTCAATGCTTGAAAACGAGATCATCCCTCTCTATTTCGACAAGAACTACAAAGGCTTCAGCCCCGAATGGATCCAGTATATCAAGCGTTCTATCGGTCACATCGCCCCTCACTTCACTATGAAGCGTCAGCTTGATGACTACATCGCCCGCTTCTATATCCCTGAGGCTAAGCGTGCCGCTAAACTTGAGGCTGATGACTTCGCAAAAGCTCGCGAGATTGTAGCTTGGAAAGAGGAAGTGGCATCTAAATGGGATGGCATCCGCATAATCTCCAACAACTTTGACGAGGCTTACGCAGGTGCGCTCCGTTCGGGCGACAAACTCAACCTCAAGGTTGTGCTCGACACCAACGGTCTGGGCGAATCTATCGGTGTTGAACTGGTTTCTTACAGAGAGAAACACGGCGAAAGCACTTACGAGGGTCGTCAGGAGCTGAAGGTTGTGAACGTAGACGGATCGAACGTAACTTACGAACTCGATGCCGAACTCACAAAAGCCGGAACTTACCGCTACGCTTTGCGTATGTTCCCGAAAAATACCGAACTCCCCCACCGTCAGGACTTCGCTTATGTTCGCTGGTTCTAATCTACCGTAAATCTACAGGTCAATTTAATATATCTCTTGCAAACCCTGCGTGGAAACTTCTCCGCGCAGGGTTTCTTTTTTAGAGACCATCCAATAAAAGTTATTGGCTCCGGTCTTAAAATAAAAAGAGCCGTTTATTTGTTATACTAATATGGAACATATCATCTTTAAATATTTCCCGGAGCTTACCGAACAGCAGAAGGAATCGTTTCTGACCATGCTCAATCTCTACCCGGAATGGAACGCTAAAATCAACGTGATCTCACGCAAAGATATCGAGAATCTGGAAATCAACCATCTTCTCCACTCTCTTGCAATAGCCAAGTTCATAAAATTCACCGACGGGTCGCGCGTCATGGACTTCGGAACCGGTGGAGGACTCCCCGGACTCCCATTGGCCGTTCTCTTCCCGAACGTTCACTTTCACCTTATAGACCGCACAGGCAAGAAGCTCCTCGTAGCTCAGGAGATTGCCAAAGCTGCCGGTCTCAGCAATGTCTCTTTCCAGCATGGCGATGTGGCTGAATGCAAAGAAAAATTCGACTTCGTGGTCAGTCGCGCAGTAATGCCGCAACCCGACCTCCTTAAGATATGCCGGAAGAATCTTTCTGCCGAACAGCGCAACGCCCTTCCCAACGGACTCATCACCCTCAAAGGTGGAGACATAGCCGCTGAGATGCGCCCATTGAAATCACGCAGCGAGATCATCGACATCTCGCAATATTTCACCGAGCCCTTCTTCGACACCAAGAAGATCGCCTACACCTCTGCGAATTAGGAATTAGGAATTAGAATTTAGCAATTAGAACCAAGATTAGAATTCGGAGCTAAAATCAAGATTAGAATCAGAAATTAAGAATCGAGATTAGAACTCGAAATTAAGAATCAAGATTGGAATTTAGCAATTAAGAGTGAGTTCTTAGATTGTGGTCCGAACGCAGTGAGGACAAACCTTATCTGAATGCTCTGAGCTCCAATCCGAAATCAAAAATCCTCAAAAAAGCCATTATGAACATAGCGAAATTTGAATTCTCCCTTTTCGGCATAAACACATACGTCGTTTATGACCCGAAAGAGAAAAAAGCAGCCATTATCGACCCGGGCATGATAAACCGGGAAGAAGAGGAAGCCCTCACACGCTTCCTTGAACGCAACTCTCTTGAAGTTACGCAAATCATCAACACCCACCTCCACATCGATCATGCCATCGGAGCTGCATTCGCCAAGAAACGCTTCAACGCACCCCTCTTCGGACACAAAGAGGATGCTTTCCTCGGCGAGCGTCTCCAGCAACAGGCAATAGCCTTCGGCATCAACACAGATGTGGAAGGAATATCTATCGACACATATCTCGAACCGGGCGACAAAATAAAAGTCGGAAGCGGAGAACTGGAAGTGCTCCACGTGCCGGGACACTCCCCCGGTAGCATCGCACTCTACGATCGAGAAGGAGGCTTCGTCATAACCGGCGACGCTCTGTTTGAAGGCTCCGTCGGACGCACTGATCTCCCCGGAGGTAACGGAACCCAACTGATTCAATCCATCCGCGAGAATCTTCTCCCGCTGCCCGACTCCACGGTAGTTTATCCCGGGCACGGCCCCGCAACCACCATCGGTCGTGAACGCGCAGCCAACCCCTTCCTCGCCCCCAATCCCCACTTCCGACTGAAATAACCGGAAAAGAAAGATAATTGATAACTCAAAACTATAGAACTATGGATACAAAAGCATTTGAAGAGAAAGTAAGGAAAGACCTTATCGAATTTTTACAAAAGAAAGAAGCACTCGACTCGCATGTGCCGGAATGCCCCGATGTAGAAGAGAAATGGCCTGAGATTGCACGCGCATATATGCCCGACGGTGTAAAAGAATTTCAGCAATATCCCGTAACCTCCTTAGGTTGGATGATGTTCATCGGTATGGCTATGGCATATTACTGGGACACCGACTGGGAATCCAATGCAAACCGAAAGGATTTCTACGAGAAACTGCGCGAAGAGCAAGGTTACGACAATCTCGACGAAACCGTGGTCAACAAACTCCTCGGCTATGAAGGTGAGGCCGCTGAGAAGCTGCTCGAATTAGTAGCTGAATGTGCCTCTCGCGTATACGGCATACTCAACCACGAGCACATCGAACCGGGCACAGACACAGCACTCGGATGCTACATAGCCTGCCTCCACCAGCTCTACCTCGCCGGAATGGCCATGGAACTCAACGCCCTCGGCTACCACATGACACCATACTCCCCCGCATCCATGAATTGATTTCGGATGTTAAAATTACTGGGATTCTTGCTCACCTAAGAACTTTTTATTAAATTTGCAGCGCAAAACGAAGAGTAACACTAAAACTTCGTAGGGGAGATTACATCACCTTGGCAATTCGATCATCGACTGATGATGGAAAGTGGTGGGACGGCTCTTCTCTCCATTCCTGATTCATCAGTGATCAAGGATAAATATAACATACCTGCGTCCCGTCTTGCAGAATTCTTTTGCCGCTATCACAAAACTGATAGAGAGCAAACTAATTCTATTTGCAATGACACAAAGACAGGACACGACAATCCTAAAGACTACAATACCCTATGCACTCCACCTTATCCCATACGGGATTAGGCGGAGTGTTATTGTTTTATAGACATAACTAATTAACCTATTAATAACATTTTAATCAACAGAAACATTATGAAAAAGTACATGAAACTTATCATGGTAGCGCTCTTCGCTACACTCACCTTCTCTCTTGCGTCTTGCAGCGACGACGATGATGACTACTCCGACGGTCTTTCTGGCGTATGGGAAGGACGCTGGGGCGACAGCTACGAAAGCGGAACAATCAGACTCGAGTTCAAAACTTCATCAAAAGTAATTGTAAGCGAGACCTTCGATCAATATCCCGAAGACAACTACTCTCAGGAAATGTCTTATGCCCTTGTGGGTAATCCCAATGAGAGTGCAATCTTAAAAATCTGGGGAACTGAAGTAGATGGTGATCCATTTTCTTCGGAAATGGTCATAAAGATCGATGGCAAGACTATGACTTGCATAAACGAAGACGATGAAGTAACTTATCTGACAAGAAAATAACGCAGAGCTAAACAATACTGACTAAATAAAACCATCTTTTCTTATTTGCAAAGCAAGCCCCGGAATGCATCCAAGCATCCGGGGCTAATTCATTTTTATTTTACCTTTGGAATTATATTCCCTTACGATCAGATATGACAGGCAGCGAGAAGGATTTCACTGAGGGTCGGATGACCGAACACAATCTCGCGGATCGAATCGGCTGTAGCTCCGGCATTCATCAGATCTACTGCTTCCTGAGCCAATAAGGCTGCATCAGCGCCCATGATATGGGCACCTATGAGCTTGCGGCTCTCTTTCTCAAAGATAAGTTTGCAGAGTCCCTCGCTCTCTCCCATAGCCAATGCCTTACCATTGGCACGATAGAAGCTCTTTCCGCATACTATATCTATGCCTCGCGCCTTGCACTCCTCTTCCGTGAGACCTGCCATGCCGCATTCGGGCAATGTGAACACTGCCGACGGAATGAGGTCAAAACGGATGGCATCGCTCTTACCTTCGATTGCATTCAAGGCTCGCTGTCCCTGGAACGACGCAACGTGCGCCAGCATCATCCTCGCATTCACATCTCCTACTGCATAGATATGCTCTACATTGGTGCGCATGTTGTCGTCTACCGAAATCCCTTTGGGAGAATATTCCACACCGGCTGCTTCAAGATTGAGTCCGTTCACCTTCGGTGCGCGCCCCACCGCCATCAGCAGATCCGAACTTGTAACTGTCAGCTCTTTACCTTTGGCTTCGTATGTCACCACAATCTCATAATCCTCATTCTGCTCAATCTTCTTGGCGGCAGCTCCGGTTATGATCTCTATCCCTCTTTTCGAGAGTGACTGCTTCAGGCGTTTAGCGATGTCGGAATCAAACGGAGGAAGAATCTGCTTCATAAATTCTATTACCGTCACTTTCGATCCCAAGCCTGCGAATATGGAGGCAAACTCCATGCCGATAACACCTCCACCGATAATGGTCAGCGATGCCGGAACATACTCAATGTTGAGGATATCCGTCGAATCCATCACACAATCCAGATCATGACCCGGAATCGGTAATGATTTCGACACACTTCCCGTGGCGATGATAATATCATCGGCGGTGTACTCATCGCCATTTTCTGCAACCACGGTATGCGAATCCTTGAACGATCCTTTGGAATCGACAACATTTACTTTCGCTTGTCTGAGCATTGTCGCCACACCTTCGCGAAGCTGGTTAACCACTTCATTCTTTCGAGCCGAGATCTTATTGAAATCAACTGAAAATGTGAAGTCATCAACTCCGAAGCGATCAGCCTCCTTGAAAAGACTAACCACCTGCGAATCACGGCAAAGGCATTTCGTGGGGATACACCCCTCATTTAGGCATGTACCACCTAATGCTCCACCATTGAAGAGCGTAACGCTTTTTCCGCGATGAGCAGCCTCCAGGGCGGTTTCATAACCACCCGGACCTGCTCCGATTATGATAATGTCGCTATGCATTTTCTGACGCTTTTAACTGGCGATAGGAAAGGATAGGTTTCTTGGCTGCCGTTGTCTCATCGGGGTGTGAGATAAGGGTCGTGAGTGGTGCGTTTTTCACCATCTCCGGGTTCTCCTTAGCCTCTTTCGCAACCTTATGCATCACCTCGATAAACTCATCAAGAGTCTCAAGACTCTCGGTCTCGGTAGGCTCTATCATCATTGACTCGTGGAAAAGCAAGGGGAAGTAAATTGTCGGCGCGTGGAAACCATAGTCGAGAAGGCGCTTTGCAACATTGAGGGTTGTAACACCTGTCGACTTATCTTTCAGACCATCGAACACAAACTCATGCTTGCAAGCCCCCTCGATCGGAAGCAGGTAATCATCTTTAAGAGATTCCTTGATATAGTTTGCGTTAAGCGTAGCCATCGGACCCACATTCTTCAGATTCTCTTTACCAAGGCTGAGGATGTAGGCGTATGCCTTCATCATAACCCCGAAGTTTCCAAGGAATGAACTTACACTGCCGAGACTTTCATCACTCTTACCTTCGATGTGGAACTTGCCATCTTCACCTTTCACCACATGAGGTGCGGGCAATAGATTGACAAGGTGTTTTGCAACACCGACAGGACCGGAACCCGGACCGCCACCACCATGAGGCGTTGAGAATGTCTTGTGCAGGTTGATGTGCATGATGTCGAAGCCCATGTCGCCGGGGCGCACCTTACCGAGCATCGGGTTCAGGTTCGCACCGTCATAATAGAGCAGACCTCCGGCATCGTGAACGAGCTTGGCAATCTCCATGATCTCGGTCTCGAACATACCCAACGTATTGGGGTTCGTCATCATGATACCGGCTACTGTGTCGTCAAGCAACGGTTTGAGATCCTCAACGTCAATCGAGCCGTTCGGTTTCGATTTAACCTCCACAACCTCCAGTCCGGCAACCATAGCAGAAGCGGGGTTGGTGCCGTGTGCAGAATCGGGCACTATCACCTTTGTGCGTTTGTGGTCGCCGCGTGAAAGATGATACTGACGCATAACCAGCAGACCGGTAAGCTCTCCGTGTGCTCCTGCGTAAGGATTGAGTGTGAACTCAGCCAGACCGGCAATGTTCGACAACGCTTTCTGAAGGTTATAGTATAACTCAAGCGCGCCTTGAGCTGTCTCAGCATCCTGCAACGGATGAAGAGACGCAAATTCCGGCATCGCAGCAACCTCTTCGTTGATCTTCGGGTTATACTTCATGGTGCAGCTTCCGAGAGGATAGAAACCTGTGTCTACACCGAAGTTCTTGCTGGAAAGATTTGTATAATGCCTAACCACGTCAAGCTCGCTCACCTCCGGCAATTCCAGCGGTTGAGTGCGCAGCAGGTCGGCGGGAATGCCGGCAATGGCATCTGTTTCATACTTGTCGGCGGGCAATTCATAACCTTTTCTTCCCGGACGCGACAATTCAAATATCAACTTATCGTAATATTTCATAACAAACGCCTCTTAGGCCTCCTTAATAATATTTACCAATTCATCAATCTCCTCACGGGTGCGATTCTCGGTTACGGCAAACTCTACGAGTCCGTTACCTAAATCTATCGGTCCCATGATACCTTTCTCCATCAGCTTGCTGTTGAGTTCCTTTACATCGAACTGTGTGCGGAGTGTAAACTCTTTTAGGAATGGCTTGTCGAACGCGGGTTCAAACTTACCTGTTGCGATCAACTGATTGTAGAGATAGTGAGCGCCATCGGCCGAAAGTCTGTTCACCTCAACAAGTCCACCACGCCCCATCAATGAAAGATATATAGTGGCATAAAGCGCCATCAGACTCTGGTTAGAGCAGATATTGCTTGTGGCCTTCTCTCTACGAATATGCTGTTCGCGAGCTTGCAATGTCAGAACATAACATCTCTTGCCGGACGCATCCTTTGTAGCACCGACAACCCTGCCGGGCATCTTACGCAGCAATGCGGATGTGCAGGAGATGTAACCAAGGTACGGACCTCCGAAGAGCATCGGCATACCAAGGGCCTGACCATCGCCGCATGCTATGTCCGCGCCCCACTCGGCCGGTGTACGGAGCACTGCCAATGCCGAGGGATCTGCATAAACACCCATCAGCGCTTTTACTGCATGGATGGAATCTGCCACTCCTGTGAAGTCTTCTATGATACCGTAACGGTTCGGACAGGGCAGGATAACTCCAGCCACATCTCCACCCTCCAATGCCGAGCGCATTGCCTCAAGATCTGTCACACCCTCTTTCTCGGGTATCACAGTGAGGTCAACACCGTGGAACTTGGCGTAAGTCTTGACAACCTCAGCCACCTGCGGATGAAGTGTAGCCGAAATCAGCACTCGGTTCTTCTTGCGGGCAGACGCCACCATCATAAACATAACCTCAGCGCAGGCTGTGGCACCATCATACATCGACGCATTGGTTGCCTCCATTCCTGTAAGCTCGCTGATCATGCTCTGATATTCAAAGATATACTGTAACGTACCCTGCGAAATCTCAGGCTGATAAGGAGTGTAGGCAGTATAAAACTCACTGCGCTGCAAAAGATGCGGAATCACCGAAGGAGCATAGTGATCGTAAACACCACCACCGGCAAACACCTTGAGATTGCGGTTCTTGTCGGCCAATTCGCGGAAATGACGGCGCAACTCCGGCTCCGACATCCCTTCGGGAATATCATACTCCCCTTTGAAAATCACCTCCGACGGAATATCCTTGTAGAGATCATCGACGCTCTCAACGCCGATACGATCCAGCATTACACGGATATCCTCTTCGGTATGAGGGATATAGCGATTACTCATTTTCACAAAGTTTAGCGTAAGCCTCTGCACTCAGGAGGTTTTCGAGTTCGGAAGCGTCAGAAATTTTAACCTTGATGATCCATGCGCCGTAAGCATCGGCATTGATTGATTCGGGAGCATCCTCAAGTTCCTCATTAACCTCAACAACCTCTCCAGAAACGGGGCTATAGAGATCGCTGGCAGCCTTTACAGACTCAACAGCACCGAAATCCTCTCCGGCTGTAACCTCATCGCCAACCTCAGGCATATCTACATAAACGATATCGCCCAATGCATGCTGTGCATAATCGCTGATACCGATTGTAGCGATCTCACCTTCAACTTTAACCCACTCGTGTGAATCTGCATAAAGCAGACCTTCAATTACTTTGCTCATATCTATTTTTTTAGTTTTCAGTTTTAACTCCCCTTTTATCCTCCTGCCCTCTTTATCTCAGACCTATCTCCCCTATTTATCTCAGAACTTTCGCCCATACCCTCAACACTGAGCTGAGCGCGAAAGCGCGAAGTTCCGAAAAATCTTACTTCTTATAATTCTTATCGTAGAAGCGTTTCTTAACCACCTTGGCGGGGAAAGTCTTCTTGCGGATACGAACCTCCACCTCAGTGCCGAGCTTATCGTAAGGCTTGTTGATCATAGCCATAGCCACGCTCTTACCGGTAGAGATAGAGCGATAACCGGTCGTGATCTCACCTACCTGCTCTCCATTCACCTCCACTGGATATCCATGGCGCGGAATTGCATTCCCCTCGAGTTCCAGACCCACGATGCGACGTTTCACTCCTTCCGCCTTCTGGGCTGCCAAAGCCTCCTTGCCGATAAACTCAGGTTTGTCAAGTTTCACAAACATACTCAGGCTTGCCTCGATCGGAGAGATTGTGTCGGTAAGCTCATCGCCATAAAGAGGCAGTCCGACTTCGAAACGCAATGTGTCGCGACATCCGAGTCCGCAGGGCTGAACACCACCCTTCATCAGCTTGTCCCAAACGTTGCGGGTGAAAGCGTGGCTTCCGTAGATCTCAAAACCATCCTCACCGGTGTAACCTGTGCGACTAACAATGATCTCCTCATCGTCCACATTCAGGGTCTTGAAATTATAGAAAGGAATATCCTTTACCTCCAAACCGAGAAGATTCTCAACAGCAGCCTCAGCTTCAGGTCCCTGCACTGCAACCTCACCGTAATATTCACTCTGATCCTCAATCTCCACATTGAATCCTTCGGCATTCTGAAGAATCCACTTCACATCCTTAGCGATATTCGATGCATTGATCACGAGGAAATACTCCTCGTCATTCACTTTGTAAACGAGAAGGTCATCGACGGTACCTCCATTTTCGTAACACATCATGCCGTAGAAGATCTGACCGTCGGGTGCTCCCGTCACATCGTTCACGAAAATATGGTTCACGAACTTGCAGGCATCCGGACCTTTCACTCTCACTTCACCCATGTGGCTTACGTCGAACACACCCACATGCTTGCGCACGGCATTATGCTCTTCGGTGATTCCCGCATACTGTATAGGCATGTCAAAACCGGCAAAAGGCGACATTAAAGCCCCGAGGGCTACATGACGGTCGTGCAGACACGTCTTCTGAATTTGATCTTCCATGTATATGAAGGTTAGAATTGTTTTCTGTTGTCTGTAGGCGTCCGAAATTCCTCCCGCTGCACGAATGCAAGCAAGCTATTCAATGAAATTTCACTGCGCCATGATGCAAATTTACAATTTGTAAAATTTACCTCCAAATTTTTTACTAACTTTGTCGCAAATTAGCATAAAGAAAAAATGAAATATCAACATTATCTACCCTCCCTGCTCCTCTTTTCAGCCGCAGCTGCCGGTTTATCATCACAAGCTCAGGATCGCCTCACACTCGCTCCTATCGGTCGTATCCATGTCGACGGTGCTCTTTACTTCCCCGATAAAAACGGTTTCAACGATGGCGCATCACTCCCGGAAATCCGCACTGGTGTTATCGCTCGTTATGCCGACTGGCTGGCGCGAATCGAGATCGGCTACTCTTACGGCAAGATCGGTATGAAAGATGTGTATATCCAGCGCAACTTAGGAGCAAACGATTATTTCCGGGCAGGTTATTTCATTCCTCAATTCGGTATCCGAGGAGCCGGATCGGCCTCCTACAAACCGGCGATGGTGCCCCAGATCTCGGAATCTTTCTTCCGCACCATGACCCGTAAGATCGGTGTGGCTTACACCAACTTTTCTTCAAAGCATTTCCTGAGCGCTACAGCCTTTGTGGGCGGACGCTCGCTCACTCTCACCTCCACCGAGCAGGGACGTGTCAGTGCCGGAGGCGCCTTGCGGGGCGTATGGCATCCGTTCACGGGTGAGAACGGCACTCTGCAGATCGGTGCTTCCGCCGGTTATGAGACAGCCTCTCACACCCAACTCATCAACGACGGAGGCGACGAGGAAGCCTCTCAGGGTTTCCGCACATATTCGAGCGCTTTCCCCACCACTGTCAGCAAAGTGCCCATGCTTGAAGCGCACGTCACTGATGCCGTGGGCGATTGGCGAATATCACCGGAGCTCATCCTTTCAAAAGGATGCTTCGCTCTCGAATCGCAGTTCTACTATATGAATGTGATGCGTCACCACTCCCTCCCCTCTTACACCGCGGTCGGAACATTCGGCATGATGCGCTGCCTCCTACTTGGCGACGACAATTACCGCTATTCCAACGCCGAAGGGGGTCTGGCTCTCCCTTCTCCTCGCACATTAGAGCTTGTTGCCGGATATAACTACACCAACGCCGACAGCAACGCCAGCGCTATCGACGGCGGCATATCCAACGACTGGAGCGTTACATTCAACTATTACATCAATAAATATGTGATGGCACGCCTGCGATATTCCTATACCGACGTACGCAATTCGGCTGTATGCGATCGCCGTGGTGTCAACATCATACAGGCTCGCCTGCAATTTGTGTTCTGATGATTACGGAGATTCACGACATAACCGCCACGGAGTTACGCGTCTATTCCTCCCTCACCGAGGCTCAGCTCCGCAACGACCTGCACCCGGATCAAGCCATATTCATAGCGGAGAGTCCGAAAGTGATCCGCGTGGCACTTGATGCCGGTCTCACCCCCCTCTCTCTCCTATGCGAAAAGCGTCATATCGAGGGTGATGCTCGCGACATAATCGAAAGATGCCCCGACATCCCGGTTTACACCGGACCACGCGAAGTCCTCGCCTCACTTACCGGCTACACCCTTACGCGCGGCGTGCTTTGCGCATTCCGCCGTCCGCAGCCACGCGACCTTTCGGAGATTTGCTCCGGTGCCGGTCGCGTAGTCGTACTCGAAGGTGTTTGCGACACCACCAACATTGGAGCTATCTTCCGGTCGGCAGCAGCCCTGGGCATCGACGCCGTCATCCTCTCCTCCGAATGTTGCGATCCGCTCAACCGCAGGGCAGTGCGCGTCTCGATGGGCTCGGTGTTCCTCGTGCCATGGTGCTTCTGCGCCAACCCCGAGCGCGAACTTAGCGCTCTCGGCTTCAAGACCGTAGCCATGGCTTTGCGCAACAACTCCATCGACCTCGACTCTCCCACATTGAAAGCCGAACCCAAGTTAGCAATAGTTATGGGCACTGAAGGCGACGGACTCCCCTCCGCCATCATCGACAATGCAGACTATGTTGTCAAGATCCCCATGGCTCACGGTGTCGACTCCCTTAACGTCGCAGCCGCCTCCGCCGTCGCCTTCTGGGAACTCCGCAAAAATAATCCCTAATACCTAACACCTAACCCCTAATAACTAACACCTAACACCTAACCCCTCCAATAGTGTCCTACTCTTTTTTCCTCGCACGAAAACTCTCCTTGGCGTCAGAGGGGCGAAAAAGCTCCCCTGCCATCCGTGTTGCCGTCACCGCCGTGGCTCTATCCGTTGCGGTCATGATCGCAGCCATCGCCATCATTCTCGGTTTCAAACGTGAAATACGCGACAAGGTCATAGGCTTCAACTCTCACCTCTCCGTCTACGCCATACCCACAGACCCGGCCGACAATAACCTCATAACCCTCACCCCCACTCTCCGCACCATCCTCGACTCAAAAGAGTATGTGACAGACTACGCCTTGGAAGCATCCATACCGGCTATTCTCAAGACTCCTGACAATTTCAAAGGTGTATACCTTAAAAGCTCCGAAGGTGAGACCATCAGTAAATTCCTTGCTGCAAACCTTATCTCGGGCAAGATGCCGGACTACACAAAAGACTCGGACACCGAGAAGATCCTGATCTCTCAAAAGACAGCAGATCAGCTCAACCTCTCAACTGGCGACAAAATCGACACCTATTTCATGACGGGTAGCATCCGTGTGCGCCGTCTCGAAATCAGCGGCATCTTCAACTCACACTTCGATTCATACGACAATGTACTCATCTATGGTGCTTTGCCCTTGATTCAATCGTTAGGCGATCTCAGCAACACCCAGGGCACATCAATCTCAATCAATGTCTCCGACTTCGATAACCTCGACAACTATGCCATTGACCTCTCAGGCACATTCGCCGACGCCATTGCCTCCGGAATGATTTACAAGTATTACCGTGTTGAGACCGCCACCAACCAGGGAGCAGGCTACTTCCGTTGGCTGCAACTCCTCGACACCAACGTAATCGTCATCCTTACGCTCATGACAATCGTCGCCGTTGTCACCCTCATCTCCGGAATGCTCATAATCATCCTCGATAAAAAACGTTTCATCGGACTTGTCCGCTCCATGGGAGCGTCCGTGCGGAGCGTCCGCAAAGTATTCATCTTTATGGCGCTTCGCATCGCAATTTGGGGGCTGTTGATCGGAAATATAATAGCCATTTGCATACTATGGGCACAAGACAGATGGCACCTGATTCCGCTCGACGCAGACTCCTACTACATCGACTTCGTACCTGTGGAGCTATCATGGATCTCCATCCTGATCCTCAACATCGCTACGCTCCTCATCATCTACCTCAGCCTCATCCTCCCCTCCTGGCTTGCCGCGAAAATCTCCCCCGCCGAAACCATGCGCTACGAATAAAGCGCCGACCGCTCCATCCTGGAGCAATCGGCGCTCTTCCACTATCTAATTATACCTTTCTTTAAAGAAGAATAACTGCTAACTAATCTCTTATCACAGCAGCGATACGGAGCGTTTGATGAAGGCGGTGAGAGCCTCCCCTTTCAGCAGTCCGCTCTGGAGCAGTGCAAGGTCGATGATCTGCTTAACCACCGGTTCACCGGCTGCAAAATCCTTGATTATCGACTCCTCTTTCTCACGAGCTTCTTTCACTTTAGTCTCATCTTTTTCATCCTGCTTCTGCGCTTCAAAGAGAGGTTTCACCTCATCTCCTACTTTCTTCTCAGCTTCTTCGAGGATACGCTTCACTGCCGGTTGCTCAGTGTTGACCACCAATGAGTACATATCGGGCATCTGACCGTAGAAGTTCATGCCGGGCTGCATTGCAGCCATATCTTTCATTCGGCGCATCATCTCATTCTGCGTAATCACTGCCGGAGCATCTTTCTCTGAAAGGGCACTATATTCAACAATGAAATTCACATCTTTCACTTCCGGAAGCTGGGTGCGGAAGATGGTGGTGAGCATCTCTGCCTGCAATGCACTCAGATCGGATTTTTTATCCTCTTCGCGAGATATCAGACGTTCGGGAGTGTCAGAATCCACACGCACAAAACGAGTTTTCTCCAACTTGCTTTCGAGCAAGCCGATCACATGCTGGTCGAGCTGACCATTCATCAGAAGAACATTGTAACCCTTCTCCTCAGCACCTGAGATATAAGAATACTGCGCGGTCTTGTCGGAAGCGTAAAGGTAGATTACGGTTCCCTCCTTGTCGGTCTGCGTAGACTCAACCAACTTGCGATATTCCTCAAGTGTATAGTAATTGTCATTTACATCTTTCAACAGGAAGAACTTCTTGGCAGCATCATAGAATTTCTCGTCGGTGAGCATGCCGTATTTGATGAACACCTCGATATCATCCCATTTCTTCTCAAACTCCTTGCGGTCAGCCTTGAACATCTTGTCGAGTTTCTCAGCCACCTTCTTGGAGATATAGGAAGAGATCTTCTTCACCTGCTGATCGGCCTGCAGATAGCTTCGGCTCACGTTCAGCGGAATATCGGGAGAATCGATCACACCCTGCATCAGCATCATGAATTCCGGAACTACTCCCTCTACCTGATCCGTCACAAATACCTGATTGCAATAGAGGTCGATGCGGTTTCGCTGAATGTCTATGTTATTCTTGATCTTCGGGAAATAGAGGATACCGGTAAGATTAAACGGATAATCCACATTCAGGTGAATCCAGAACATAGGATCCTCCTCCCCGGGACGCAACTCATGATAGAACTTCAGGTAATCCTCATCTGTCAGATCGGCAGGTTTACGAGTCCACAACGGTTCGGTAGCATTGATCACCTTATCCTTGTCGGTGTCAACATACTTGCCATCTTTCCACTCTTGCTCCTTTCCGCTAATCACGGGCACCGGGAGGAAGCGGCAATATTTCTTCAGCAATGTGTCGATACGTGCCTGCTCCAAAAACTCCTTGCTGTCGTCGTCGATATAAAGGATGATGTCTGTGCCTCGTTCACTCTTGTCGATCTCCGACATCTCATACTCCGGACTGCCGTCGCAAACCCACTGCACACCCTTCGCTCCCTCTTTGTAAGAGAGTGAACGGATCTCCACTTTCTTCGACACCATGAACGCGGAATAGAATCCGAGTCCGAAATGACCGATGATAGAGTTTGCCGTATCCTTGTATTTTTCAAGGAACTCCTCAGCGCCGGAGAACGCGATCTGATTGATGTATTTATTCACATCATCGGCATCCATACCAATACCATGATCTGAGATAGTAAGCGTACCCGCCTCCTTATCGATTGAAACCTTCACATCCAGTTCTCCCAACTCACCCTTGAACTCACCGAAAGAGGCAAGGGTTTTAAGTTTCTGCGTAGCATCGATAGCATTCGACACCAGCTCACGAAGAAAGATCTCGTGATCGCTATAAAGAAATTTCTTGATAACCGGAAAAATATTTTCCGTAGTAACTCCAATTTTACCAGTTGCCATAGTTTTATATATATTTTTTTTGATAATTCTATCTTCTCACCCATTCTCCCCGCTCTCCCTCAACACTGTGCTGAGTGCGAAAGCGCGAAGTCACCTCTCCATCCATCAAATTCCGTGCCATAGTTAAAACAACTGAGCCGCCCCGGAGGTTGAATCGAAAAAGACACCCTGCAGAGCGGATCTGCAGGGTGTCTTGCAATGCTAATTATAATCAGCGCGAAGTGTTAAGCCTCCGGATCATTCCATGTGCAGGAAACGAACTCGAACGTGCCTTTTGCCACGCACTTGAAGATGATGGTGTAAACCTTGTTAGCTCCACCTGTTGTCCAGGCAGTGAAAGTGATTGTCACTGTCGGCTCGTAATCACCGATAGGAGCCATGTTCGGATAAAGGTTCGACAATGCGCCGGGAGCCGTCTCGGTCTCGAAACGGAGCTTCATGGCAGCCACCATCTCCTCATCGGTCATGCCGTCATACATCGCATTTCCTCTCAATGTAGCGTAAGCGGCGTTGATGTTGACATTTCCTTGATATGCAGAGCAACCAGAATAGTATTCGGCTGTGCCGTAGCTGTCCACATAGCTTGATGCGTCAGGGATATTGGCGTTAACCCAATCCACAACCGCCTGATAGAACCAGGTGCTGGTCGGTTTGTTCTTACCTGCCGGGAGTTCGAGAGTTACAGAGGGATCCATTACCCAGCCCCCTTCTTTGTAAACAAACTGGTTAGTCTCAGAGATAACACCCCCGTCAGTGATGGTGTTCTCCCAATCTGTGCCGTTGAACGTATATTCCACGCTGCAGAAACCGTTCGCTGTCTCATAAAGCACACGCTTGGTGGTCTCTGCCTGAGCATAAGGATAACTCTTGGCAAGGAATGTGGGGAGCAACTGAGAGGCTTGCTCGCTTGTCATGACAGTGCCGTTAAGACCCATCTGGATGTAATCAGCAGGCTGAAGCACAGTCACGTCGCTAACCTGCGCCCATGCCGAACCGTTGTAGGTGTAAAGCGCAGTCGAGGCGGTGCTGGGGATTGCCACTACCTTGGGAGAAACCTTCGACGAAGCGTTAGTCAATCCCTCTGCATTGGTCATCACGATATTGAAGAACTTGGGAGCGCCACCAGACTTGGAAACGCTGATGAAGTAACCATAGATTGCATATTCCTTGCCATCCTCGAGCATAGCTTTCTGCTCATCGGTGAGCATATAGAAGCTACCCTGGGCTGTGGTTGCGCCATCAACCTCGAGGTTGTAATAATTGCCGGAAATTGAAACCTTACCGTTTACTCTGCAAAATACTGCCGTGAAGTTTTCCGAAACCTGGATAGCAGCGTCAAGATCCGCACCGGAATAAACCTTGGCCTCAGGATAAGTGTAACCGCTGTCGGTGCCCACTTTCTTGATTACGGCGTTGGGACCGTCAATCTGCAGACCGTTGTTGAATGCGCTTACCTTTCCGGTGAGCTCCACAGTCTCACCCACCGAATAAGCGTTATCGTAACTTGCGAAATACACAAGCATTGACGCACTCTTGTCGCTGATGATGAAACCGCGCGAACAAACCGCCGTTACAACACCGTTCACTTTAACCTCATCGCCAACCACGGCATCCTTGAGCACATCGCTGAGCTCGAAATCTGCCGCAGGTGTGGAGCTGAACACGGGAGATGTCTCCGAGTTGTTGTATTTAACCACTACATACTCGCCGGCCTCCGCACCGCTGAAATTATTATTCAGGATTCGCGGGAGTGAGCTCGAAGCGGGAGCCAAGGGTGAGAAACTCTCGGCATAATCTGTATCGCTGCCGTATGCCTGCTGATAATCCTCTTTGGTGACTGTATATTCAGCTGCAGCATTCATGCCGATCATCTCTTCCGGAAGATCTTTGGCGATCTTGTAGGTTACATTTATCGACGAACCCTCCGCCAATGTGAAATACTCGAAATTAGGATCGCTGAGGAACGCCGGGATATAATCGGCCGGTGCGATATTCGGTGTGAAGTAACCGAGATTACCGACTGCTTTCAGGTCAGCCTCAACATTAGCTGCCTCAGCCTTAGCCACATTCTTGGAGTTTTTAGCAAGGTTCTGATAATCGGTGGCGGTAAGGGTATAATCCATCGACTTTACATCATCGAAATGCGGACCGCCCACGAAACCGTCGAGGTGATCGTTCCAGCTGTTTTCGTTGCAGGCTACCAACCCTACAGCCATCGCCCCGATAAGAAATGTATTCTTTATATATGTTTTCATTTATGCGATTACTTAGAAATTAACTTTCAGTTTGAGTGAGAAGGTGCGACCGAACGAATAGATGGTGTATGTGGCATTGCTCCATGTTCCATTCTCGTTGTAGGGGTTCTGGGCATCTTTCACATAGTAATGGTCGAAAAGGTTGTAGACATTACCGTAGAGAGTAGCATTCAGGCCGCCGATCTTGAAGCTGTAGCTGCAAGAGAGGTCGAACTCGTTACCCCATGGAATCTGCCAGGGATCTGCAAGTGTGATCTCGCCGTTCTCCACGAGACTTGATGATGCCTCCAGGTAATAGTCGGAATAGTTGCGTGCGCTGAAAGTCCAGTCCGCACCGATTCGGAAACCTTTGAAGGGTTTGAAGGTCACACCGAGGCCGCCGGTGGTCTGGGCCGAACCGCAGACCTTGCGGTCTTTCTGGTTGAGGATACTCCAGACATGATCGGGAGCATTTACACCTGTTGCGATCGTACCGTTATAAAGGTTTGAAAGGGGCTGACCCTGCTCATTGTAGTAATAACCTTTCGGATTGTTGAGCCATTTCCAGTCACCAATAGAGAGCATACCCTGAATCTCAAGCCAGCGAGTGGGATTGAACGCGAAATCAAGTTCCGCACCGATGTGCTGAGCGTTTACATGCTCAAGACTCATTGAATAATACTGTCCCTTCATTGGGCCGTCGTTGATCTGCGCACGTTTCTGCGTGTCGCGGTCGCAACGGTCCATCCATTTTGTGTAGTAACCGTTCAAGGTCATGGAGAAGATGGGTGAATGGAAGCCGTAACCGATTTCAAAAGATCCGATCTTTTCGTTTCTGGGATTGGGGTTGATGGCGTTGCTGGTCTCAGGATTGAGGAACACACCGCGTGAAAGGAACGGAGCCTTGGAGATAAATCCACCGTTTACGAAGATGTTGTTATGACGGTCGATGTTCCAGTTGGCACCACCCTTGATTGTTCCGCCGAAGAAGGTCTGCCAGGGTGTTGTGCCATGCTCCTCATCATAGTAGAACATATCTTTCTTGCGATAGCCTGTAAGGTTAAGTGAACCGGCGAGGAATGTTGAGATGGCTCCGTCAAGGAGTTTATATTCAGCCTGACCGTAGATACCCTCCTGATGAGTGTAACCGTTGTAGTTACGGTAAACCACATCTCCGATACCTAATTTCTGATACTGCCAGTTGGGATCAGCCGCGAGATAATTGTTCTCGGGTCTTACGCTCTTTCTGTCGGCATCGTCGATGAAGTATTCTCCTGAGTAAAGGTCGATAAGTTCATTTTTGTGATGACCAACATAATATCTGATGTCGATACCTCCTGTAAGTGTAAGTTTCTTGGGAAGAATCTCATTCTTGTAAGTAGATACGAGACCATACCATTCGTGGCTGTTGATGCTCTGCGACATAGCCATCATCGAACCTGTGGTTGATGCGGCGTTTATATCCTGAATCGCGCCGTAGTCGAATGTGCCGTCCGGACGACGGAAATCTGTAGTGATCTCACCGTTGTAGGCTCCGCGCCATTTGTTACGCCACTCCGATGTGCGACCCTGGCCGGCATAACCGCCACCGGAAGCGAGCGACACGTAGAGTGCTGAAGAGAGCGATGAACGATGGTTGATCTGCCAGATATGATTCAATGAGATGATTGGCTTGTGATACTGGTTGCGGTAAGCTGTGCGCTGCTGACCCTCGTTGTCGAAACCATACTGCGGGTTGTAGCTGTACATGCTTCTGCCGTTCATATACTCTTTGGCGTTCTGCCATCCTTCGATGTTAAGTGTGCCGTAAACCGCGTTACGCTGATTGTGCCACTGCGGAGCACCGAACGCTGTCAACGATAACTGATGATTGGCTCCAAGTTTCTTCGATACGTTCACGAAGTAGTTCCAAGCCTCGAACTGGGTGCCCTGGATATATCCGTCGCCCCATTTGCGGCTTCCGAGCACTGTGATTGCCCAGCCATTTTTCATAAGACCTGACGACACGCTGAAACCTACGTCATTGAGGTTATTGTTACCCATGCCGTACCATACCGATCCACCTTTCTTGGCATCAAGACCGCGGGTGGTGATGTTGATCGTACCACCGATTGAGGGTGATGAGATGATAGCCGCACCCAGACCGCGCTGTGTCTGCATGCTGGTGGTAACAGAGCCAAGACCTGCGAAGTTCGACCAGTATATACCACCCCACTCCATATCGTTCATCGGAATACCGTTTACAAGCACTGCCACATTCGGTGCCTTGAAACCGCGCATGTTGATCTTGGCATCGCCATAACCACCACCTTCGGGGGTGGCCCACACACCGGGTGTCATTTTGAGCACCTCGGGGAATTCTTTGTTACCGAGTTTGGCCTCGATCTGGGCTGCTGTGATCTCCGACATGGCAATTGGAGTCTCGCGTGTGCGACCCTTGGAGGAAGTCACCACCACGTCCTGCAAAAGCTTTGTCTCCGGTTTCAGCACTACATCGCCGATATTTCCTTTTGCGGCTCTGTCGAGTGTGCTGTAGCCTACATAAGTAATTTTCAGCGTTGTGCCTGCCGGAACTTTCAGCTGGAAGTTTCCGTCAATGTCGGTTGAAGTTCCGATCTTGGTGCCGGGCACGGTCACCATTGCGCCGATAAGCGGTTCTCCCTGCTCATCGACCACACGGCCATAGCAATTTGTCTCTTTGCCGTGCTGCGCCAACGCGAGCATCCACGACATACAGATCGCCATGCCTAAGAGAAGAAGTCTCTTCATACTTGTGTTGATTTAAGTTATTATTGTTGTTGTCTAATTTTGAGTCTATTTAGCCCGATAAAAGACTTAGATATATAACGATAAGAGCCACACCGCGCATGCGGTGTGGCTCTTGATGTGTACACATCAGCCTTCGGCTGATTCCTCTTTTGTATCCTCTTCCGTTGCCTCTTCTTCGGCAAATTTTGTAAATCCGTTCGCTATAAGGATGTTATACCAAGTAAAAAGTTTCTTGATATCATTCTCATATACGCGATCACGATCGTAATCCTCTACGATAGCTTCGAATGCCGGACGCAATCCCTTGTTGGCTACCAAGCCCTTGACATCAATCTCCTTGCCATCATACTTGGCATAGACCTTGTCAAGAATCTCGCCTAACGGAGTGTCGCCACTCTCAGTGTACATCGCAATGTCGCCTAAAGATACGACTTTGTCGCGAACATGAGCCGGGAAACGTTTGCCGCTTCCTAATTCCTCAACGATCAGGGTACCTTTCCCCTGAGATACGATTCTCACCAATCCGGGTCGACCGGTGATCGATAAAATCTCTCTTAACATAAATCCTTATATGTCGTTTTTAAATTTATAAATTCTTCTTATCACCTAAGAACTCTTAACTATAACCTCTAACCTGATATCAGTCTGCTCAAGAAGCGATCTCTGATCTGTATTCTCGATTATGATAGTTTTATTAGGAGGCAATCCGTCGAACTCTCCACGCTGCGCTTCCATACGCAATGCAATATTCTCCGGGTCGACACCTCCTCGGCCAATAGCCCTTGCCATCCTGACCTCCTGTGGCGCATCCACAAGCCAGATTGCGTCGCACATCCTGTCCAGTCCGGAAGTCACCATGATTGCCGACTCCACAAAGCAAACCGCGCCGTCATGTTCATCCGTCCATTTGCTGAGGTCGTCTCGAACCGCACCATGAACCAGTCTATTGAGCCAATCTCTCTCCTCAGAGTTTGCAAACACTCTGGTAGCAATCAACGCTCTGTCGAGAGTGCCGTCATCGGAGATTACCTCTTCACCGAAACGCGACACCAGTGCCTGACGTATATCTTCTGAATTCTCCATCAGAATGCGCGCCCGCAGGTCGCAGTCGTAGACCGGATAACCTTTCAGTCGCAATATACGCGAGACGACACTCTTTCCGGCTCCTATGCCCCCTGTAATCCCTATCAGCATGACTCCTCCGCATTAATCATTGTTTCACCAATGTATATTCCACCGAATCAGCCAGAACCTTCGGACTCTCCACATAATCGGCAAAATGGTGTATGCTCACCGGTATTCGGGATCCCTGATAGCTATAGATATCGTTGTAGTCTACTACAATATCTACAGGAACGACATCGGCATTAAACAGGCTCATCGGCACATAATACTCCACCTGCACCCTGTTCGGAAAGAGAAGCAGATCTTCGCCCGACGGCACATTCATCGCCGACACAGTCGCCATCCCCTCCTTCTTAACCAGCGGTTCCACCGGTATCTTGACCTTTATGGTCGAGGGCACCATCTTTACCCCTGCAATAGGCTTTAAAGCCACCGTCACCTCCGTCGTCTCCTTGAGATTGCGTTTGATGATCGGCTGAGTATAGACGCGGGTTATGGTGTCTACATTATCCTCATAAGAGTAGAGCAACGCTGATTTCTGCAATGCCTGACATGCATCGCACACTATCATACCGGGAATAGCTGTTACATCCTCCACAACTACGATAGGAACACGTCTACCCTTGTGAGTGGTGTAATGAAGGTATAGCGAATCGAGCGAGATGGCCACAATCTGCGACGTACCGCCGAAAGAATGCTTCATGGCTGCGTTTACATCCGATTGCGTCACCTTGAAAATGCCGTCGCTTGCATAATCACGGAAATTCAGCGTCATCTTCGGATGCCCTAAAAGGCCGGAACGCATTATGTTCGTGCCCTTATCGCGCAGAGTGGCATGAAAAGTTTCGGGAGGATCGTTGATGAACGTCACGGAGTCCGGCACATTCTCAATCTTCAACTCGATATCGAATGTGCTGGTAACACTATCATTCAACGACATCACGATCCAGAACACAGTAGCCACCGCCACACAAGCAAGAAACAGCACGAAATTGTGAAACCCCGTTGAGGTTTTCATTCCGCGCCATTTCACCTTGGCTTTATCCAGCTTCTGCCCCACTCCCATGTTTTAATTTCCGGTTACTTCTTGATCTCCTCTGCCTGAGCTGCCGGATAAACAGATCCCTTGTCAACTTTGATTGACACATTGGGAGCAATCTCTATGCTGATAGTAGTCTCTTTGATATCCTTGATGCGACCATAGATACCGCCGGCTGTAACCACGCGATCTCCATTCTTCATCGCATCGCGCTGTTTTTTCAAATCTTTCTGTTTCTTCTGCTGAGGGCGGATCATAAACAGATAGAAAATTGCGATCATGGCCACGATCATAAGGATTCCCGACCAGTTGCTGCCGCCATTCGCAGCCTGAAGAATAATTGTGTTAAGCATATTTGTTGATTTTAGTTTTCAATTTCATTTTCAAATTCTCAGCCTCCGAGCTTAAATTCTCAATCCTCGGTCCTGGGTTCTCACTTCAAAAGCACCCCGCTCTGCTTGAGATTCGTGATGATTTTGGCAAGGATTCCATTCACAAAGCCGCCACTCTTGGCAGAGCTGTAACTCTTGGCAATCTCAATGTATTCGTTGAGCGAAACAGTCAGCGGAATCTTCGGGAAGTTCAAAATCTCAGCCAATGCCGTCAGGATGATAACCACATCCATAAAAGCGAGACGCTCACTCTCCCACAATGCTCTGTCGATCGCCTCATCGATATAACCCTTGTAAGTATCCTTATTCTTGAGCACAGCCTTTACAAGCTCATTGCCGAAGCGAGCATCCTCCTCATCCTTATACTTGTCAAGAACGGCTTCATTTCCGGCGCCCTCCTCAAATTTACGGAAGCTCTTGATCGCGAACGTGCCGATTATGTCGAGGTCATCATTCCAGAACACCGACTTATCCTCCATCGACTCCAGGAAAAACTCATTCGTGAACACAATCTTGCGCATTATGTTACGCCAGAGTTCACAATCCTCCTTCGGAGTCTCAACCGGATTTGCCATATACTCTTTATACAGTTCCGAGTCAAGGATAGTCTTCAGAAGATTCTCCATCATCAATCGATCCTCATTCTCCCACGAGATCTTCTTCTTATCCACAAACTCCCTCACGGCGTCGCAATCGCGGATAGCCTTTACGAGAGAATTCTCTACAAACTTAAGATTCGGGTTAAGATCCTCTTGGGTCACGAGATGACGGTAACGGCGCTCGTCGAGTCTGCGCTCTTCCATATCCGTAAGCTCCACCGGAAGCCACAACAGACGGAAATAAAGCTCACGGGCTTGGTCAAGGCTNNTTGTAAGCGCGGAGATCGCCTCCTGACCGCTATCCTGCGAGGTCATGAAATTCTCGAAAGTCTCATCAAGAAATTCGCGAGCACGCTCCACTGCCTTAAGAGTGAAATTTTCNCGACGNGCAATCACNGCATTCACNGCTGCATCCGGAAGAATGATGAGGTTGCAGATCTCNTTCCAAACGGAAGCATCAACACCAACCTTATTCTCCTTACGATCCTTGAGGAAATTCTTATATACTGCCGACTCCTTGATCTTCTCCGCCAAGTCCTCTACCNCCCCCTCGAACGGGAACGGTGCCATACGATACTTGGCAAGCAACGACTTCACAGTGTCGTCAGACTTGATACGTTTGATAAACCGTGTATCCTCCAAAGGCTTACCATCTCCACGGCGACTGATTGACTCTGACACCTTAAGCATCAACACCAGCAGATCCGTATACAACGAATAAGCGAAGCGCTTCTCCTTTGTAGGAGACTCAGGCAACGACGGGAGGGAGAATTGCTTTTCCACGAGCAGGTAGGAATACAGAATCTGTATTACCTTAATTCTTATCAATATACGATTTATCATAACTCTTTATGTATCTTTTGCTCTTATTTTGCTGACAAAATTACAACTTTATCCCCAATTTCCCAAATAATTCCGCATCTGCGCTTCCGCGCNCCAATGCTTCNAAAGAACNNTTCNGCTTCNGAGATTGTGATCTGAACGCAGTGAAGATANGNCCATCACACACCTCTCTGCCTCAACGCCTCATAAATCATGACACCGGCCGCCACCGAAACATTGAGCGATTCGATCTTGCCGACAATAGGAATTGCCGCAAGCTCATCGCACGCGCGGATCACACTATCGGAGATCCCNAGGTCCTCGCTACCCATCACGATAGCCACCGGCACCGTGTAATCAGCCTGAGTATAAGGGGAAGCACCNTTCTCTGTCGCGCCAACTATATGATAACCGTTATCTTTCAGNAACTTCACAGCCGACAGCGTATCCTTCTCCCTGCACACCGGCACATGAAACAGACCGCCTGCNGATGTCTTGACAGCATCCGGCGTTACCGATACACTATTACGCTCGGGAATCACGATAGCNTCCACTCCCGCACAAGCAGCTGTCCTGCCGATTGCGCCAAAGTTGCGTGTATCGGTCAGACCATCGAGCACCACCACCAGCGGGTTCCTACCCTCCTCATAGAACAGGGGCACAAGATTCTCCAGCTTCTGATACTCAATCGGAGAGAGCAAAGCGATTGCTCCCTGATGATTCTTCATCGTGATACGGTTCAGTTTCTCAACCGGCACCCTCTGCATCACAATNCCATATTCCTTGATCTTGGCATAGAGNTCACGGGCGAGATCNCCGGTAAAATCCCTACGCACCAANACCTTATCAATATTCTTCCCCGCATCTATAGCCTCAATAATGGCTCTTATCCCAAATATATAGTCACTTTTTTCCATAATTATCTAAATTACTCCCTCCTCCTCAAAATCTCCCCTCGCNCTCANCNNNGTGCTGAGCGCGAAAGCGCGAAGTCATCACCCCTCTCCGAGCAGGATCCGCGCATTGCTGAGCGCAGCCTCGCCNACTGTGCTGCCCGACATCATTCCGGCAATCTCGCGAACGCGCTCTTCACCTTTCAGCTCACGAATNCGCGTCACAGTCCGCGACTCTTCATCGCGCTTATAAACCTTATAGTGNCGATTACCCTTCGCCGCAACCTGCGGCANGTGAGTTATCGACATCACCTGCATATCCTTACTCATGGAGCGCATCATCTCACCCATCTTATCGGCAATCTCACCCGAAACACCGGTGTCGATCTCGTCAAAGATAATGGTNGGCAGATTAAGTCTNCCTGCAAGCACACCCTTGATAGTGAGCATCAATCGCGACATCTCNCCACCCGATGCCATCCCGGTCAGCGACGACGGTGTCTGATTCTTATTGAACGCACCGAGGAATTCCACCTTATCCTGNCCGTTCGGACCNAGCTTCGCNGGCTCTACACTCACNTGNAAATTAAGATTGGGCAACCCCAACGGTTNNGCAGCNTCAGTCACCGCCTTNGAAAACTTGACAGCTCCAGCCACACGTGTCTCGGTCAGCTGNTTACCCAACTCCTTCACCTCGGCGGCAAGATGCTTCCCNTCCTTNTCAAGCTCGGGNANCTCCTCACCTCCAGTATCTATCGATTCCAATTGCTCCCTCAATTTCTCCATCACATCCACGAGCTCATCACCCTTCTCAACCCCATAATGCTTCATGGCACTATAGTAGTTATCCATACGGAATGAGATCTTTTCGAGAGTAGCGGGATCTGACTCCACATCCGANAGGGCGTCATCCACNGTCTCGTANATATCCTGCAATTCTATCACAATATTCTCCAGCCTCTCGGAAAGCGTTGGAACGTTCTCTTCCTGCTGCACACCAACCAGAGAAAGATTCACTTTCTCGGTCTCGCTACGTGCCATCCNCACGAGGTCGATCGCNCCTCGGTCGTTCTCACCCAACACACCGCGGATCAGTTGCAGGCGCTCGCGGATCTCATCCGCATCACTGAGCAACTCAAACCTGCGCTCCAGCTCTGCAAGTTCTCCNCGCTTTGGATTGAACTCCTTTAANCCTTCATATTTATAATAGAGATTATCGCGGTTAGCCTTATTCTTCTCGATCTCCNCCCGCNGACGCTTCACACGGTTACGGATCTCGACNAACCGACCGAAAGTNGCAGTATATCGAGCTCGTATATCTTCATTGTCCGACACCGAATCCACAATCTCCAGCTGAGCATCCGGATTTATCAGCCGCGCATTCTCATGCTGTGAATGGATATCGATCAGATGTACGGCTATGGCGGAAAGTACGGCCAGAGTCACCGGCACATCATTCACAAACACGCGCGACCGTCCGTTGACCGCAATCTCCCTGCGGATGATTATCTCCGCCGGGTTCCAGTCAACCTCATTACGCACNAAAAACTGCTCAAGAAACGAAGGAGGATTATCGAACACAGCCTCCACCACCGATTTTGAATCGCCATCGGCAATAACGCGCGAATCGGCGCGTCCACCCATCAGCAGAGACAACGCACCGAGCATAATCGACTTACCGGCACCGGTTTCACCCGTAATGATCGTGAACCCGGGACTGAAATCCAGCTCCAGCTTCTCGATCAGTGCATAATTCCTTATTTCAAGCTTCCTAAGCATAATCCAAAATTTTTCTAATTAATAATTAAAAATTAATGATTAATAATTATTAACTCCCCCCATATCTCTAAACTCCAAATTCTTAGCCCTCTCCCTCAGCACNGTGCTGAGCGCGAAAGCGCGAAGTTCACTTCTCACTGCTCGCTTCCCTTCTTTATCTNGTCCAGGCGNTCCGACTCCGTCGGNAAAATCGGCTGCAGGATCTCGTAGGCTGTCTCNCGCTCGGTTTGCGGAGCCTTCGAATANANATTCACCAANTCATCGAGCTTCGAATCGCGGAACAACGACAACGCAACCGACATCGGTGCCGTATCTGCAACCTTCTTCAGNTCCTTCAGCGACTCCGTAATCACCGCGCGTCCCTTATCCGGGCTCGTCACCATCTCGTCAAGTCCTTTTCGATGATAATTATAGATCAGATCGCGNATGCCGGACGTNTTGCTGTCTGTATAACTGCTCAGCACTGCCGCNCGGTTCTTNGTGTCCTCAAACGTGCGCCAGCCGATCTCGCCCAGCGATTGAGCCTGCTGTACCACACTCTGCGCTCTGTCAAAGAATTGCTGACCACCCTTAGGCGAAAAACTGTCGAAATCCAATGCTAAAAAAAGATAGGCATAATAATCGAGCAGAGCCGTAAGATTATTGTCAACGCTGTTTTCATTAAAGATCAACGGATCNCCCTCGCGNTAATCAAACTCCACACGTGTGTCGCGAAAATTGAAAAGAGTGGTGGTGTATGTGCTGTTATANACCGGTCGNGAAAGTTGCAGCTGCAANTCCCCTTTTATGCGGTCGTCAGTNTATTCCGCCACTGTCAGAAACAGGCGGCACTCTATCTTCTCATTCGGACTGAATATGGCATTACTGAATTTTGTTTCGTTCATATATGTGGAGATCCCCTCCTTCAAGGCATCGAACACACTCTTGTTTGTGCCCTCCACCTGCTGCGAATTCACATCCACTTCGCACTTGAATTCCTGAGCCTTGGCTCCGGCAACACAAATGCACATCAATATCAATAATGCCAATAATTTTCTCACTTCACAAAATCTATAATATCCCGCGCCACCTCACGCTTGCTTTTCAGCGGATACGATTTCTCGCTCCCGTCNGCAGCCACGATTGTTATCTTATTTGTATCGGTGCCAAATCCGGCACCCTTATCCTGCAATGAATTCAGCACCACTGCATCCAGATTCTTTTTCCTCAGTTTGCGCAGGGCGTTTTCATGCTCATGGTCTGTTTCNAGCGCGAAACCTATGAATTTCTGATCNGCACGCTTCACAGCAGCAAGTGTTGCGGCNATNTCNGGATTCTTCACGAGTCGCANATTCATCTCCTCCACACCTTCGCGCTTTATCTTTGTGTCCTCTCTTCGCTCCGGACGGTAATCTGCAACCGCGGCTGCAAACACACCTATNTCGGCTTTAGCGAACGGTTCNCGACTCGCGGCGAGCATCTCCTCCGCACTCTCCACGTCAATCCTGGTTATAGAGGGATTGTCGGTCTTCAACCCCACCGGACCGCAGATCAGAGTCACCNCCGCACCGGCNGCGGCAAACTCTTCGGCGAGCGCAAAGCCCATTTTNCCGGTGGAGTAGTTACCTATGAATCNCACCGGGTCAAGTTTCTCGTATGTCGGACCGGCAGTGATAGCNACTCGCTTACCNCGNAANGACTGCCCGCGACCGAAAAATTCTTCTATNCGGCGAAAAATATTCTCCGGCTCCTCCATCCTCCCTTTCCCCACAAGGTGGCTTGCCAACTCACCGGCGGCCGGTTCGATAATCTCNACGCCATCAGCCTCCAACTTCTCAAGATTGCGGCGCGTAGAGGGATGCGCCATCATATCCAGATCCATCGCTGGAGCTATCATAACATGCTCCTTGGCGGAGAGGTAGGTAGTCACGAGCATATTATCAGCAATGCCGTTAGCCATCTTGCCGATTGTGGAAGCAGTAGCGGGCGCAATCACCATCAGATCTGCCCACAGACCTAAATCCACATGACTATGCCACTCACCGGTGTTGGCGGTAAAGAACTCGCTCACCACCGGCTTGCCACTCAGCGCCGACAGCGTAACCGGAGTTATAAACTCCTTCCCGGCAGGGGTAATCACCACCTGCACCTCAGCGCCATTTTTCACCAACAGGCGCAAAAGCGACACCGCCTTATAAGCGGCTATTCCACCGGTAATCCCCAGCACCACATGCTTCCCCTTTACAGTCGAAACCACCTCGATCTAATNAATAATTAATGATTAATAATTAATGGTTAATAATTTTCGCTCTTCTCTCACCGGCCTTTCTCTCCCCGCTTCCTTCCACTNTCAGCACTGTGCTGAGCGCGAAAGCGCGAAGTTAATAGAAGTCCCGGCGAAAGCCGGGATCCTCATCGCCGGCTCTCGGCAAAAAGAGCGGTGACTACATCCTTGGTATTCTTAGCGAAATCACCCTGCATCATCCAGGTGTAGAACGACGGCTCCTGACGGAACACATCCTTCACCCGTTTNCCCTTATGCTTACCGAAGTTAAACACCGGCTCATCCTTATCATCGAGCACGATGCGCGCCGANAGATCCACATTCTTNCCCAACTTAGAGAACTCCGCCAGACTTTTCACGTCACCCTCCAGCTCAGCATACTTATCGAGCTGACCTAACAGCACCTCGTATGTAGCCTGTGTATCCGCAAATGCCGAATGCGCATCCTCCAAATTCTTTCCGCAATAAAACTTATAGGCAGCCACCAGCGTGCGCTGCTCCATCTTGTGGAAAATATTCTGCACATCGATAAAACTTCTGCCGGCAAGATCAAAATTGATCCCCGCCCTGCCGAACTCCTCTATNAGCAGAGGCACATCGAACTTATTGCTGTTATAGCCGGCGATATCGCTGTTAGCAAAAATCTCATTCAGAGCCTTTGCCACCTGACGGAAAGTAGGCTCATTAGCCACCATCTCGTCTGTTATATGGTGAATCGCCGTCGCACCCTCCGGAATGTGCATCTCCGGATTCAGGCGACGA
Organism: Bacteroides sp.; assembly: GCA_014802175.1. Lineage (GTDB taxonomy): Bacteria > Bacteroidota > Bacteroidia > Bacteroidales > Muribaculaceae > Lepagella. The sequence continues at coordinate 36,054 of JAAVCU010000024.1, forward strand.
GTCTTCTGCTCTGTGGTGCCGTCCGGGAAAACCTTGATATAACTCAATTCCACGATGCGGTCACGCACTATATTCGTACCGGTGGTCTCCAGATCAAAGAAGATCAACGGTCTCTCCAATTTCAATTTCATAGAATCCTAAACAATAAGAATCAAGCAATTACTAANTNCTAATTACTAANTACTAANTACTAATTAGATCAAATAACCTGCATCGGCATCTGGATAATCACAATATTCTGATTATCCGGCTGCTGCAACGGCTTGTAGAGACCCGGACGCGACGGCTCAGACAACTCAATCACCACTGAATCATCGTGCAGGTTATTGAGGATCTCGATCATAAACTGACCGTTGAAACCGATCGTCATGGAATTTCCCTCATAGTCGCAGCTTACGCGCTCCTCGGCCGATGTGCCGTAATCCAGATCCTGAGCATGGAGAATAATCTCGTTGGGCTGGATTTCGAGCACCACCAGATTTGAGCTCTTGGCTGCGAAGATCGACACGCGACGCAACGCAGTCAGCAGCGACACGCGGTCTATGGTCATCTCAAACGGATTCTCAGTCGGTATTACACGGTTATAGTTCGGGTAGTTACCATTGATAAAGAGGCAAGAGAGCAGATAATCTCCGATCTCAAATGTAGCACCCTTTGAATCGAAATCGATCTTGATATCACCCTCCTCTTTCCCGATGAGACCTTTCAGGATATTGGCAGGTTTTGAAGGGAGGATAAACGAAGCCTCAAAACCGGGCTGAGCCTCACCATTTACATAGCGCACGAGCTTATGCGTATCTGAGCTGACGAATGTAACATCGTTCTCATGGATATCCCAGTAAATACCTGTCATGATAGGACGCACATTGTCTGTGCTCACCGCAAACAGTGTGTTTTCCACACCTTTCAGCACCATCGGAGCCGGCAGCATCATAGTGCGGTGAGTCTCCTCTAACGCGCGGCGTGAAGGATATTCAGTTGCATCCACACCCATGAAATTGAAATGACCGTTAAGGAAACGGATATCTATCTCCTTGGTCTCATCATTGATATAGAATGTAAGAGGCTGAGAGGAGATCTCCTTGGTGATCTCCAGCAAGCGTTTTGCCGACACTGCGATCGCGCCATCACCTTCGCTCTCTGTGATGGTCATATACGCAGTCATCACATTCTCCTGGTCACTGCCAGTGATGCTCAGGCGATCACCCTCAACCTTAAGCAGGAAGTTATCGAGTATCGACAACGCGTTCTTCGCATTTATCACTTTGCTCACAGCCGACAGCTGCTGCTGGAAAGTTTTTCCCTCTACATTAAATTTCATATCCTTATATTGTTTATCATTTTTCTATAAAATAGAAGTTGTTTAAACAACTTCATGGGTGACGCAGCGCGCTTGGAGCCTACTGTGCACTATATCTTGCAAAGATAATGATTTTGCTTCGTCTTTCAAATTTTTACTTCTAAAATAAACCTAAAAATTTCTTCGGACAGCATTTCTATCACCTTCTTTCGAGAATTTATTGTAGCAAAGCGAAGGAATATTAATGAAGGAATATTAATTTTGTGTGAAAATACATTAGAGTCAATGAAAATTGTAATTGCTTGCGACTCATTCAAGGGATCGCTTTCGAGTCAAGAGGCAGGCGAAGCCGTTGCCGAAGGAGTTCGCGATGCTATCCCGGATGTGGAAACCATCATTATTCCGATTGCCGACGGCGGCGAGGGCACTGTTGATGCCGTGGTTCATTCCACTCATGGCGTCATACAGAGTTGCGCCGTCACCGATCCTCTGGCACGACAAATATATGCCGATTATGCAATATGTGGCACTACCGCCATTATAGAGATGGCAAAAGCAAGCGGACTTACACTCCTCGCTCCGGGGGAACGGAACCCGATGCACGCCACCACCTATGGCACCGGATTATTGATAGCCGACGCTCTAAGGCGCGGTTGCCGTGATCTTATGATAGGAATAGGAGGAAGTGCCACCAACGATGGAGGGACCGGGATGTTACGCGCATTAGGTTACCGATTTATTGACACCGAGGGGAAGGAAATTACCGACAATATCGCCGATCTCGTAAACTTAAAGGCCATTGATGACCATAATATTCTTCCGGAACTAAAAGAGGCGAGATTTACCGTGGCTTGTGATGTTTCCAATCCGTTGACAGGTCCGAACGGTGCGAGCCATATCTTCGGACCACAGAAAGGAGCCTCCCCTGCCGATATACTGATTTTGGATAAAGCATTATCTCGCTTGGGCGCAGTCACGACTCAATTCACCGGAAAAGACTTTTCAGAAACGCCGGGCAGCGGTGCCGGAGGTGGCATCGCCTTTGCACTTATGGCATATCTTGGAGCAGATATGAGGTCNGGCATAGATATGGTGCTTGACACCGTNCGATTTGACCACGCANTGCAAGNCGCATCACTGGTNATAACCGGCGAGGGACGGCTCGACCNNCAGACCTGCATGGGNAAAGCNCCNNCGGGCGTGNTNCATAGAGCCTTGAAGCGTAACATTCCNGTTATCGGCATCGGCGGGAGCATCTGTCCGGANGCGACATCGCANTTGAAGGAAGCCGGATTCAGCGAGATATNCGCTGCCACACCAACCGGCATGCCGTTAGACGAAGCNATGCAACCCGCCACAGCCCGCCAAAACATCCGCAACGCCGTCGGCAAACTCCTCACCGGTCTGATAAACGCAAAAAAATCCTGAAGGTTAGCCTTCAGGATTTTTCATGATTGTATGTTGAAGAAATATTAGTTCTCCTCTTCAGCTACAACCTCAACTTCGATCTCCTGCTCAACTTCCTTGTGGAATTTAACAGTAGCAACGTGAACACCAACAGTCTTGATAGTGTCCTTGAGGTTGATGAGCTTGCGGTCGATATCGTGACCGAGCTTAGCGAGAGCCTCAGCGATCTGAGCTGCGCCTACTGAACCGTAGATAGTGCCGGAAGCACCTGTCTTAGCGGGGATAGTAAGCTTAACGCCCTCGATAGCTGCAGCNGCAGCCTTGGCATCCTCGATGATTTTAGCGATTTTGTGGGCACGCTGTTTCTGGTTTTCAGCGAGCTGCTTGAGAGCTGCGGAAGAAGCGATGATGGCGAGACCCTGGGGGATAAGGTAGTTACGGCCATAACCGTCTTTTACCTCAACTACATCATCCTTATAACCCAAGCTGGCTACATTCTCTTTGAGTATAATTTTCATTGTTTGTTGCTTTTATCAGGTTAAAAAAATGATTACTTCATCAAGTCGGTTACGTAGGGAAGAAGAGCGAGGTGACGAGCACGCTTTACAGCCTGAGCAACTCTTCTCTGGAATTTCAGTGAAGTTCCTGTGATACGACGGGGAAGGATCTTACCCTGCTCGTTGAGGAATTTCTTAAGGAATTCAGGATCTTTGTAATCGATATATTTGATACCGCTGCGTTTGAAACGGCAGTATTTTTTCTTCTTTGTATCTACAGTAAGGGGAGTGAGATAGCGGATTTCGTTGTTTGCTGCCATGATTATGCCTCCTTAGTTTCTGCCTCAGCTGCTGCCTCAGCGGGTTTCTCATTTGCTTTGCTTGCTCTCAGATTGCGACGCTTCTCTGCGTATGCCACTGCATACTTGTCAAGACGGAAAGTCAAGAAGCGGATCACGCGCTCATCGCGACGGAATGCAGTCTCAAGTTTCTTAACNATTGTGGGCTCACCCTCGAACTCTACCAACACGTAGAAGCCTGTTGATTTCTTCTGGATAGGATAAGCGAGCTTGCGCAGACCCCAGAGCTCCTCATTAACGATCTCGGCACCGTTTGCCTTGAGAACGTCGTTGAATTTTTCTACCGCTTCCTTCATCTGATCGTCAGACAAAACGGGAGTTAAAATGAAAACGGTCTCGTAATGATTCATACGTTTTACTAAATAATTATTTATGATAAATTTACTGTCGGTTTCCNCANNGGAGCGCACCCCTGCNCAAAAACCGCNANAAAANNANAAAAAATTTTCCATTCCACCAAAACTTTCAATCCCAACNCACTCATTTTTAGCGTCAAGGAATTGAAATATCATCAATTTTTGTTATCTTTGCGCTCGTAACAAGCAGTTTAGATAACCTATAAAGACTTAAAATCATAATACTTTTATCATAAATCAGAACTTTAAATGAAAAGAATTTTACTTGCCTCTGTCGTGACTGCGGCAGGAGCACTGTACGCATCGGCATGGGAGACCCCTACCATGGGTTGGAGCTCATGGAATGCTTACGGTCATCGCATCAATGAAGAGATCATCAAGTCGCAGGCATCTTCCATGGCCGCCAATGGTCTTCGCGATGCGGGTTACANCTATGTCAATATCGACGACGGCGCGTTCAAGGGTCGGGATGCCGACGGCAATCTTGTGATACATCCGGAACGCTTTCCAAACGGCATGAAACCGGTGGTTGACCACATTCACGGACTCGGNCTGAAAGCCGGAACATATTCCGATGCAGGCTACAACACCTGCGCCTCTTTTCATGGCGGAGATGTCGACGGACTCGGAACCGGCCTCTACAAACACGACGAGCAGGATATCAACTTTCTGTTCAAGGATCTCGGTTTCGATTTCATCAAGGTAGATTTCTGCGGTGGAGATCCGGTACANAATGCCGATGGTCTTGATCTTGACGAACGCGAACGCTACACAGCCATCAGCAACGCCATCAAAGCCACCGGACGCAACGATATCCGCTACAACCTGTGCCGCTGGGCNTACCCGGGCACATGGGCAAACGACATTGCCACCTCCTGGCGCACCACCGAGGATATCTATCTCGGATGGGAATCCGTNCGCGGCATTATTGCGCAGAATCTNTACCTCTCAGCTTACGCGTGCAACGGTGGTTTCAATGATATGGATATGTTAGAGGTGGGTCGAGGCTTGACTACTGAGGAAGACAAAACACATTTCGGGATGTGGTGCATAATGTCCTCCCCTCTTCTTATCGGATGCGATGTCACCACCATCAACCCTGCCACTCTNGANCTCCTCACCAATCCGGAACTGATTGCTCTNAATCAGGATCCGCTGGCTCTTCAGGCGTACGTAGTANGCAAACAAAAAGGTGTCTATATCCTTGTCAAGGATGTGGAGACATTACATGGCAAAACGCGCGCCGTGGCGTTTTACAATCCGGGTGATGCAGCGCGCGAGGTAACTCTCGACTTCTTTGATGTCAACCTGGGTGGTGAAGTGAAAGCCCGCGATCTTTTTGAGCGCAAGGATGCCGGTAGCTTCAACGGCTCGATGACCGTGACCGTTCCGGCTCATGGCACCCGCATCTATCGCCTCGAAGCTGCCGAACGTTACGAACGTCACCTTTACGAGGCGGAGACAGCGTGGATCACAGCCTACCAGGAATTGGAAAACAATCAGGCTGTGCAGTCAGGCATATATGAGGAGAACGACGCATTGTCGGGCGGTGCCAAAGCATGCTGGCTCGGTATGCGTGCAGACAACGACCTCATCTGGCGCGATGTCTACTCTGCGAAGGGTGGTGAATATGAGCTAACGATCGCTTACATGGCCGGCGCCGACCGCTATTTTACCCTTGAAATAAACGGTGAGGAGATAAAGCGCATCAACGGAAATTCCGGAGGTTGGGACAAAGTAGCGACAACTATGGTTAAAGTCAATCTTAAGCCGGGCGACAACACCGTGCGACTCTACACCACAGGCGACTGGATGCCGGATGTGGATTATATGCAGATCGTGCCCGTAGGGTCTTTGGATGTATATGCCCATAAACTTCTTACTGTGATCAACCGCGCAAACCGCATCAATACTGACCGACTCCCTAAGATGTATGCAGCAGAACTGACAGCTGCGATTGAGACAGCAAAGAAACCCTGCTCCACGGCTGAGGAGTATCTATCGGCAATAGACGCACTCGAAGGCGTTTTGACAAAAATGGAGAGCGCAATGGAGCCGTATGCCGCATACCTGGCCATGCGTTCGGGAGCACTCACCAATGTGAATGCCACAAAACCGTGCGCCTCACTCACCAACCTCAGCAACGCGGTTGAAGCAGCAGATGCGCAGGTTGACAGTGCCACGGAACTTGCAACCATCACACAGCAGACAGCAATACTTGCCGACGCAATCAAAACATTCCTGAAATCGTCAGACACTGAACTTTTGCCCGATGCATACTGGGATGTTACGTTGCTCATAGAGAATCCCGGTTTCGACAACGACTGCAACGGATGGGAAGGAGCTCCCGTCTGGGGCTCGAACTGCGCTGAATACTGGAACCGCACTTTCGCCGTTTCACAGACTCTCAACAACCTCAAGCCAGGCACTTACACCTGCTCCGTAAATGCACTTTACCGCACAGGTGTCAATGACAGCGGCAAAGCATACAAGGGACGCTGGGAAGTTATTCCCGCCATGTTCCATGCCGGATCAGCCGAGACAAGGGTTGCCTCCCTTTATTCCCACGTGATAGCGGACCATGACGATCTCGCCGACAACCTCAGCGGCACCCACTCCCTCAACGGGTATGTCAATTCCATGTATGGCGCATCACGTGCCTTTGCTCTGGATCTTTACAAGAACACACTTGAAACCACCGTGGGCGAGGATGGCACCCTCACAATCGGCATCAAATGCGACCGCGCCAACAACGACTGCTGGTGTTGCTTCGACAACTTCCGCCTGCTCTATCACGGAGTGAATCCCGCCGGNGTAGAAGCCATTTCAACAGACGACAACGCCGAGCCCGTCTATTACTATGACCTCACAGGCTGCCGCATCGCAACTCCGCTCCCCGGCAACCTCTACATCCGCAAGCAAGGCTCCCTAACCTCCAAGATCCTCTTCTAACCCCACATATACCCCGACAAAAAANACAGGCAGCGATCGCAANCGATCGCTGCCTGTCTTTTTTGTCGGTTGATGTATCGGAGAATTATCAGATTTTCACCGGAATCTCTTTTACAATATCTCTTGAAGAAGTACCGATCATGATCGTATATTCTCCCGGATTGCATTTCCAGCCGTGAGTCTCTGTATCATAAAATCCGAGCTCATTTTTATCAAATTCAATAGTGAAGTTCTCACTTCCGGAAGCGGGAAGAGATATCTTTCTGGAACCTTTAAGCTCTTTTGCCGGACGCTCTACAGTCGGATTTTTCTCCGCCGCATAAACCTGTACAACCTGCGCACCTTCTCGTTTACCTGTGTTGCGGAGTCTTCCCGAAACAATCACCTTGTCTCCCTTTACCTTCACCTCAGGTTTCTGAATCTCCCAATCTGTGTAAGTAAGTCCATATCCGAAGGGATAAAGAGGCTCGATACCTTTTGTATCATACCAGCGATAACCCATCATCACCCCCTCATTGTAGGGAACATCGTATGGCATAATCAGTCTTTCATTAGAAATCTTAGTATAGAACTGGCCATCCTTAGGCATTACATCCTTCGCAGGAGAATCCTTGAAATCTTTTTCGATCGTAAGGGGTAATTTACCCGACGGATTAATGCGTCCTGCCAACACTCCTGCCACAGCTTCCATACCGTTCTGTCCGGGATACCAACCGTAAACAATGGCGGCAGCATTGTCAGCAAAATCGGTTAACTTTATGCCGGAACCGGAGAAAACCACTATCACGGTATTAGGATTGAGCTGAGTAACTTTCTTGAGTAATTTATTCTCCGCTGCGGGAAGCGCAAAGGGGCGTTCGTATGCTTCGCGATCCACCGTGCCGGTTGAGAATATCACAATATCCGCATCTTTGATCTGCTCTTCGGTGGGATGCTCTGAAAAGACAACATCATTGCCAAATTCCTTGTAAAGGGCCTGGCGCCAATTGACCTGATCATATCCCTTGACATCAGCCGAAGCCCACACCCAGTTGAAGTCTTTATCAAGATAATTACCGGTCACGAGCACCTTCTTATCCTTAATATCCTGCAAGGGGAGGATTCCGTTATTTTTCAGAAGCACCGTGCCCTCTTCGGCAGTCTTCATCGACACCTTCAGATGGTCGGGGAACTTCGCAAGCAATTCCGGGCGATATTTATCGCGGTCATAAAGCCCGTAGGCATGACATGTAGCTAAAATCGGACGAACCATATTATCGATGTCTTGCTCCGACAATTTACCCTCAGCCACCAACCCGGCAATATCATCGCGGATTGCCTTGCTGCCCGGCATGATGATATTCTGACCGGACTTCACTGTCTTCTGATTGTCATAAACAGAACGCCAGTCACTCATCACACCTCCGCGGAAATCAAGATCCTGACGTATGAGCGTATCTATCACAAACGCACTTTGTCCTGCCCACTCGCCATTAACCTTATTGTAGGCAGTCATAATAAACGCCACTCCGGCATCGATTCCCATTTTAAAAGGACGCATATACACTTCATGCAACGTGCGCTCATCCATAATGGAGTTGGAACGACGGCGATAAAACTCCGTTTCATTACCGATAAAGTGCTTGATGCAAGCTGCCGTACCCGTCGACTGCAAACCTTTGATATACTCTCCGGCCATTACACCCACCATAAACGGATCTTCTCCCAGATATTCATAATTACGTCCACACTGTGAGTTACGCGCTAAGTTTACACCCGGACCGAGCAGCACTTCCACTCCACCTGCGCGACATTCCTCACCTACAGCCTTACCATATTCGTATGCCAGAGCCGGATTAAAGGTAGCCGCCAACATTATGGGAGCCGGGAACGCTGTTGATTTCTCCAATTGCTTGATATTAACGGTATCGGTCAGTTCCGGACGAAGATGCACACCCTTGGTGGCATCCGTCAGATACACATACGGCAACCCTTTCTCAGGCACTCCGGGGAAGAAAAAGTCGTCATGCCCCACTGTGAGATTCAACTTTTCTTCGAGTGTCAACTCCTTCAATTTCCGGTCTGCCCACTTATATGAGGCCTCCCAATCCTGCTGAATAGCGGCAGATGCCGGCATCAACAGGGAGATCCCTATTGATGCGAGCACTGCACTTTCAACTAACAATTTATTCATAACCTACTTTACTTCTTTATTTACTTTAAACAGATATTGTCAATAAACCAGCGAGTATACTCTTCGCCGGCGGGAGCTGATGTAAATTTAATCTGAGTTTTGGGTGTCACTCCTTCGATTGTAAATCCAAAGGCTTTGAACGCGTCATAGCTCATCGGACCAAAGGTCACTTTGCTCTGGCCGTTTATCGTGCCACCATTCAGAATTTCAATCACTCCTTGCGTAAGATCGCCATCCTTATCTTTCACAGCCGCCACGTGAACTGCCTTGTTTTTATAAGCCATTGCCTTGAAGCTTAATGTATATGTGCCATTGACGTTCAATGCTGGCGTAATCAGTTCTCCAACTATGTTTTTATACGCCGTGTGATCATCATTTATTGTATTCACATATCCAATCTGAGCGTATCCCGGACGCTGACGAACATTACTACCTGTCAGGTTACGGGAAACTGCTGATTCCCATTCCGAAATATCGCTGCCGCCATAATTCAACAATGCACTCAACTTATCACCAAGTCGGTAATCAGCTCCTTCCGTCAGTCCATCGAACGGCTCAAAATATACAGCTCCCGAGGGTGATGAAGTGACAGTTTTGGCAGGGAGGTTATCAATAAGCATACAGCTATGGAAGATTCCACGTCCGGATGCAGCTACAATCGCACCACCCGATACCGACTCTTCATTATCGGCTCTGCGGATCTTAATAGAAAGGTGATCCTCTTTGGTTATCGGTTTATCGAGATATACGTCTACTGTAAAATCGCTGTAACCTTTACCTGCGGTTCCAACAACTCCCTTAGGTAAGGTGAATACGGTGGATTCCTTGCCATGCGACCATGTTTCGCCATCTGTTGAATAGAGCACCTCCCAATGACGTGGAGCATCTTTCTGCCCTGCCCAGCCGAACTGCAGACGGAATCCATCGGTAAACTCCATTCCGGTCGGATATTCAAAGAGAATATAGTTATCCTGACCATCCATCCAGGAACCGAGCTGGAAATTATGATGACCACTGTTATCGGTCCAGTATCTGAAATAGTTGCTTGCCGTGCTCAGCTTCCATGTCACCTTGGTTGCAAAGCCATCTGTAGTTGTAGCCTCCAGACCATTGAAGTCCTTGAGTTTGGTTATCTCAGATTCCGTAGCGTTCATTGCGATATATCGGCCATCGCAGTTTGTAGCGGTGTTGGTCATCAGTGAGACGATATAGGGCAACATGAATCCTCCGTCAAAGCGCGTGGACACAAGATTCATTTCATTCAATGAAGATGGGTATATGGCGGGGCCTTCGTCGTCAGCACCCATCACTCCGACAATGCTACCGCTCCCTGTCGGGATTGCTGATTCTGCAAATTTACACTCCGACAGCACCTTCATCGGCAGACTGTTCTTATCCTCATCGATAAACGCGCTTACCTCATAAAGATATTCTTTAGAGATATCCGTTGAAGATATCTGACCTGAAAGTTTCACCAACATCGATTCGTAATCACCTGTGAGGAGTTCGGGAATTGAAACTTCAACGGGAGTCGGAACAATAGTGGTTGTTTCGGTACGGACAATGGCATCATCATTCTCCGGTTCAAGCACCAACACACCGGTTTCCGGATCAGCATTCAGTGAAGCCTTATGCAATTTTACCTCCAGCTCCTCGCCGGTGCCTATAAGCAAATTACCAGATGTGCGGACCGCGATACCGTTGCCGGCTTCGGCACTTCCCTCCAATGCCAATAGTGAAGAGGGGAAGTTGGCATTCTGCATATTGGATACAACCACACCGTGAATCACAGCATCTTCAGGGAGCTGAAAACCCGATGTCCCGGCAAGTGTACGCAACTCGGATATGGTCACCACCCCATCGCCGGATCCGGGGTTCTGCGAAACACGCAATTTTGCCGTTGCTGTATTCTGCTCGTTACCGATCTCTATTATTGCCTCTCGTGCCGAAGCTGAATCATTGGGTTTCAGGGAGAACCTCAATTCGCCATTTCCAACGCTCTTCCCTTCGGTGATATCAAGCCACGAGTAATTGGAGGCATCTGTGGTAGCTTTCCAGTCGCAATTGGATTCAACCTCCACATTAAACGTAGCCATCAGCGACGGAGCGGTGATAGACTCTGTGTTCAGACGTATTATAGGCATTGGAAGATCAACCTCATCCTTACACGAAGTAACCGTCAGCAGGGCCGCAGCCAAAACGACTCCCGACACCAGCTGCCTTCCATTTATTTTATAAAACAGATTCATGTCAAATTACTTTTTAGAAAGATCTACAATTACGGGGAAGTGGTCTGAAACCTCTATCAGACGGATTTCATCGAATGCAGGCACAAACGTGCGCAACACTTCGTAAGAGGAGTTATTATCCTTATACTGCAACACATAGTCAATGCGCTTGCTTGAGCCGGGGAAAGTCACCGACGACGAGCTGATAGTCTGCCAATGCTCGGTGGCCTCTTTCGGAAGCGATGAATCGTTGAGATCCCCGCAGAGATATATCGGTTTCTTATAATCTCCATAATTGTCCTTAATGAACTGGGTGATCATGTCGTAAGACCAGGCTCTGTTGTCGGCACTCGAAACACAAAGGTGAGTTCCGATTACGATAAAGTCGTCAAACTCGGCGAGCAGCATGCCACGTTTCTCCTTACCCGGCAGGTCGCGTGTGAGAACCTTCAGAGGCTTATTCTTACACAGCATACCTATGCCGTATTGACCCTGTGTATATGTCACGCAAGGCAAGAAGATCGGATACATACCGGTTCGGTCTGCCAATTCCTGCATCTGATCTTTCGAATTGCGGTTCGTGTTCTTATCAATCTCCTGAAGAGCAATCACATCCGCATCAATGAGCGAGATAACTTTTGCGGTGTTATCATAGTTCACCACAAAGTTCTCCGGCGAACACCTGTGAGTATTGTAAGTGGCTATCCTGTAACTGTCAGGCAGACGCGCGGGATCAAGCTTGGTCTGCTCTTCTGAGAAATTATAGTCGGAATTATCTCCCTCAAGGTCATCGCAAGAGGTGGAGACCATCAACACTGAGGCGAGAAACATTTTGTTTAATATTGATAAAATATTCATAAGTAGCATTCTTTATTCAAATTAAGCAGTTGTATTAATAACCAAGTCCGTCTTCCCAACCGGGATTCTGGGAGATCTTTCCTCCGGTGAGAATACGATCATCGGTAGGAACCGGATAAAGGTAATCTCTATCCTGACGCCACACACGATTGTAGTCAGTGTGCAGGAGGATATTACCGGAATTGCCGTCAGTGAGGACNATATCTTTGCCGATCTCGTAAACGTTAGNCGCAGTGGTGGCAGGTTTGTTACCGCTCCAGACACAGACATCGGGGGTGCCATCGGCGTTCAGGTCNTACTCTCCGGGCGCCGGCACATACATGCCGAGGAAAGGACGTGTGAAGCGCTGACCTTCATGCCAACGCATTATATCCCAATAGCGGAANCCCTCCATCATCAGCTCTACGGTGCGCTCACGTCTGATTTCGAGAATCACACCGGCGTTGCTCCCTTTCACATTCTGGTAACCGGTGATCGGATCCATCAGATAAGGATCGGGATTNGCGTTGGCGTAACCGAGATTAAGATTTGCAACACCCGCACGATCGCGAAGCGGTTTGATCGACATATCGATATCTGTCTGTGTGAGCGTTCCTAATTCTGCCTTAGCCTCGGCATAATTAAGATAAACCTCGGCAGTTCTGAAAAGAGGCATATCTACAATTGATGAATTGTAGGCATCGTAAGTTGCAGCCTGAAGATACTTGATGGGCTGATACCATGTTTCACAAGCAGCCGTATTCGGAGCGCTCTCCGCCGTCTCCCCTACTCTTACGTANCCGGGAGTGCGGATGGTCTGAGCCAATCGCTTATCGCGCCCCTGTGATTCCATAGGNAGNGTCATTGTATCGTANCCCGNTTTTGAAGTGAAAGGTGTGCCGTCGGTCATAAGATACATATTCACCACATCTTTCATTATACCNGGGCGTCCCTGNGTGGGCGATGTCAGATAACCGTTCAGGTCATGCTGCAATGGGATTGATGCATTGTAAGCGCGAGCCAGAACAANTTCCGTACCTATNGCACTGATNGAGTTGAACAGATTCAGATAAGGAGTCGCNCCTTCGTTATAAATGCCATATCCGGAGTTTTTGATGAATTGCTCCGAAGCATCTGCACTTATCTGCAACAGTCGCTCCCAACCGTCAATGCCATGATATTTCCTGAACGTTCCCTCAAACAGAGCCACCCTGCTCTTAAGCGCGAGGGCAGTCCATTTTGTAACCGTGTAGAGGCTCTTTGCTGCATCCATATTATCGATAGCGAAATCAAGGTCCTCAAGCATGTGGTCCACCACCTCTACGCGCGATGTGCGTCCCATATAGAGACGTTCGTCGTCGGAAGCAAGAGCCACATCCAACCACGGCACATCGCCATATCTCTTAACTTTCTCAAAATAGAAATACGCTCTGAAGAAACGCGCCACACCTTCATATTGCAGACGGTCGGATGTCACAGCGCAATTCTTTGAGTATTCGAGAAAGAAATTAATGTCGCGCAATTTGTCCCAATTCCAGGTGGAGGCGGTTGAGGGAATCAGACGTGTGCCCTGCACCTCCTGCGTCAATGTCTTCTGTGAAATCACATCCGCCGTTTCTTTAAAAATATCGGCGGCCGCAGGAAACATTGTGTAAAAATCGTTGGTAAACAGCTCGCACTCCTTTGCTGTTTTGAAGAAAGTGTCGGGGGTGAGCTTATCCTTCGGGTATCGGTCGAGGGCACTCTCACATGCCGTAAGCATCATTAAGGAAGCCCCGATTACCGATAGTTTATATATCGAAAGTTTCATATTATAGTCGTTAGCTTTTACTGAGTTAAAAAGTCACATTTAGACCGAATGCGAAAGTCTTGCTCCAGGGATAAACGTTTGAAAGCTTATCGGACGATGCTGTTGCCTCCTCCGGATCAAGGAACTTGGTTTTGAGCGCAGTCCATGTAAGCAAGTTCTCTCCCGAGAAATATACTCTCACCTTCTGAAGATAAATTTTCTTTGTCCATTTTTCGGGTAAAGTATATCCGACAGTTAGATTTTTCAAACGGCAGTATGAGAGATTCTGCAGATAGCGGTCGTTGGTATAATACACTGTTGACTGGGAAGTGGAGAATGCGGCATAGCCACGCGGACGGGGATAATAGGCATCGGTGTTGGTCTCGCTCCAAACATCGCTCATGAAGTTACGGGGCACGAAAGATGCGAACGGACGTGAGTACGGACCCCAGAATCGGAGGTTATCGTTACCCGGATACCAGTCGGTGCGTCCGGTTCCCTGCAGGAACACCGACATATCCACGCCATACCAGTTGGCATTGAGATTTACACCATAGTAGAAACGGGGGATGCTGTTACCGATTATCACGCGGTCGCCATGATCATCGAGTGTGCTTTTACCTCCGTTGATTTTTCCATCGCCGTTAAGGTCGAGATACTTAGGGTCACCACCTCTTACTCCGATTCCACTGGCACCGGTGGAGTTAAAACATCCACCCATAACGGTGATCAGGTCAACCTCGGAGGCGTAGGCGGCTGCCTCATCATCATTCTTAAAAAGTCCGTCAATTCGGTAACCCCATATCTCACCGGCTTTCTTTCCTACGTATGGATCTGAAAGAAGACCCGAGGGATTATCACATTTTGTATACTCGGAATCATATCCGGAGAATGATACCGATGCGCCGTAGGAGAAGGGTCGGCCGGCCAGACGGAAACTGTCGTTCCAGCTTAACACCGCCTCATAACCTCGTGTGCGCATATCATTTGCATTGATCTGAGGCTCTGAAGCGCCATAAAGTGAAGGCAACGACATGCCGGGAGCAAGAATCCCCTTTACATTTCTAACGTAAAGTTCTCCGGTGAACGAGAGGCGGTTATTCAGGAATCCGAGATCAAGACCGAGGTTGGTTGTTTCTACTTTCTCCCAGGTCTGATTACCGGAAACGGGGTCGGAAACAGTGGCATGCTGTCCGATGCTTGTTCCGTTAAATGAATATCCCGACATGTTTCCACCAGTGGAGATGGTCTGAATAAAGTCATATTCACCGATCTGCTGGTTACCTAATGAACCGTATGAGAGACGGAGCTTAAGATTGTTTACCACCGGACGCAGAGGCTCAAAATATTTTTCTTCGCTGATACGGTATCCGGCAGAGAATGAGGGAAAGAATCCGAAACGTTTGCCTCGCGGAAAGCGCGATGTGCCATCATATCGGCCATCGACCTCTACCAAATATTTACCTTCATAGTTATACGTTAACCTATAGAACAGACCCATCAGGGCAAATTCTTTCTTACCTCCCCTTATCTCAAAGTTTGATGTTCCTTTTGCAAGGTTAAAGTCCGACAGATCCTCAGAAAGGAGATCCGTGTTCTTTGTGGTGAGGTTGTTGTTATAGCGTGCCTCATAATTGTATCCTACAATACCATAGAAATTATGCTTATCGTTCCAGGTATCTTCATACGTGGCGTAGGCATTGGCTGCATAATAATTCTGATCGTAAACGATCTCTTTATAAGCATCTGCATGACGTCCGCCACTTTCAGACTCCTTAGAGATTACTCCCGGATACTGGGAATACTCCACCGGCACGCTGCGGTAGTCATAATGCAGGTTACCGTAGGTATAGCTGAAATCGCCCTTAAGAGTCAGTTGCGGCATCACCTTGTAGGCAAGTTCAAATATTGTGTTAAGCTCACGGGTCTTATTATGTCCGCCGGATTTCCCTTTCTGCATCATGGCGTTATATCCGTCCATAAGATAATGCGAGGAAGATGAGGTGGCGGATGTATGACTCACGGCAGTACCATCGGGATTGACGGGCACCATCGAGGCCAACGCATGAAGGGTAGGTCGGCGGAAGTTATAATACTCTCCGTTGTCCTGAGTATCATAACCTTTATAAGCATATTCGGAGTAAAAGAATTTAGTGTTGTTTGAGAGTGTCAGGTTCGGCAAAATGTCAACCGAAAGTTTCACACGGGTATTGTAGGATTTGAATTTATCCGGCTGGATCCTGTTCACACCCTGCTGCTCGTAATATCTCCCCGACACCATATATTTGAATGACTTGACACCTCCGGTTACATTTATGTTGTGATCCCATGCCGGACGCGAATTGTCGTACATATAATTATACCAGTCGAAGTTTGCAAGATAAAGATATTCCTGACGTCCATTTTTGGTTTGTGTGACAACCCACGGGCGATCGGGGTTTTCCACCTTGTCATTTCTGCGATCCCATAACATGCGATACTCCTCCTCGGTGTAAGAGGTGTATGGCGTTGGCTGGGTACTGGTCATAAACAAGTCGGCAATTTTTGCCGAGTAATAACCGCGTGTTTCAAAATCGGTGGAAGTCGTAGGGGTTGAGAAAGAGTAACTGCCACTGTATGACACGGTAGGTTTCTGGTCTTTCTTACCCGATTTTGTGGTTATAAGCACAACACCGAAAGATGCACGCGCACCATATATCGCAGCCGAAGATGCATCCTTAAGCACGGATATTGTCTCAACGTCATTGGAGTTGATTCGGCTTAAATTTCCCTCCACTCCATCTATGAGGACCAACGGACTGCCTCCGTTGGGCGATGCCGTTCCTCGCACATTAAGTGATGCCCCGGCACCGGGCTGACCTGAAGATACGGTCACATTAAGGTTGGGAATCAATCCTTGCAGCTGTTTGCCGAGGTTATCTATCGGTCGGTCTTTCAGATCCTCTTCAGATATGGATGATACGGCTCCGGTAAGATTCACTTTTTTCTGAGCGCCATAACCTATCACCACCACGTCGTCGAGAAGTTCCGAATTCTCTTCCATCTTGACAGAATACGCATTTGCGCCACCAACCTTGAAAGATGACTGCTGATAACCTACGTACGAAAGATTGACCAGCTGACCGGGAGCCACATTTTTCATCTCGAAATGACCGTCTATATCCGTAACGGCTCCGTTAGTGGTCCCTTTAACCATGAGTGTAACTCCTACCAAAGGCTCCCCTTCTTTATCGGTAACCACACCGGTAATATCCTTGGTGGCAACCGACTTATCGGCATTCGCAGCCTTGGCTTTGGTTCGGGGAATAATAACAATAGATTTTTCGTTCATCACCTCATAGGTCATTGAGGTTTTATCGAACAACTGATTTAGAACTTTGTCGAGCGACTCCTCCTTGCATCTCAACGACACCGGATTTATCCCGGCAAGCGAAAGATCTTTGAAAGAAAATCGCAACGACGTCTGCTGCTCAATTTTTTTGAGAACTTGTTCCAACGGAGCATTGCTGACATCCAGACTCACCTTGGGAAGAGTAGCCGAAAAAACCGGAATGTTCCCCATGAGACCAAACATGACGCACAGCAACGCATGTCTGCTAAAGCATCGTTTTTTCATGAATATTTAAATTAGTTAACGTTAGTTAGTTTTATTTATAGTTGCACCAACGCCACAAACGTACTAATTTAAATTCATTTTTTTCTTAACTAAAAAAGCAATCGGCGTATAATTGCCCAAATATAAAATCCCGATAGAAGCTGTTTATTAACTACATATACCTCCTAACCCATACCTCCTATCACTTCTCACACCCATATATTCTTCCGACAATTTTTAATGCTTCTTCAAGATCGTTGGCAGGAAGCGTGCCTGTGAAATTGGCATTTATACTTTTGCACATATCTTCGGGCAACTTTATATTATAATTCTGCTCCAGACGATCGATGAGATAAGCCGGCACAGCATTTTCAAATTTAATTTCCGTTGCCGTCCACGCTGAATTGCTATATGTAGTGTCGATAGGATTCAGAATCATCTGACCCGTAATATTGTCAAGAATCAATTTTGTGCCGGGCGTGACTTGCACTGTGTTGCCTGTGACATTCTGTGTTACCGTCACCGATCCTTGATCGAGTGAAAGCTCAGAATATTTGGCATCACCTCTGCTCAGAAGATTGAAGGCAGTGCCGGTCACGGTAACTGTCATTACCGGAGTCTTGATAGTGAATGGAGATTTCGGATTTCGCGACACATCAAAATATGCCTCCCCCATAAAAGTTATATCACGACTCTTTTTGCTGAAAGCCGATGGAAACATCAAGGTTGAATTTCCATTGATTTTTACTTCCGTGCTATCCGACAGCATCAACAACGATGTCTCACCGCTTTCTGTAGTTAACCTACATAATCCTGAAGATTGGTCACGATGCTTATCGAATACAAACCATCCCCCTGCCCCGATTATTATCAAGGGTAATACCACTGCCGCAATTTTAAGGAATCTATGACGTGGCTTATGTTCATAAGTAAAATCTTCCTCGATTCTACCGTCGATTTTTTCCTTTATATCTTCCAGAACCAATGGAGAAATATCAGACACCGACTGATCGGAGGGATTACGTTCGCAGATAAGCGTCAACAGCTCATCGTCGTCCGCGACATTGAAATGCTCTCTCAAGACGCGCAATTCATCAGGGGAGAGTCTATCATTAATCAATTTTTCAAATAATTCATCCATGACTTCAGTAGATATAATTGTTATAACAAATCGTTTGCTGAACGCATCAGCATCATGAAAACAGGGAAAATCTCGGGATATTTAAGCAATCTCATCCGTAAAGTTTTCAAACCTACGGAAAGTGCATTTTTAATTGTCTGAATATTCAGGTGCAATCTCTCGGCAATCTCTTTATTTGACAAACCTTGAAATTTTGACAGCAGAATCGCATCTCTTTGCGATCGGGGAAGCGCCAATATTTCCTTTATTATAATCTTGCGGAATTCCTTATATTCGATGTTGGCAATATTTTCGATGGGATGAATCTCATCTTTCATATCCACATATTCCTCGTAAATCGGACTGTTCAACTTCCTTCGGAAATAGTAAAGAATACTTTTGTGCAACGCCCCATAAAGAAAAGGCGACAATGACAATTTATTTTGTAGAGAATGCCGGTTACGCCACAAAGACACAAAGATATCCTGCACTATCTCTTCGGCATCCTCCGTAATACGCACATAAGAGAGACACAGAGCCATCAAGCGCCGAGCATACATTTCGTACAAAATATCGAACGCACGCTTATCGCTATTCATAAGTTCATTTATAAGATCCGGCTCTCTCATATCACATCAGTTGCATTCCATAGCAGAAAGTACTTGCAAATTTATATATTTTTTGAATGATAATCCAGATAACCTATATACAAAAACATACAGGCAGCGATCGCAATCGATCGCTGCCTGTATGTTTTTGTCGGGAGTATGTCGGAGAATTACTCTGCGTAGAGGTAGTTCTCGATCTGCTCGGGCTGGAAGTTGGCGATGAAGTCGGCGTGCTTGGCAACTTCTGCCTGACCGTATTTCACGAATACGTTCATTGATTTGCGGAAGGAAGCCTCGCGCTGTGTGTCGTCGAGCATCAGGTATCCCATCACGATATAACCTGCCATCTCTACGAGGCGGCGAGCCATGAAGTCGTGGAATTTGGTGTCGTTGATACCGTTCACTTTCTCAACTGCGTCAGCATACTGCTGTGTCATCAGGTTGAGGGTTGCCTTTACTGCCTCATCCTCGGCGCAAACCTGCTTCTCGGACTCACCTTTGATCCAGTCGAGATATGTGCCGGTGGTGACGTGGCGGATGGCTGCCACAACCTGTAACTGAGTTGTACCCTCGTAGATCGATGTGATGCGGGCGTCACGATAGATCTGCTCGCAAGCATAATCTTTCATGAAACCTGAACCACCGTGGATCTGGATGCAGTCGTAAGCGTTCTGGTTACAGAATTCCGAAGTCATACCCTTTGCAAGGGGTGTGAAGGCGTCGGCAAGACGGCTATAATATTTAGCCTCTTTCTTCTCCTCAACTTCGAGTTTACGCTCTTTGGCGATGTCATCGTAGATCTTGTACATATCCACGAAACGTGAGCAGGCGTAAAGAAGTGTGCGGCTTGCATCGAGCTTGGCTTTCATGATCGAAAGAATCTCTGAAACGGCGGGGAATTCGATGATAGCCTTGCCGAACTGCTTACGCTCTTTGGCATACTGCAATGCCTCGCGGTAAGCGTGCTCGCTGATACCTACGCTCTGAGCTGCGATGCCGAGACGCGCACCGTTCATAAGGGCCATTACATATTTGATAAGACCGAGACGGCGGCTGCCTACGAGTTCAGCAGGTGCATCCTTGTAAACGAGCTCACATGTGGGGCTGCCTTTGATACCCATCTTGTTCTCGATGCGGCGAACGTTTACGCCACCTTTACGTTTGTCGTAGATGAACATCGAGAGACCGCGACCATCTTTTGTGCCCTCTTCCGAACGAGCGAGCACGAGGTGAATATCAGCGTCACCGTTGGTGATGAAGCGTTTCACACCATTGAGCACCCATGAGCCATCCTCTTTCTGAGTGGCTTTGAGCATTACCGACTGAAGATCTGAACCGGCATCGGGCTCTGTAAGGTCCATTGACATTGTCTCACCGGCGCAAACGCGGGGAATGTATTTCTCTTTCTGAGCGTCGTCAGCGAACTCATAGATAGTCTCGGCACAGTCCTGAAGACCCCAGAGGTTCTCGAAACCTGCATCGGCGCGGCTCACAATGTCGGCAGCCATGATGTAGGGAGTGATGGGGAAGTTAAGACCACCGAGACGGCGGGGCATCGACATACCCATGAGACCGGCCTTGCGGCAAGCCTCAAGGTTCTTGGCTGTGCCCTCGGCGTAAACCACGCGGTTGTTTTCCACGCGCGGACCGTTGTGATCCACATCCTCGGCGTTCTCAGCGATGATGTCACCGCAGATCTCGCCTACGATCTCAAGCACACGGTCGTAGCTGTCCATAGCATCCTCAAAATTCTGAGGTGCATAATCAAATTTATCCGCATCGGCGAAGTTGCGCTCCTTGAGCTCAACAATCTTCTCCATCATAGGATGCTTCAGATGGGCTTTGAGAGCCTCGTTGTCTGTATAGAAATTAGCCATGGTTTACTTGGAATTCTTTTTGTAATACTTGATTAATTTGGGAACAACCTCCTCCATCTTGCCGGTGATGACATAATCGGCGATAGCGTTGATCGGCGCATCGGGATCGGTGTTGATGGAGATGATGATTGAGCTATCCTGCATACCGGCAATGTGCTGGATCTGTCCTGACACACCGCAGGCGATGTAAAGCTTCGGGCGAACGGTCACACCGGTCTGACCGATCTGACGGTCGTGGTCTGTCCAGCCGGCGTCTACCGCAGCACGGGTTGCGCCAAGCTCTCCACCGAGAACATCGGCAAGCTCCGCGAGCATATCGAAACCCTCTTTGCTACCTGCACCGTAGCCACCGCATACGATAACGGGAGATCCCTTGAGGTTTACTTTTGATTTCTCGATGTGACGATCAAGCACCTCTACCACGAAATCCTCGGGTGCGGTGTATTTGTTTACGTCAAGGTCGATAGCCTCACCCTGATAGTTGGCATCCTTGATCTCCTTCTTCATAACGCCCTCGCGCACGGTTGCCATCTGCGGACGGCACTCGGGGTTAACGATTGTAGCCACGATGTTACCACCGAAAGCGGGACGGATCTGAAGCAGAAGGTCTTTATATTCTGTGCCGGTCTTGACATCTTTGTGATCACCGATCTCAAGCGATGTGCAGTCTGCCGTCAGACCGCTGTGAAGAGCCGACGACACGCGCGGACCGAGGTCGCGGCCGATCGCTGTCGCACCCATGAAAGCGATGCGGGGCTCGATCTCCTTGAAAAGGTTGATGAGGATTGAGCTGTGGGGAAGTGAGGTGTAGGGATAGAGACGTTTGTCCTCTACCTTATACACACGGTCAACGCCGTAGGGATAGAGCTGTTTCTCGATATCCTTGAGGTTGTCGCCTGCCACTACAGCCTCCAGCTTGATGCCGAGCTTATCGGCAAGTGCGCGACCTTTGGTGAGGAGCTCAAGGCTCACGTCAGCAACCTTGCCATCCTCATATTCGCAATATACGATCAAATTATTCTTATCTGTTGCCATAGCTTAGCCGATAGTGTGGTTTACGATTAATTCCTTGATGAGGTCTTCAATCTCCTCGTCGTTGTTCTCTACTTTACGCGCATCTTTTGCGGTGAAGACCACGTTCTCGATACCTTTCACCTTTGTGGGCGAACCGGCGAGACCGCACTGGTTTAGGTCAGCATCGACTGAAGCGGCTGTCCACTCACCGATCTCAAGATAGGGACGAGCAGTGATGAATGCTTTCTTAGCCTCGTCGTTAGCCACCTCAGAGGGCACGGCTGCGTATTTATATTTCTGCACGTTGCGGGCGTTGCGCGGACGGCAGGCATCGGCTGAACCGTTAACGGTGATAACGGCGGGCACCGGACATTTCACAGTCTCAACACCATTCTCAAGACGACGTTTCACTGTTACCTTGCCATCATTGACCTCGATAATCTCCTCGGCGTATGTAACCTGCGGAAGACCGAGTTTCTCGGCAACCTGAGGACCAACCTGGGCGGTATCGCCGTCGATGGCCTGACGGCCACCGATGATCAGGTCATAATCACCGATCTTGCGGATTGCGGCGTTAAGCGCATAAGAAGTGGCAAGTGTGTCAGCACCTGCGAACGCACGGTCTGAAAGCACGATACCGCGGTCGGCACCGCGATAAAGGCCCTCGCGAATCACTTCGGCAGCGCGCGCCGGACCCATCGTAAGGATAGTCACGGTTGTGCCGGGATACATATCTTTCAACTTCAGGGCCTGCTCCAATGCGTTGAGATCTTCAGGGTTGAAAATCGCGGGAAGCGCGGCGCGGTTGATTGTGCCGTCCTCCTTCATCGCATCTTTGCCTACATTGCGGGTGTCGGGCACCTGCTTGGCCAATACAATGATGTTCAAACTCATAATTTGATATATCTTTAGTTGTTATTTGTCATTTTTCGCATATCCACACTATCCGCCACAAAGTTAATAAAAATTTCTTAAATATTGCTCAACTTTCTCATCCTTGTGCAAAAAAGTTTCTAACGGTTCGTCGCTTTACCGATTCTGCAAGTGCCACTTACAAAATTTATAGGCCTTGAATATTGTTTAAGGACAATCATTAAAACATCGCCGGAAGCTCCCCAAGTAGAGCTGCCGGCGATTACATAGCATAGCGTGAATGCAAAACCGCATTCACTGACAAGATGGTTTACTTCACCCTTTTTAATTAAATATTGAATACTTATTTAACTTGGTTAATTTACGATTATCTTCTTACCACAGAAGATGTAGATTCCGGAGGGGAGCTGTTTCATGGCTCCTTGACCATAACCTGCTACAGTTCCTGTGAGGGTATAAATCGGAGCGGAATCCTCATCATAGATTACCTCCTCAACTCCACTTACAGGATATTTGGCTGTGATCTGCAATGAGGATATAGAGGTGAGTTCCGGCGTCACAAACGACATGGTCTCACGGTCAATCTCATCAGTCACATCCTTTCCGTTATACAGCACCCTATATTCCGTAACAGTTTCAGGGATACTGAGGAAGAAACGTGTGCGTGAATTGTCGGCAGCAAAAAGACTTGCGCCATTGAAGAGTTTGCCATATCCTCGCGAATTGCTGATGACTCCGTCGCGACGAAGCACCTTCAATGCGTGGCGTCGCACAGACGCAGGAGTATTTACAGACCCCTCAGGATCCGTCTCCTCGGTTTCCTCTTCCAGCATCTTCTGATAATCTTCCTCATCGATATATGTTAACTCGATTTCAGAATTCTCCGCCCCCTCATCTGTTGATCCATTACCGGAGGGCTCAGGAAGTGTCACATCAATCCAGTTGCGGATATCCACGAAAGAACCCCAATATTCAGCTCCTAAATATTTGGAATATGATTGCTTTGGAATTGTGAGTGAGCAGCTATAATTGTCAACTCCATTAAAGGGAGATCCATCCGAAGTAGAAGCCGGCATCAGCGATCCGGAGCTGATTGCAGCAAGATTATTAGAGGCAACCGCATCTTTACCCAATGACGTCAGAGATGAGGGGAGGTTGATTACCATTAGGGAACTACAATTGCTAAACACCCCTGTGGGAATATAATTTACACCCTCTTTAATATCTGCATATACAATAGATGAATGGGCGAATGCATACTCACTTATCGATTCAAGCGATTTTGGAAAATCGGCAGCTTCAATACCCGAATTTTGGAAGGCATACTCAGATATAGTTTTCAAGCTTTCAGTGAATATAACTTCACCCATTGATTTCGTATCGGCAAAAGAATATCTCCCAATTTTGGAGACATTCGAAGGTATACAGATTGACCTGAGACCTGATCCATAGAAAGTGTAATTCGGGATTTCTGTCAGATTCTCCGGTAGAACAGCCTGCTGAAGATTCCGGCAATTTGAAAAAATACCCCTCTTATAAAAATCATCTGAAGATGATTTTACCAAGGTTGCGTCAGGCGATGCAGTGAAATCCACACCACGCAGACTGTAACAATTATTAAACGCACCGCCTCCGATTGATTCAATCGATGAAGGGAATACAAGATTATTATCCATGCTCTGACAATTTGCGAATGCAGACTCTCCCACAGTTTTGAGGTTGGAAGGCAGAGCGGTAAGATGCATGACCGTACAGTCCTCAAAAGCGGAGTTCCCGATTGACGCCACAGCATCCGACAATGTAAGTTCAACCAACGTGCTTTTACCTTTAAACGCACCGCTCTGAATGGTGGTGTTTTTGACTTTAGATAAATCGAACGAATAGCAGGCTGTCATATTCGACCGCATCACGGCAAAGTCATCCTCATTGAGTTCTCCCTCGACTATAAGGTTTGTGATCTGAGCCGGCAGGTAACCGGTCTGAATGCGACATTCGGTAGCCAATGTTCCCGGTTCGGATATGTAAACGCTTGCTCGGCGGCTGTTGCGTGCTGAAATGTTATAATCTTTCCAGCGGTTATTTTGGGTATAGTTATCGCCTGCGCCTTCCGGAACTATCACAATCTTGGGTGTAAAGCCAAGTCTATCAGTGCCAAGAGCAGGAGGTGTCACAGCCTTCATTTCCAATACATAGATGTTATCAGCAATCCGCTCGGAAATAGATTCCATGCCTTTCCCGAGTGTCACACATTTGACATCGCCAAAGGCAGTTTCACCAATATAGTAGACTCCGTCCGGTATAACACAATTTACTAAATTTGCACCTTTAAATGCTTTGCTTCCGATTGTTTTAAGAGTTTCAGGCAATTTGATTTCTGTAATTCCGGTTCCGCTGAAAGCTTCACTTCCTATCTCTTCAAGGTTAGAAGGGAGAGAAACAGATGTAAGGCTACTAATACCACTGAACCAACCACTTCCAATTGCAGTAAACTTTTCAGGTATTATAATATCTGATAACTTTGTTCCCGCAAATGCGTATCCACCAATTTTACTGAGAGACTCTGGCAAATTGATCTTTCTGAGTGAGGTTTTTCGAAAAGCACCAGACCCAATAGACTCCAGACCTTCAGAGAAGCGAACTGTAAGGTCGTTATTCTTAAGACCATAAAAAGCACAACCACCTATTGAACGAAGAGCCTTTCCAAATTTTATTTCTCCACCCAAATTTGTCTCATAAAAAGCTTCATCACCGATAACCTCAAGATTTACAGGAAAGTTTACAGTTTTAAGCTTTGCGCAGCCATAAAATGCGGAGGTCCCTATGGTTGTCAAGCTTTCCGGCAACTTGATTTCTTCAAGGTCCGTACAGGCACGAAATGCGCCATATGGCAATTCCTTTAGATTAGCAGGAAGTATAACATCGTATAATGCGGTACAGTTCTGAAAGACATATTCTCCAAGAGTCTCAATTGATTCCAGAAACGAGACTTTTCCGAGATTTTTACAGTCGTTAAATGCAAAACCTCCGACATTAGTTACTCCGGATGGAATCATGATTGTCGACACGGACGAATTCGAAAAAGCACAGTAGCCAATCTCTTCAAGGTATTCAGGAAAAGTTACCTCCTGCAAATCCGGGAAATAGGCAAAAGCATAAGGTGCAATCTTGTCAACTTTTGATCCTAATGTCAGATTTTTTATTGGCTTACCATTATAATCTACTTTAAGATTATCTGCATTTGGGAAACCGTAAAAAGGTCTATAATCAGTTGTAGTTTTCAATGCCCATTCATCAATATCAGTAAGATGCAATGTTATATTTGTGCAATTACTGAGATTTACAGATTCAACGCCTTGCCAAAATTCAAGGGTCTCTGGGGCAGCACCCTCCGGCCATTTTTTAACCTTCTGACCTAATATTAAAGTTTTTGCAGTAAGAAACGCATACTGTTCACAATCAGCACTTATTGCGTTGTAATAATATACACAAGAGGAGCCAGAATTCGTCCAGAAAGCACCATATCCGATTGTAGTCACACTTTCCGGAATTGTCACGGATTCAAGACCACTACACCCACTAAAAACTTCTTTTCCGATTGAGGTCACTCCTTCCGGAATTATTACGGATGTAAGACCATTACAATTGCAGAAAGCCATATTTCCGATTTTAGACACACTTTCCGGAATTGTCACGGATGTAAGACCATCACAATCCCAGAAAGCGCCATGTCCGATTGAGGTAACACCTTCCGGAATTGTTACGGATGTATGACTGTGAACACCGTAGAAAGCATTATCTCCGATTGCAGTCACCTTATATTCCACGCCATCTTTCTCTACTGCTGAGGGAATAACCACTTCGCCGGAAACATTAGTGGCTTTTGCTAACGTACAGGTTTTGTCACTTTCATTATATTCAAAAGTGAAGTCCGCTTCCGCAAATGAGGATAAGGTCCCGGTTGCGGAAAGCAAAAATGAAAAGATAAATTTTCTCATATTAATATATGGTTAAAAGTAGCTACGAATAATTAATGAACAGATAAAACGAAGTTATTTTGAGCATCTTTCAATGACATAAATTCTGCAAGAATCTTTGAGTGTACAGTTTCCTTACAAGACACGTAAGGAATGAAGTGGGTCAACGGATTATATGGGAATTCCTTTTCATCGTTGAGTTTTTCGCTAAAATTCAGCACCCAACTAATTGCTTCCTGAAGTTCCATAAGCCAGATTAAGAGTAATAAATTTACCCTTGGGATCCCCTCCTCAGGTGTAAGTTAGTATAAAAAGAAAAGCGCAGGAATCTGTATCTGTTGCCGTCCTACTGCTTGAGGCTTCTCGCATTGCCCTATCGATAGTCGGACGGCAACGCAGAAGCCCACGCCTGTATATGCAACCAAAGCATCCGGCCATATTTCTCACGAAACATGAACCGAACGAATGATATACACATCCACGGGCATCTACCGTTGCTCAACCCTTGACTATCGATAAGAAAAGTTTGCGAGACATTTCAAGCAGTCAAGAATCAGCGCGGATAAACGCTTTCTATGTATTTATTTCAGTTACACCCTCGGGTGCAATCATACATCCCGCTCCTCAATCCCCGGACCGGGGCTTCTGCTAACGGTCTGCGGTGCAAAGGTAGATAATAATTTGGATATTACAAAACAATCTTCAAAACAATTTGAGATTCTATTTTTTACATTGACCTATATTTATTATCTTTGCATCTGACTCTATGCGGAACAAGAATGTTTGTTTCTATACAAGAGATGAATAATACAAGTTTAGCAAGTTTATTTGAGATTTATGTCTCAAACCATTAGTAACCATTAAAACTATCTTATACAGTAAGATTAAAGAATTTGGTCTATAAATTATTAAAACCATTAAACCTTTCGGTTTATTTGCATCGGCTGCCACGGTCAAAGACCGTGATAGTTTTAATAAAATGCAGGGTTGATATTTAAAACTGCAATTATGGTTACAAATAGTTATAATGGTTTGAGGCTAAATAAAATGAATACTTGAGAAACTTGAGTAAATAAGAAAAAAAAACGATATATGAGGGTATTAGCGACTATACTTGCGGGGGCGGTCCTGGTTACGGCCGGGGGCGCTTTCGACGCTGCGGGCGCCAAAAAGGTGGTGAAGCAGACCGGGCCTTCGGTCGAGGAACTTATCGAACAGGGGCGCAACGCCTTCTTCGACTATGATTTTGAGGCAGCGGAGACAGATTTCAACTCCGCGCGAAAAAAGGCCGGGAAGAACGTTCCCGAGGAGCTGGAGGTCTACGAGCAGGAGCTTACCAACGCCATGAATTTCCTGGAGCGTGTGGAGCAGTTGGTGATCCTCGACAGCATCACCGCGCCCAAAGCCGAATTTTTCAAGGCTTACCACCTCCCCTTCTCCGCCGGTTCACTGGCCAACGCCTCGGAGATTCCGTTTCCAAACGTAGATACCGATTATGTGTTCACCAACGAAGGTGGCGACTATAAGATTTGGGCTGAGCCGGACACGTTGGGTGTGCTCCGCATCACGGAGTCCACGCGCCTCACCGACGGCACATGGAGCCGCCCGGTCACTGCCCCCGATGTGCTCAACAACGGCGGCGATGCCATCTACCCTTTCATGATGTCAGACGGCGTTACGCTCTATTACGCTTCCGACAACGAAGAGTCGATGGGTGGTTATGATATCTTCGTCGCCACGCGCGACGCTTCAGATGGCGAGTATCTCCAGCCCCAGAATGTTGGCATGCCATATAATTCACCTTTCGACGATTATCTGCTTGCCATCGACGAGCTGAACGGCGTAGGCTGGTTCGCTACCGACCGCAATCAGTTGGGCGATGATCTCACAATATATCTTTTTAAGGTGAACGATCTGCGCAAGAATTATTCCGTTGATGAAACGGAGGATATCGCAGACAAGGCGTTTATCCGCAACTTCCGCTCCACTTGGGGCGATGATGATTACACATCGCTCGTGAACGAAGTAATGGCAATCAACCCCACGCCGGTGAAACGCCATGTGGATTTCGTATTCCCGGTGAAAGGTGGTAAGGTCTACTACAATCTCGATGATTTCCAGACAAACTCAGGTCGCACCATGATGGCAAAATATCTTGAGGCAGAAAAGGCTTTCAGCGCAAAATCCGATAAACTTACGGAATTGCGCAAGAAATTCGCCACAAGCAAAAGCACATCGTATAAATCAAGAATCACCGAACTGGAGAATGAGATAGAGAAGGAGCGCGAATCGCTGCGCAAACTCCGCAGTGAAGTATACCGCGCCGAATTCAATCATTGAAAATAATCATGAGCACTGAAACGATTTCAAATCTGATCAAAGAAACCAACGCATATAATTTTCATTCCCACACGCAGTTTTGCGACGGCAGGGCGCCGATGGAGATAATGGCTCAGGCTGCAGCCGACGCCGGCATGAAAATATGGGGATTCACCCCCCACTCTCCCCTTTGTCAGGAATCTTCATGCAACATGAAGCACGCCGACATCGAATCTTATTTCAAGGAGGCCGACCGTCTGAAAGAGCTTCATGATGGCAGAATGAAGATCCTGACCTCACTTGAGATAGACTTCATGAGTACGGATTTCGGACCGCACATCGACTATTTCCAGAATCTGCCACTCGATTACCGCTTAGGGTCCGTGCATTTCGTGCCTACACAGGGCGGTATCTGGCTGGATTGCGATGGCAATCACGAACGTTTCGACCGATACCTTCAGAACGATTACAAAGGAGACCTGCGCTATGTGGTGGAGAAATATTTCGAGCAGGTGCTGACCATGATTGAGCGCGGAGGGTCCGATATCTTGGGACACTTCGACAAGATTGCCGGGAATGCCGCCATCTCCGATCCGGAACTTGAGGACAATAGCTGGTATGAGGCTCTGATCGATGATGTGATCAGCCATGCCCAAAGTGCCGGAGTGTTTGTGGAGATCAACACTAAATCGCTTTTCGACAAAGAGCGTTTCTTCCCGGCTCAACGCTGGTGGCAGAAACTGATCGACGCAAAGATTCCGCTGGTGGTAAATTCCGATGCCCATTATCCCGAACGTGTCAACACCGGACGCGATGAAGCTATAAAGATTCTCGGTGAAATGAATTACCCTTTTAATTATCCAGGCTAAATGAAACTGGTATTGGTTATTTGCGACGGCATGGCCGACGAGCCATTGGAATCATTAGGGAATAAGACTCCTTTGGAAGCCGCTGCCACTCCGACAATGGATCAATTGGCTTCGTTGGGACGCACAGGACTTGTCAGAACCATTCCGGACGGTAAATACCCCGGAAGCGAAGTCGGCATCATGACAATTCTCGGTTATGAACCCCAGCAACTTCCGTGGGGACGCGGAGCATTGGAGGCAACAGGACTCGACATTCCCATGCGCACCGATGAATTAGCCATGCGTTACCAATTGAATCATCCCGAGGAGTTCAGCCATGACGATCTTGCGAAGCGTGTATCAGCAGGTAAGATTTATCGTTTGAGCGACACTGCAGGTCTCTGCATCGTGCCCTGCGACTATTCCGAATGCAGCTCCAATAGTCTTGTAAAGTTCTGGAGTCAGGATAGGATCAGAAGTTTTCCGTCATTCGCTGAGATCCACGCTTCCGATGGTACGGACACGGACTCCGTTGCGATTGTCGGGGCGGTTCCTCTTTTGAAAGGTATAGCCAAGGGGATTGGAGCAGACTGGATCAAACCGGAAGGAGCAACCGGAGATCTCTCTACCGATTACAGTGCCAAAGCCCGGGCGGCGATAAAAGCACTCGAAAGTCACGACACCGTAATTCTGCATATCGAAGCCTGCGACTGGGCGTCGCACCATCAGGATCCGGAAGCAAAGGTGAAGGCTATCGAAAATATCGATAAGGAGGTCATAGCATCATTGCTCAATCATTTGGAAGAATTAAACGACTCAGATCAACCGGATTCCATCAGCAAGCTATTCAGTATCGCGGTGATGTCGGACCACCCATCGCTATGCAGTACCGGAAATCACACTTCCGGACTCTCACCTCTCCTATTTTTTCATCCTCACCTCATACCTGACAACACTCAATGCTTCTCGGAAAGAGAGGCTGCCAAGGGTTGGGTGAAGTCCATCAAAGAAATTTATGAACGATAATATAACCCACAACAAAAAGATAATACTCATCACCGGCGGTCAGCGTTCGGGGAAAAGTGAACTCTCCGAGCGGATTGCGTTGCAGGAGTCGCCCGAGCCGGTATATCTCGCCACAGCCCGTGTGCTCGACGATGAATTTCGCGAGAGGGTGAATATCCACCAACAGCGCCGCGGACCGCAATGGACCAATATCGAGGAACCGGTGAGGCTGAGAGACCACTCTATGTCAGGCCGGGTGATACTGGTTGATTGCGTCACGATGTGGGCCACCAACGTTTTTTTCGATAACGACGAAGATGTGAAGAGCTCTCTGGAGATTCTGAAAGCTGAATTCGATAAATTTACTGAACCCGCAGGTGTCTATATCTTCGTTTCGAACGAGATCGGATCGGGAGTGGTGGGTGGCGACCCGCTTACCCGTAAATTCACTGACCTCCAAGGTTGGCTGAACCAGTACATAGCCTCGCGCGCCACAGAAGTCTACCTGACCGTATCCGGAATCCCGGTGAAAATTAAGTAGTGAGGAGTGAGGAGTTCTGATAATTCTGAAAATTGATAACTAACATGCATACTTTCAACATCAAGAAACCTTCGCGGGAAATCGAACCCGCCATTCTCGAAAAGATCGATTTTCTGACCAAGCCCAAAGGGTCGTTGGGAAAACTTGAGTCTTTGGCTGCCAAGATATGTCTGATTCAGCAGACATTGGAGCCGAAGCTGTCGAAACCTCACAACATCCTCTTCGCTGCCGATCACGGCATCATTGCCGAGGGGGTGTCAGTATCGCCAAAAGAGGTCACGTGGCAACAGCTGTCGCATTTCTCTCATGGTGGAGCCGGAATCAACTTCCTTTGCAACCAACACGGCTTCAAGCTTGTGCTCGTCGATGCCGGCGTGGATTACGACATACCTGCCGGGCGTGGAATCATAGACTGCAAGATTCGTAAATCTACCGACAACTTCCTTCACGGGCCAGCCATGACTCTCGAAGAGTGTGAACTCGCTATCGCGCGCGGTGCTTCGGTTGTAGATCAGGTTCACGCCACCGGATGCAACGTTGTCAGTTTCGGAGAGATGGGTAGCGGCAACACCTCCTCCTCCTCAATGTGGATGCATGCCTTCACCGGCATACCGTTGGCAGAGTGCATCGGTGCGGGAGCCGGACTCGACAAACCGGGGGTGGCACATAAACTCGATGTGCTCACACGCGCCTGGGAGAACTATACCGGGGACGACTCCGCCGAAAGCTACATAGCATGGTTCGGAGGATTTGAGATGGTGATGGCTGTCGGAGGTATGCTGCGCGCCGCGGAATTGGGTATGACAATACTTGTTGACGGATTCATCATGACAGCCTGTATCCTGGCAGCGTCGAAACTGAATCCGGATGTACTCGAATACGCCGTATTCGGTCATCAGGGCGATGAATCCGGTCACAAACTTATGCTTCAGGCACTCAATGCCGATCCGATCCTCCACCTCGGACTGCGTCTCGGCGAAGGGAGCGGCGCGGTATGCGCCTACCCGATCCTCGAATCAGCTGTGCGCATGATCAACGAGATGGACAACTTCCAATCCGTAGGCGTCACCAAATACTTTTAAGGTTTTCTCTGAAGAATCTGAAGAATCCGAATTTTCTGAAATATCAGAATCTTCTGAAACCTCCGAAATATCTGAAAACTCTGATAAATAACCTAAATCATGAAACAAATTATTTTTTCGATGGCTTTGCTGCTAACTGCCCCGGCCGGCATAGCTTTGGCTGCCCCGGTAAAGACAGGCACAGCCCCGAAGTCAACACTCACCACCGAATGGGGTGAGAAAGTAACACCGCAGAACGTATGGCAGCAATATCCGCGCCCCACTCTCACCCGCGACAAGTGGCAGAACCTGAACGGAGAATGGGATTATGCCATTCTGCCCAAAGGAGCCTCAACACCCGCTAAATACGTCGGCAAGATACTTGTGCCCTATCCGGTGGAATCCCAACTCTCTGGAGTAGGAAAGACTGTAGGAGAGGATAATGAATTGTGGTATCGACGTAAATTCACCATCCCTTCTTCATGGAAAGGACAGAACATCAACCTGAATTTCGGAGCCGTTGACTGGAAAGCCGATGTCTGGGTAAACGGAGTGAAGGTCGGCGGTCACGAAGGAGGCTACTCACCCTTCACGCTTGACATGACCGATGCGCTGAAGAATGGAGAGAACGAGCTTATCGTAAGAGTTTACGACCCCTCCGACAAAGGCACGCAGCCCCGTGGCAAGCAGGTAGACAACCCCAAAGGTATCTGGTACACTCCCGTCACCGGTATATGGCAGACCGTATGGATGGAACCTGTGGCTAAAAACAGTATCGAGAAATTGAAAATCACACCCGATGTGGATGGCAACCGTCTGCTTGTGGAGGGTGCTGTTACCGGCGACGGCATACTCGACATCGCAGTGTTCGACAACGGCAAGCAGGTAGCTGCCTCGAAGGGTATGGCCGGCGAGGTTATCGAAGTTGAGATGCCCGCAGATGTGAAGCTATGGTCTACGGAGACTCCACACATCTACGACCTTACTGCCACACTCTCAAAAGATGGTAAGATCGCCGATAAAGTCGGCAGTTATGCCGCCATGCGCAAAGTTGGGATAAAACGCGACGACAAGGGCGTAATCCGATTCATGCTCAACGACAAGCCTATCTTCCACTTCGGTCCGCTGGATCAGGGATGGTGGCCCGATGGTCTGTACACCGCCCCTTCATACGACGCCATGGTCTACGACATTGACGAAACCAAGGATCTTGGCTTCAACATGATCCGCAAACATGTGAAAGTGGAACCCGAACTCTGGTATGAGTATTGCGACCGCAACGGCATCCTCGTATGGCAGGATATGCCGAGCGGCGATAAGAAAAAGCGTTGGCAGAACCACAACTATCACGTGGGTGATGAATTTGAACGCACTCCGGAGAGCGACCGTCAGTATCGCAAGGAATGGCTGGAGATAATGGAGAATCTTCACAATCACCCGTCGATTGTGGTGTGGGTGCCATTCAACGAAGCTTGGGGACAGTATGACACGCAGAACATAGCTACACTGACAAAAGACACCGACCCCTCACGCCTGGTTAATGCTGCCAGCGGTGGTAACTATTTCTTCGGCGCCGGCGACATCCTCGACGTTCACAATTACCCCGAACCGCGCATCTACCTCCTCAGCGACGATCAAGCCAACGTCATCGGTGAATACGGTGGCATCGGTTATCCGGTTAAAGACCACCTCTGGCAATCGGACCGCAACTGGGGATATATCGAATTCAAAACTCCGGCTGAGCTTACCGACAAATATATCGAATATATCGATATCCTCGACAATATGGCTAATATTGCTTACACCGGAGGGGTTTACACCCAGACCACGGATGTGGAGGGTGAGGTCAACGGACTGCTGACTTACGACCGCAAGGTTACAAAAGTAGATAAAGATCGCGTACGCAAAGCCAACCGCAACCTCATCAGGAAATATTCCAAAGATTCCGGTAAGGCGGAAGGACGTCAGTACGCACCCGGCGACACCAAATAAAAACTATCACTAATGAAGAAAGTTTTTGCCGCAATAGGGTTCTTTACCCGCATACCTGTATGGAGACTCACAGATATCCCTGCCGATAAATATAAGCGTGTGGTGGATCTGTGGCCTCTTGCCGGATGGATCACGGGCGGCATCACGGCTGTGGCACTGTGGGGAGGATTGCAGATCTTCCCCACGGTGGTTGCCGTTATTGCAGCGTTCACAATCCGGCTGATCCTGACCGGAGCTTTGCACGAAGATGGATTGGCAGACTTTATCGACGGCACGGGTGGTGGCACCAGCCGCACGCGCATTCTGGAAATCATGAAAGATTCCGCAATCGGTTCTTATGGTGTTATCGGATTGATATTCTACTTCCTCCTCACAATAGGGTGCATTGCCAACTTCCCGGTTGTCATAGCTCCCCTTATAATTCTGGTTGCCGACCCCTGGAGTAAATTCTGCGGTTCTCTGCTGATAAACTTCCTCCCCTACGCCCGCAAGCAGGAGGAGGCTAAAAACAAACTTATCTACGACCGGATGTCGGCACCGACATTTGCAATCTGTCTGCTCTGCGGACTCCTCCCTGCAGTTCTCCTCACCTTTATATTTCAGCTCCTCCCCCTCTCTTTCCTTTATCTGCTCCTCCCTCCCCTTGCCGTAGCGTTCCTGATGATTCTCTACCTCCACCACAAAATCGGAGGCTACACCGGCGACTGCTGCGGCGCAACCGCCCTCCTCTGCGAACTCACCTTCTACCTCTCCGCCTCAATAGTTTTAAATTAAAGGACCTCATGCGTCTGGCGTGAGAGCTTCAGCTCGAAATTAAAACCGTTCGGCGTGAGAGCTTAAGTTTGAGATTAAAATGAATAAGATAACCTTTGTCCGCCACACTTCCGTCGATGTTGAGCCCGGCATCTGCTACGGGCGAACCGACGTCGCAGTCAAACCCACCTTTGCTGAAGAAGCCGCGAGGGTAAGCTCCGCATTGCAGGAAGCTACGAAAAGAAACGGCAGACCCTTCGATGCGGTTTACCGGAGTCCACTGACGCGGTGCCGTTTACTGGCCGAGGCATGTGGGTATCCCGAGGCAATCCCCGACGAGCGCCTATATGAAATGAACTTCGGAGAATGGGAGATGCAACGTTACGACGACATAAAAGATCCACGCCTTCAGCAATGGTTCGATGATTGGGAGAACGTATCGCCTCCCGGCGGCGAATCCTTCCTTGATCAGCAACGGCGTGTCGCCTCTTTCTTAAAAGAGATGCAGCAGCTAAACGCAAATGACTCGACTACATTCAACAATGAATCTTGCGGGCGCAATATCCTCGTCTTCACTCACGCCGGCGTAATGATGAACGCCATGCTGCTCTGCAACCTCGCCACATTGGAAAATGTCTTTGAACTTCAGCCTACCTACGGCTCCCTGCTCGAAATCAATTTATGACAGGGCGACGTTTCCTGGTTATCAGAATAGACACTCCCAAGCATACGATCAGAATCTGCGGATAGAAAAGATAGCGCCACGGAGCCACCGGAGATATGCCGGCAAGCGAAGCTGCCATCAGGGTCTGCGCTCCGTATGGAATCAATGCCTGAGCTATGCAGGAGGCGGTGTCGAGCAACGAAGCACTTTTCTTCGGCGATATATCATAATGTGTTGCTATTTTCTTTGCCAGCGAACCGACGGTGATGATCGCTATGGTGTTGTTGGCAGTGCAGAGATTCACTATACCCACCAACAGCGCGATACTGAATTGTGCGCCTCTTGACGTGTGTATGTTCCTACCGAGCATCTTCAAGATAAAGTCTATTCCTCCGGCACTTTTGATTATCCCCAGCATACCTGCTGCCAAAAGCGTGACAATAATCAGTCCCCCGACAGAATCTATACCCTCTCCAGCCGTAAAAAATATGTCGAGCAACGACAACCCCTGCAAGAGGCCTGCCACAATCGCGGATACAATTCCCAGCAAAAGGACTACCGTTACATTGATGCCACACAGCGCACAAACAATCACCACCAGATATGGTATTACAAGCCACGGATTGCTGCCCGAAGCCTCCGGACTGACATCCAGCTCAGGTGAATGAATGCAGTAGAGCACCAATGCGATCACCGCCGCCGGAAGCACGATGGCTATGTTGGCGGTAAACTTATCCTTCATATCGCATCCCTGCGTGCGGGTGGCAGCTATGGTAGTGTCGGAAATAAACGAAAGGTTATCGCCGAAAAACGCACCCCCAAGCACTATCGCCACAAAGAACGGCACGGAAACTCCCGCACCCTCCGCCATCTGTGAAGCAAGTGGAGTGAGTGCGACCACCGTCCCCACCGATGTACCGATAGCCATAGATATGAAACATGTGGCGATGAAAAGTCCCGGCACGAGCATATACGATGGCAAGAAGCGGATGGTCAGATCCACCGTTGCCTCTATCGCGCCCGTTTTGCGCGCTATGGCCGCGAATGCCCCCGCAAGGATGAAGATCCACACCATATAAAGCACATTGGAGGATCCCGCCTCTTTAGAAAATATGGAGATTCTGTCGGCAAGTGGCTTCCCTTTTAAGGTGAAAGCAGCCCACACCGACGCTATCAGCAACGCCACACTTATCGGCATCTTGTAGAAATCTCCGCAGATGACCGATGTAGCTAAATATACGAGTAGAAAAACTATAATCGGAGAGATGGCAAGCAAACCTCTCCGGTAAGAAATATCGACTTTTATTCCTGACATTAATTATGGCTTTTACCTGAAAGTCTATAACTTCCTCATTATAAGTAAGTATTCAAAATTAAACGATATTAAGTGATATAGATGTCTTTTATACTATCTTGGGCTTCTTTTTTGCCGTTTTTAACTTGTAGCTCAGTCGAATACGAAAGTATTCTCCTTCGCTCCGCGTCAAAATCGTCTAAAAAATAAGCTCCAATATAGTATAAATTAATTTTGAGCACTTACTTTAAAACGCCAAAATTAATATTTTTTCCACAATTATGCAAATCTTTAAAGAAAAGTGCGGATTATGAGCACAAAAAGGAGCATAAGCAATTCTGCACGGAACACAATGCGAAGCGAGGCGTACATATCGGAGAGGGTTAGTTCGCGCGGATTCACACCGATGTGCGGCTTATAGACCGCCACTCCGAAATAATCGTGCGTGCCGCCGAAACGGCAATCAAGGATACCCGCCAACGCGGCCTCCGGATAACCTGAGTTAGGGCTGGCATGTGAGCTGCCGAAACGCTTCACAAATTCAATAAGTTTCAACCGTCCCGAAGCGAGGACCATCAGAAACGCGGTGAGACGTGCCGGAATATAATTAGCCACATCATCCATGCGCGCGGCAATGCGTCCGAAATCCAGATAGCGTTCATTCTTATAACCTATCATCGAATCGAGGGTGTTCACCATCTTGTAAGCCATCATGCCGGGCAACCCTAAAAGCAGATACCAGAATATCGGGGCAATCACTCCATCGCTGAGATTCTCGGCGAGCGTTTCGAGTGCAGCAGTCTTGATCTCCTGCTCATTAAGCGAGGCAGTGTCGCGACCTACGATTC
Source organism: Bacteroides sp. (assembly GCA_014802175.1). Lineage (GTDB taxonomy): Bacteria > Bacteroidota > Bacteroidia > Bacteroidales > Muribaculaceae > Lepagella. The sequence goes on from JAAVCU010000024.1 coordinate 74,338, forward strand.
GTGCAACCTGCCGTCTTCCGGCATCCAGCCCCCTCTCACAAGCCTCGAACACCATACGTACCTCGCGCGCAAGCGTTGTCCCGGCAAGACAATAGAATACGCCTACTGTCTCCACTCCCAATTTCACCAACGGCCAGGGAGTGAGTAACCATAAGACACCCCAGACACACAGGAACACCGCCGCAACCAGTCCGATTGCAACTATCCCTCCCTTCTCTACGCGCCTCTCTCCGTTGTTGAATCTATGTTCAAAGAAAGAGATCAATTTTCCGAATCCTACCACGGGGTGAGGCAACCATTGCGGATCGGCTATCAGTCTATCCAATATCCAACCTACAAGCAATGGCGACACTGCCAACAGATATCTCAACAATTCCGATTTTTCAACCATTCCTTCACTCCTTCTGTCAGTAAATCATTTTCTTCCGGACTCTGTGCCGCTACACGGAAATATCTTTCGTCCAACCCTTCAAAATTTGATGCATCGCGAATCAGTATTCCATAATGCTCAACAAGATATTCCTTAAGTTCCGCCGACGAACCCTCCGGCAATTGGCAAAGAATAAAATTGCAGCATGTATCCGACGACTTTATCCCCATCTCGCGGAATGATTCTGCAATTCTACGGGCCTCACGGCAGAGCATCTCAACCGGAATCACATAATCTTCATCATGCTCCAGAAGATATTTTCCAGCCTCGATCGCCAATGTATTAACATTCCACGGAATAGCGGTTTTACGAATCTCCCGGCCCATAGCTTCCGACGTCACCAGATAACCTATACGCAAACCGGGAACAGCATAACGTTTCGTGAGCGAGCTCAGTAATATCACGTTTCCCAATTCTGCCGCCTCGCGCGCTGTAAGCCCTTCAATCTTAGTGTAGTCAGCATACGCCTGATCCACCACAATCATGCAATTCGGAAGCTCCTTCGCCAATCTGTGCAATTCACCCTTGGCATAACCCTTCCCCGTCGGATTATTCGGATTGCATACCCACACCAGATCTACATCGTCAGTAATTTCCTCGATGTCATTGAAGAAAATCATATCCTGATCATATCTATCGCAAGCGTCCTGATATTCGCGGAAAGTAGGTGTGACAATTGCCGAACAGCCGTGGTAATAAAGGCTTGCAATCCGATACATCGCATCAGTGGCTCCGTTTGTCACCACCACATTCTCCGGCTTTACGCCCAACTTCGCTGCAATCTTCGCTTCCAATGAGAATGGGGCGGGTTCCGGATAACTCCCGATCTTGTCCAACACCCCCTTCAGATACTCTTTCAACCCTGAATGATCCGCATTCGAGATTATGTTGGTACTGAAATTATGTCTTATCTTATCGCCATAGCGATAGAGATCATCACCATGTCCTTCAATCATCCTTTCGCATTATTTCATACAACTTGTCAATATCAAGATACTTGCGCAATCTGTCGGCAAGTTCATTATACTGCCTCTCTTTATATTCACGGTAAGACTCAATATTTCCGGTTTCCGGCAACCCTCTCTTTATCGCATAGGGTCTGAGCACTGCATCTATAACCTGAATATTGTCAAGCAAACCGTGCACATAGCTTCCGAAAATATTATCTCCGGCGCGGCATCCGTCGTGTGAGCCATCTTCGCGCCGTATCGGTTGGATAGCATCTGCCTCCACCGTCGTTTCACCGTTATGCACCTCATACCCTTCACACACACCGTCGCAACAATCCATGGTGAACTTCACGCGACGCACCTTCTTCTCACCCTTCAGCGATGTTCGGGCAGATAGCAGAACCAACCCGATCTGCGAACCCGGCTCACCTTCCACCCCGTCAGGATCATCAACCGCCGTGCCCATCATCTGGTAGCCACCGCAGATTCCGATCACTGTCACTCCCCTCTGCGCAGCATCCGTAACGGTCTGCGCACAGCCGTTCTCCATCATAACCCTCAGATCCGAAACAGTGTTCTTGCTGCCGGGCAGTATTATGATTTCAGCTTTCTTCAATTCCTCCGGATCGGAAGTAAAATAGAGATGAACACGCGGGTCGCGCGAGAGTGTGTCGAAATCTGTAAAATTTGAGAGATGGGGTAAAGCCACTACAGCCACATTGATCAGATTTTCATCCGTATGTTTCACCGACTTTTTCATCAGCGAAACAGAATCCTCCTCTTCAATGTGGATATCCGTCAGGTAAGGAACAATACCGACAACGGGAACACCACAGATCTCCTCCATCTGTTTTCTCCCCCTTTCGAAAAGCTTCTCATCACCCCGGAACTTATTGATTATAATACCCTTTATTCTCTTTCTATCCTCCTCCGGCTGCAACATTATCGAGCCGTAAGCCGAAGCGAAAACACCGCCCCGGTCTATATCCGCCACCAATATGACAGCAGCATCGGCATATTTAGCCATCGACATATTCACGATATCCGATTCGCGGAGATTTATCTCGGCGATGCTCCCCGCACCCTCCATCACTATCGGATTATAACGTGACTGCAATCTGTCGAAAGCCGCGTGAACCTCCTTACGCAGCGACTCCTTGTTCTCCATACGGAAATACTCATAAGCATCGCGATTGCCAACCGGCTTACCGTTGAGCACCACCTGCGATGTCCTTTCCCCCGACGGTTTAAGCAACACCGGGTTCATCTCCGCCATGCACTCCACCCCGGCAGCCTCGGCCTGCACAGCCTGCGCGCGACCAATCTCCAGTCCATCGGGTGTCACATACGAATTCAACGCCATATTTTGCGCCTTGAATGGTGCAGGATTATACCCATCCTGCAACAGAATCCGGCACAATCCCGCCGCCAAAACACTTTTCCCGACATCGCTGCCCGTTCCACCGAGCATTATTGACCTGAACCTCATTAATTAATAATTAATAATTAATGGTTAATAATTCTTGATTTCACTCTTATCACTTACAACTTATCTCCTGTTATTTATTACCTATGACTTATCACCGAACCGCTTCCATCGTTCATCAGATACCTCCTCATCAAAATTGCACTCCCTTGCCATTGCAAAAAGAAGATCCGAAAGACGGTTGACATAACTCATCATCTCACTCTCAACAGGATCCACCTCATTCAGGCGCCACAACTCCCGCTCAGCCCTTCGGCACACGGCGCGCGCATGATGCAGCATAGCGGCAACCTGACAACCACCAGGCAACACAAAATCCTGAGTCATACAACCCTTATCAGATATCCTGTTCAACTCCCTTTCCAACTCCTCAACAGCTCCGGCTGACAATTGTCTTGGATTCATCTTCCGCTCATCGGAAAGTGTGGCCACACGACTCATCAGGTTCATAATATTTTCCTGCACAGTGCGTAGCACCGCATCTTTCGACTCATCCTCCAGCAGAGAACGCACAACACCGATTATACTGTTAAGTTCGTCGAGGGCACCATTCGCCTCTATGCGGATATCCGTTTTAGGCACCCGGTGTCCGCCATGTATCCCGGTCAATCCGCCATCTCCTCTACGCGTGTAAATTCTCATAAAGCTCTGATATATCATTATCGCCCCAATACCAATGGGTGTATCCTGCAATTGTGTTCTTATATCTGTAGATCGGAGTTGAAACCCGCTCTCCCTTTACATCAAGCTGCTCCGCGCAACTTTTGAAACTTCCGATCCTTTCCTTATTCTCAATAACGGAAGAATAATGAAATTCATGTCCGCGGAGAGTAAAGTCTCCTATCCTCATCGTTCTGTAGCCGAGATGCAACCTCGCCTTATCCATAGAGGCAGACAGCGGCAACACTCCGCACATCTTCCTGCCGTTGATCTCTTCACCCAGATAAATCATTCCCCCACATTCAGCCATCACAAATCCACCATTCTCCACAAACTGACGGACCGACTCCCTCATCGGCACATTAGCCTCAAGTCTCTCTGCGAAAAGTTCCGGATATCCACCCGGGAGGTAGAGGAAATCGGCATCCGGCATCTGTTCATCACTTAGAGGAGAGAACCTCACAATCTCTCCCCCGAATCTATGATTACAAGCCAGCGCCCGCAGATTCTCCGGATACACAAAATTGAAAGCATCATCCCATGCCACCGCAATCCTTCCGGCTGCTGCCTTCTCCCCCTCTGCAGTTGCTATCTCTCCCTCCGCTGCCTTCTCCCCCTCCGCCTCAAGACTGTGCTGAGGGCGAAAGCCCGAAGTCCCCAAGCCCGAAGTTCCCAAGCTCGAAGCTCCGAATTCCAGACCCTCCAGAAGCCTCTCGAAATCCACACCTGCCCTCACGGCAAGCTCCGCCCTCCTGACAAATTCCTCCATCATATTCGAATCCCCAAGCGACAGCCCCAAATGCCGGGAAGGAACACTGATCGTCGGATCTCTTCTCACATAACCCAGGCAAGTCACCCCCGCATCCTCCGCTGCCGACTTCAACAACCGCAGATGATTATCGGAAGCCACATTATTGAAAATCACACCGGCAATCCGTATCCTTTCATCGTGATTCTTAAAGCCTGACAGCAGCGCCACCAGCGAATAAGCCGAAGAAGCCGCATTCACAACAAGCACTACCGGCAAATCCAGTATCCGGGCTATATTCGAAGCACTTCCCCGATCCTTATCATAACCATCGAATAGTCCCATCACTCCCTCCACCACCGCAATATCCTTCCCCGCCGCGTATCTTTGGAATCTCTCTTTTACGCAAATTTCGTCAGACATAAAGAGATCCAGATTGATTGACGGCACACCGGCTGCCACGCGATGAAACTGCGTGTCGATATAATCAGGACCCACCTTGAAAGGAGCCACACTGAATCCACGGTTTGCAAATCCCCTCAGCAAACCATTGGTCACCGTTGTCTTCCCACTCCCCGAGCTCACTCCAGCAATAACAAAACCTAACACCGGATCTTATAATTAATAATTAATGGTTAATAATTAATGATTTCGCCTCTGACCCGAGTCCAATCCCCCTGCCTCAAGACTGTGCTGAGGGCGAAAGCCCGAAGTCCCCTTGCCTGCAGTCCCGGTCAATCTTAAACAGCCCTGTCTCCTTGTCGAAGCGGATTCCGGGACGCTGGAAATAGCGCTCAAGATCTCCCGATTCGGTCAACTCCCGGTGAGTTCCCGTCCTGACTCCAAGTTTCTTATCCATCAGCCAGACGCGATCTGTCAGCTGCAAAGCCATGTCCAGATCGTGGGTAGACAGGAAAATCGTTTTCTCCATGCTGTGTGCCAGATTATAAAGCAACAGCAAAATCTCGACCTTACTCGGATAATCCAGAAACGCCGTCGGCTCATCGAGAAAAATCACCGGAGTCTCCTGTGCGAACGCCTTGGCAATCATCACCTTCTGACGCTCGCCATCGCTAAGGCTCTGTACCATCCTGTGCCGTAGCGACTCAATGCCGATCATTGCCAGCGACTTATCTACTGCCTCCCTATCCTCTTTCGAGAAACGTCCCCAGAAATCGGTGTAAGGTGCTCTGCCCAATCCCACCAACGTCTCCACATCCATATTCTCCAGCAGCGGTTTCTCTGTGAGCACAACCCCGATGGTGCGCGACAACTCCTTACCCCTGAAATCCATAATATTCTTGCCCGTTATCTCTATCGAGCCACTCAAAGGTTTCTGAAAACCGGCAAGCGTCCGCAAGAGTGTAGACTTCCCTGCCCCATTGGGACCCAACAGACACGTCAGTTCCCCGGCATAAAGAGACGCAGTGAGTTTTGTCGTAACCTCTTTATCACCTTTTGAATTTCGGTAACCGGTTGTGAGATCCACAACTCTAATTTGTTCCTGTGGCATTGGCTTATCGATCATCTCTTACGGAATCTTTCTTTGAATATTACATACAGAATCACCGGCACACCGATCAAGGGAGTCACCCCATTCAACGGGAGCACAATATTTTCAGGAAGCACACACAGCAGATTGCACACCAGCCCCACCAGTCCGCCTGTCAGGATGCAGCCGGGAATGATTACCCGGTGATCAGAAACGCGGAAAATCATACGCACGATATGGGGCACAGCCAGACCGATAAACGATATCGGGCCGCAGAATGCTGTAACTACAGAGGTGAGAATACCCGTTGTCACCAGCAACATATTTCTCACCCACTGCATCCTGATTCCGAGATTGAGCGCATAATTCTCTCCGAGAAGAATGATATTCAGAGGTTTCACCATGAGTATGGATAAAATCAGGCCGGCAGATATCGCTATTGCGAAAATTGGAATCTGCCCTAAAGCCACACCATTGAAGTTACCCATTCCCCACATGGCGTAACCATGCACACCTTCGGCCGTAGAAAGATAATTGAGAAGTGTGATGACCGAAGATGTGAGATACCCCACCATAATCCCGGCAATCAGCAACATCAGGTCATTCTTAAGCCACATAGAGAAAAGGAGAAGCAACCCCATGATGGCAACGCTCCCGACAAACGATCCTATCAGTATAGCCATATAGCCTCCCCAGGAATAACCGGCAGCGGAGACCGATCCACCGAGGAAGAGAATTACGAACGCCACACCCAAGCTCGATCCGGATGTTATGCCCAGAATCGAGGGACCCGCCAACGGATTGCGGAATGCTGTCTGGAGCATCAGACCGGATACGGTCAGCGCCGCCCCCGCCAACACTGCGGTGATGGCTTGTGGCAATCGACTGTTGATTACGATGAATCGCAACGGGCCATCGGGATCAGCCCCATTGAAAAGTATGTCGGCGACCTCACCGGCGGGTATATCCACCGAACCCACAAACAGGTTCAACAGAAACAGCGCGCCTGTCAGGATCGCAAGAATTATAAAGCGCATTAATTACTTAACTGTTTAAAATATCTGAGATTGAGGTTGAGTTCGGGATGCATCCCCGCGATCATATCTTCAAGCAGTCTGTCGGGATGAAAGGGTGTCTCCTCATAATAATCTACATAGTGGGTGTTGCATCCGAAAACCCGCCCATCGCGATAAGCCTTGAACCGGGAATTCACCGGCGCATCCTGAGCGAGTTCAGCCATTGACTTATCCTTCTCCTGATTATATTTAACAAACCAGACATCGGCATCGTGAGCCTCACCAAGCACCTTTTCAGGAGCCAAAGGCACACTGCCACTCTGAGCATAAGAGGCAAACGGATTGATTCCCCCGGCATCCTCTATAAGCTTACCCATGGTCGAGACTCCCCCCGGCACATTCCAGACCTGCCCGTAACGCTGATCTATGAGCACTTTCGGTTTTGACGAAGTTTCAGCAGCGAGCGCCTTAAGGCGGTTATAGTTTCTTTCAGTCTCCTCAAACATTTGCCGTGCCTCCTGCTCCTTGCCGAAAAGCAACCCGTAGAACTGAACCCACTCAGCTCGGCCGAGTGCAGAGGTCTCCATATAATCCGCACACTCTATGATAGGTATTCCAAGCTCACCTACCTTCGCATACTTGTCGTTATTCTCGAACGGTGACAACATTACAACCTGCGGATTCAGCTTTATGATCTTCTCCAGATCCGGGCTGAGACTGACACCGCAATCAGCAATCTTACCGGAAGCAAGACGTCGCTGCAATTCGGGATTATTGACATATTTGGAATTGCAGATACCTCCGATTGCATCCATCGATCCCAACTCCGAGATAAGACTGTTGTGAACCGTAGAATAGACCAGAGCATTCGTTACAGGCACTTTTACGAGAGTGCCCTGCGGAAGATTTTCGGGTGTCACGCTGTCGCGATTCACAAGGATATATTTTTGCAACGTTTTGAGTGTATCCCATGGATTGCGCACCGTAACCTCCGTGAAATCAGGATGTTTAATTATCGAAAGGTTCTCCGCATATTTCAGCGGAAGTTCCTCTCCATCACCATCGTATGTTGACGAGGAATGGCTCCCCCCGCATGAAGCGAAGAAAGCCACACCTACCAATAGGGAAACCAAGAAGTTCACACCCCTCTTCCCTGCCAATCTATATTCCACTATCATTTAGCATTACATTTCTGTTACAGCATGAACGAAAGTCACCGCACGGGCACCTACGCCACACTTAATCCTTTTCTTAAAGTTACCGGATTTATCATAGATATTTGCATAACACGGCTCCTTTGTGAGCGACTTACCTGTGGTGGAGTCGACATAATAAGACAGCATCACGATATCGCCACCCACCGGATCCATGAATACGCCGTTAGGTGCTAAAATCTCAGACTCCTCTCCGCTAACCTGCTTGGCGATATTACCTTTCTCGGCAAAAGTGTTGACATCATAAACCTTATATGTTCTGTCGGCAGGTTTGCCATAATAAGGAGCATCGATCACGAGCAGATTTGAACCGCATACGTCAATGTTGGTTCCGTTGCACACTTTCTTGATATCGGCAGAACCTGTTCCAGTAACCTTCACAATAATTCCGGGGATATAATCCGGATCGGAGGGATCCTTATAAGTGCCCTGCATTACAACAAAGGCATCTGTGCCGTTGGAAGCAGCATCCGTAGGATGATTCCCGGCGAACTGTGGAGTCTTCACCTCAGTCTGCGTGAAGCTTGAGAGATCCACCACCGAAATACTGTTGTTGGCATAATTGTTCTTCGAGTTCATGCCGTCAGTGTTGGCAACAATAAGATTATTTCCTGAAACGGCGATACCATCAGGATTCGGACCTACCTTCACAGACCTGGTGATTTCATCGGTCTTGGTGTCGATTTCCGATACGTAACCGGTATACATTGAGCAATACACCTTATCACCCTTCGCGGCAAGATAACGGGGTTGCGTTGCATCTCCCTCCGGTTTGATCGACTTGATGATTTTCAGTGTAGCCGGTTCCACAACCCAGATGAGGTCGGAAGTGTACATCGCGATATACATCTTGTTGTTGCAAACCACTGCCTGCTGTGCGCCATCGCCGAGAGCAATACCGTTTACGGCATAAAACGCATCCTGCTCGGCATCGGTAGCCGAACCTGTCGCATAATCGTATGCGGTCAGAGTTGCCGGAATCTTGCTGCTCTTGTTTCCGCCGTTGATTGTGTAGAAGCCGCTCACTGTCTCCACGGCCTCACCCTTGTTGTTATTATCGTCACAAGAGGTGAAGATACCTGCCATCAGTGACAATAAGAATAACGTTGCAAATTTTTTCATTTCTTATTCTCTTATTTAGTTAGATAATTCAATTAAACTTATAGGTCAGAGTCAATTTCCATGCACGTCCGGGCATCGGATAATCAGCCACTATCTCATATTGCGTATCCAGAAGGTTGGTGAGATCCACCCTCACATCAAACGTATTGCGTCTGAGGCGGAACGAGTGCATCGCCGCCACACCCAGCTCCATATAACCGTCAATGCGGGTCATAGGGAGGTTCGAACTTGTGCCGTAACGGTCACTCTGTCCGGTGGTGTGAACCACCAGATCAACCCACGGATTCTCCCAGCTTATGGAGGCTGCTCCGGAATGAATCGGTGTGTATGCCACCTGCTTGTTATATTCAGGATCAGTCGGCGACGTGCGAGGCTGCACCCTCTGCCAGCTGTAGTTTCCTGCAAAGACTATATTCTGCCGAGAAGTAATCTTGAATGTAGCGCTTGCCGTCAGGTCCGCACCGAACGCACGCACCTTGTCAATGTTCGTCATCTGCCAGATAAACATATTCGTAGGCACAGCCACAATCTTATCCCTCACCCAATTGTAATAGAGGTCGCCGGTCAGGACCAGAGAATTCAACCAACCGGACCTGTTTCGTTGCCATGTCACACCGAAATTGTATTGATCGGTATTCTCCGGATTCAACGAAGTGCTTCCCATGTGATAATAATAGCTCTCGTTGAAGGTAGGCATTCGGAATATATTCTTGTAAGAGGCGCGGAAAAACAGCAGATAATCTCTGAAAGGTTGAACCGACACACTCACCGATGGCGACAGTTTATTTTTATCCTGTGCGCTCACACCCTCGCGCGCGCCGTTATCGAATATCGAGTAGAGAAGGCGCGCTGTGGCGATCAGCCACGAATTCTGAAACTTACCGGTCAACGACTGCAACACCGAATGGCGCCACGGCGAGACTATGTTCAACTGATTTGTGGTCAAATTATTATAGACATAATCTGCCGAATAATTGAACGCCAACCTGTCGGTAGGCATATATAAGGCAGACCCGGATACGTATGCTTCCCGCTGATAATAGCTCTCATCCCACACTCCTCCGGGGTATTTCCCGTCTTTATCCTGATAATGCGATGCATCCCAGTTGAACTTTGCCAATCCCTGAAATGAAAATTTACGGAGTGAAAGGTTTTTATAGGTCAGCTGACCGAAAGCATTGCGGTCGCGCAATTTCTCATTACATATCGGATTGTAAAGGATGACCGGACCGGGGAGCTGCCGGGCATTGTCGTAATAATAAACCTTAGCGTCGAGTGTTGAGGCAGGCGTAGGTCGCCAACGGGTGTTTATCTCGGCGTGCCCGGAGTTCATCATACTGTTGTTGCGGCGTTCGCGTGTAACCAATATTCCGTTCGACAACGTGAAGGGGTAGTTATTCTTGCCGTGCGTAAATTCGCCGATAGCCGAAAATGAGAACTTCGGTGTCAAAGTCTTGCTGACTTTGAAATAAGGGTTGTAAGTGCCGAACGAACCGAAGCGCATCTGTCCGGTTAGATGCCATAGGGAATCCTGCGGACCGGGCACCGACAGCGTCGAGATGATGATGGAGGCAGCCGACGCCGATGCTTTCGCCGGGATGAAGATGTCGTTATTGTCACCTACGATCAGCGACAGGCTCCCTACGTTATCGAGCGAATATCGCGACAAGTCGATCTTGCCGCTCTGGCAATCGCTGAGCACAATACCATCGTAGATAACACCGGTATGGGTTGTGCCGAAACCGCGCACCGATACCGTTTTCATTCCTCCGGCTCCGCCATAATCACGAATATTGATGCCCGGCAATCTGTGCAACGCATCCGAAATGTCGGTCACACCCATGGTCTTCATCCTCTCGTCGGTGAGATTGAAGAGGGGCGCGGTGCTGGTCACCTCCTTACGCACACGCTCCGACACCACCTCATACTCCTGAAGTGTCCTCGCAATCGTATCATTAGAGGCGTTAGCCATCGTTGCAGATAACAAGGCTCCTGCAAAGCTCAATTGGAATTTTACCGATCTCATATATGCTCTCTTTTCCTCGAAAGAGTGTTAAACATATCGGGAAGCCGAACTTCCAAAAACGGCAGGTCTTCGGACTCGTCTCAACTTCAGGCACGCCTTCCCGATCCGGAGATCAGTGGCAAGGAAGATTTTTGCCTTAGTTTTCAATCAAGATTTACCATAAGCAGGTAACTCAAGATTCTCAGAGACTTACCGCAGCGGGACTGTCCGGGATTCGCACCCGGTTCCCTATTAATGGCATAATGCCAACCGCTTTCGCTTGCAAAGGTAATATATTTTTTCAATTCACACACAAAAAATCACAAAAAAATCCGATCTCACCGAGACCGGATATCTTTTATGCAGTAACATTAATTACTAATTACTAACTCCTAATTACTAATTAGCTTAATCGTCCATCTTCATGCTCTTAAACTGCCCGAGGAGATTAAATGTCAGTTCCACTCCATCGGAAAGATCAACTTCATACTTGGTTGATGTTTTCTCGATCTTCACGATATAGACATCACTGAAATTCTTCTTCACATACGTGCGGATGGCCTTGGGTATCACGCTTTCAGGCACCGGTGAGTTCTTGCAATCCACCTCCGTCCATTTTCCGGCATTATTGAACTCAATCTTAGTGCCGTTCACGAGCTTGACATCATAATCTGTCTTTTTTAGCAAATGCTTGTCAACCTTCACCATCCCGACTTTAGATTTCGGGAAATGTTCTGTCAGGAACTGCTGTGCAGCCTCCGGCAGATCCCCCCTGTTGATGGAATATTTATCGGCATTCGCTGCAAAAGCACTCGAAACCACCGCCAACA